>JANLPT010000235.1:0-1632 GCA_031367405.1 Bryobacteraceae bacterium
TGGAAGAACGAAGGCGAACGCGCCCGCTTCATCGAGCTGAACGGCCTCCGCTTCCTGCGCCTCTACCAAAAGAAAGCCATCTACGCCATCCAGCAGGCCATCAAGAAAGGTCTCGACCGCTTCCTCCTCGAAATGGCCACCGGCACCGGCAAGACGCTCACCGCCGCCGCGCTCATCAAGCTCTTCCTCCGCACCGGCAACGCCCGCCGCGTCCTCTTCCTCGTGGATCGGCTCGAACTCGAAGACCAGGCGCTCAAGGCTTTCAAGAAGGTCCTCGCGAACGACTACAAATCAGTCATCTACAAAGAGAATCGCGACGACTGGCGCCATGCCGAGATCGTCGTCACCACCGTCCAGTCGCTGCTCTTCAACAACAAATACCAGCAGCTCTTTTCCCCCACCGACTTCGACCTCGTCATCTCCGACGAAGCGCACCGTTCCATCGGCGGCAATGCCCGCGCCGTGTTCGACTACTTCATCGGCTACAAGCTCGGCCTCACCGCCACGCCCTTCGACTACCTCAAGAAATTTGACAAGGACAAGCCGACCACCAAGGACCCGCGCGAATTCGAGCGCCGTCTCATGCTCGATACCTACCGCACCTTCGGCTGCGACGATGGCCAGCCCACCTTCCGCTACTCCCTGCTTGATGGCGTGAAGGATGGCTTCCTCATCAACCCCACCGTCGTGGACGCCCGCAGCACCGTCACCACGCAGCTTCTTTCGGACGATGGCTTCGTCGTCGCGTTCAAGGATGACGCAGGCGACGACCACGACGAGGCCTTCAAGCAACGCCAGTTTGAAAAGCGCTTTTTCTCCAAGGCCACCAATCAACTCTTCTGCAAAACCTTTCTTGAAAATGCCCTGCGCGACCCCGTCAGCGGCGAGATCGGCAAGTCCATCGTCTTCGCGGTCAGCCAGCATCACGCGGGCAAGCTGGCGCAGATTTTCAACGAGATGGCCGACCGGATGTTCCCCGGCAAATACCAGTCCGACTTCGCCGTGCAGGTTACTTCCCAGGTGGACGGCGCGCAGCAGCACACCATCAATTTCACCAACAACAACCTTCTCGGCTCCGCCAACTTCCTCCCCACCTACAAGACCAGCAAAGCCCGCGTCTGCGTCACCGTCGGCATGATGACCACCGGCTACGATTGCCCGGATCTCCTGAACCTCGGCCTCTTCCGCCCCATCTTTTCACCCACCGACTTCATCCAGATCAAAGGCCGCGGCACCCGCAAGCACGACTTCCGCGAGCAGCTCTTCGACGAATCCATCCGGGAGAGCGTGAAGGAACCGCAGAAGACCTCCTTCAAGCTCTTCGACTACTTCGCCAACTGCGAATACTTCGAGAAGGAGTTCAAATACGACGAAGTCCGCAAGCTGCCGAAACCGAAAGCCGAAGGCGGTGAAAGCGGCGGCGAGGGGCCAGTCGTCACCGGCGGCACCTACGAGCACCTCGGCGATGATCTCCTCTCCACGATCAAGGAGGAAGCCATCGGCTACGAGGGCATGAAGATCGACCGCATGTTCTACGAGAAGTTCGAGGACACCGTGCGCGAGAACGACTTCATCGCCGCCAGTATCGAGGCCGGCCAGTGGGATCGCGTGATCGACTACGTGAACAAGGAG
>JANLPT010000237.1:0-12797 GCA_031367405.1 Bryobacteraceae bacterium
TGCCGCCGCCGAAAAGACCATTACCCAGAATGCCAATCACCAAAATCATGGCAAAGACCATATTGATCATGCCGCCGCGTTCAGCTTGAAAGGCCGTCGAGAAAACAAAGAAGAAAATCAGCGGAAAGACGTAGTTAAAGAAGAGTACGGACTTCTCGCGCATCGTCAGGCGCAACGTCATGCGGATATAGGCTAAATAAGGGGCCACGGTAGTTTTCCTAAGTCGCTTCCATAGTGTGCGGATTGATTAGTCACGCAGACTCTTACCAGTCAGCTCAATAAACGCATCTTCCAGCGTGGGGCGTTTCAGCTGGACATCGACTAACTCAACGCCCTGGGAGTCGATCCACTTTACTAACTCCACTAACGCGCGCGCCGGGCGGGCGGCGAGCACGGTGAGCGAACGTCCTTCGGCCCCCGCCACCAGCTTTTCCGCAGAGAAGGACGCGGCTTCGGGTAACGCGGGCAAGGGATGTTCGGTCACGATTTCAATTTTCGAAAGGCCCAGCGTGCGGGCTTGAATCTCACGGGGCGTGCCGTGCGCCACAATGCGGCCTTCGTCCATAATGGCGACGCGGTCGCAAAGGCGTTCGGCCTCCTCAATGTAATGGGTGGTGAGGATGATGGAACGCTGGTCGCCGCGAAGCTGCTGAATGAGCGCATGGATTTCGAGGCGGACTTGCGGATCAAGCCCGGTGGTCGGCTCGTCGAAGAAGACGACCGAAGGATCATTCACGAGGGCCAAGGCGATCGCCAGACGCTGCTTCTGCCCGCCGGAAAGCGTGGAGTAGAAGCTCTTCGCTTTGTCTTCCAGTTGCAGCCGTTTCAGCAACATCAGCGGATCGGCCGTGCGCGTGTAGAAGGAGCCAAATAGCTCGAGCGCCTCGCACACCATCATCTTGTCGGGCAAATTCGTTTGCTGCAAACAGACGCCGATCCGATCCTTCAGGGCATTGGTGTCATCTGCCGGATCGAGCCCCAACACCTTCACCTCGCCAGCCGAGCGAGGCCGCAGACCCTCGAGAATTTCGACCGTACTCGTTTTGCCTGCGCCGTTGGGGCCCAACAAGCCGAAGACTTCGCCGGGATGGACCTCGAAGTCGAGGCCCCGGACGGCCTGGAAGGAGCCGTAGGACTTTTCGAGGCCTTGCACGGAGATCACGGGCGTGGACATATCCGTGAGTTTCCCACGAGCCGGACCGCATGGGCCGGATTTCGGATGAAGAGCCTATTCTTACGGATGAAAGTCGATTCTTGCCGGACGAGCAAAGCGTGGCAAACTCAAGAGTAACCACTTGTCTACGTGCCGGCAAACAGCATCCGAGAACCTGGCACTAGCCACCGGCCAGTTAGGAGAATTGGTCGCCCGCTTGGCGCATTACCTGCCGGCTCAAGGGCCGATCGGCGTCTTCATTCATCACAACACCCTGCATGCCTTTGAGCACCTGCCGTTTGAAGAGGCAGTGCTCGAGGGGGCGCGCGTGTTTGGCACGCAACCCTATATGTCCGAAGCGGCTTACCGGCGCGATTTACTGAGGGGACGCATTGCGGTGCGGGACATCGCCGCGGTACTGGAAGAAGAGGCCAACGAAGAGATCAGTGCGGGGCTCGATCGCCGGGCGCTGCGCCGGGCAATGCTGGTACCGGGCGTTCGCGAGTTCGAGCCGGACACGATCGAATGGCGGTATGAAGAGGGTGACCTGGCCGGCTCGCTGCGTGCAGGCCCGGCGCGCGCCCTGTTTGACGTCTGCCTGCGGCGGACGACGGATGAACCGGCGGCCAGACCAGCCACCGGCTGCGGACGCCCGCTGGACAACATCGTGCATCCACTGCTGATCCGCCTCAGTGCGAATTATCTCGAACAAGGTGCCGTCTACTGGCCGATGCCCCATCGGGAACTCGGGTTTCTGGGTGCCGTGCGGCAACTGATGGGGCAGCCAGCATTTTTCGGTCCGGCGGGCCTCGATGGCCTGGCCGGAGACTTTCGCGACCAGAGCGCGCTCGAAGCCGCCGCGGTCGTAAGCTCCAAACTCGATGAGCTTCGGATCGAGGATCCCGAAACGTTCCTGCGCGACGAATTGCTCGCTCTGCCAGGCTGGGCGGGCCTGTTTCACCGGCTGGAGGAACAGCCCGAGTTGGCGCCCTATCGGCGTCTGCCCTGCAGGCTGATGGATTATCTCGCGGTGCGGCTGACGCTGGTCGCGACGGCCCAGGTCAACCTGCCGGAGGCCAGCGAACGCCCGGTGCAGGCCAGCCCGGCTGCCCTCCGGCTGATGCGGGTGGCCACGCTCTTCGACGCGCTGGCCGCGCTCAATTTCACGGCTGAAAGCGCGCAGAATCTGGCACCCGCCGAATTTCACAATCTGGAGCGCGAGGTAAGTGCTTGCCACTCGTTGGAGCGCCGCCGTCTGTTCCATCTGGCTTATGAGCGGCGGCACGAACGGGAGATTCTATCGCCGATCGGCCAACACCGGCGGGATCTTTTACTCTCCGGCCAGCCGGCGGAAAAGATTCGTCCCTCGGCCCAAGTCTTTTTCTGCATCGACGAGCGGGAAGAATCGCTGCGCCGCCACCTGGAAGAGTTGGCACCAGCGGTGAGGACCTTCGGAGCGGCGGGATTCTTCGGTGTGGCGATGCAGTTTACGGGCATCGACGATGCTCACAGCGCTCCCCTTTGCCCGGTGGTGATGAAGCCCGCGCACTCCGTCGGCGAGCAACCGCATGCCGGCGACGAGCATTTACACGGGCAGCGCCAGTGGCGGCGGCGGTTGTGGTCGCGCCTGACTCATGGGCTTTATGTTTCTTCGCGCTCGCTGCTGCCCGGATGGGTAAGCACCGCTTTGCTCGGCACCATCTCGGTGGTGCCGCTGATGGTGCGAGTGCTGGCTCCGCGTCTCGCGGGACGGCTGCGGCGGCGGCTAAACGAAGCCATTTTCCCGGTGCCCCGCACCGTCCTCACCTTTGAAAGTCAAGCGAAGCCGCCGGGCGATGCCCACGAGGATTTCGACATCGGCTTCACGGTGCAAGAGAAGATCGATCGGGTCGGAGGCGTGCTGCGCGGCGCGGGACTTGCCGACAACTTTGCGCGCTTGGTGGTGGTGTTAGGGCACGGGTCAGCTTCGCTCAATAATCCCCACGAATCTGCCCATGATTGTGGCGCGTGCGGCGGACGGCGCGGTGGGCCTAATGGGCGCGTTTTTGCGGCGATGGCCAATCACCCCGGAGTCCGCGATGGCCTGCGGGCGCAGGGCCTCGACATTCCGGCGGACACCCGCTTCCTGGGTGGATATCACGATACGTGCAGCGACGCGATTGACCTTTACGACCTGGAAGCGCTGCCCGGAACGCATGCCGCCGACCACCGGTGCCTGCGGGAACAGCTCGATCAGGCGCGCGCCTTGGACGCCCATGAACGCTCACGCCGCTTCGAGTCCTTCGACGAATCATCCGATCCCTCCTTCGCCTTGATGCATGTGGAGGGCCGGGCCGAGCATCTCGCCCAACCGCGGCCGGAGTATGGCCACTGCACCAACGCCGTCTGCTTCGTGGGCCGCCGCGACACGGTGCGTGGGCTCTTTCTGGATCGCCGCGCGTTTCTGGTCTCCTACGACGCCTCGGTCGATCCCGATGACACCTATCTCAAGCGCCAGCTCGGGGCCGTCATCCTGGTTTGCAGCGGCATCAGCCTCGAGTATTATTTCTCCTTCGTCGACAACGAAGGTTACGGATCCGGCACGAAGCTGCCCCACAACGTCACCGGCTTAGTCGGCTTGATGAACGGGCACGCCAGTGACTTACGCACGGGCTTGCCCTGGCAGATGGTGGAGATTCATGAACCCGTGCGCATTCTGTTTATCATCGAGACCACGCCGGAACGCCTGGAAGCGGTGATTGCTTCGAATGCTTACAACGCGAACCTAACTAAGAATCGCTGGATTCGTCTGGCCACGCTCGACCCGGCCACCGGCCAGATTCATGTCCGGCGCGACCATGGTTTTGAGCCTTACGAGTTCGAGCCCCTGGCGCTGCCGGTGGCGGCTTCGTCGCGGGAGTGGTATCAAGGCAAGCTTCATCACTTACCGATTGCCCGAATTGGACCTCGCTAACCAATGGATATTTCGCAGTTCCTGCTTTGCACCCTCGTCGCTGCGCCGGGCCTGGCGTTTCTCGGGCTCGCGCTCACCTGGCTGCTGGGCGCTGAACCCGCCGAACGGGTGATCACGCGGGCCACCCAGCTGGCGATGGCGGTGAGCGGGCTCTCCTTCGCCGCACTTTTGGCGCTGCTATCGACGGCTGGCGCGGGCCTGCAGGCGAGCGTCCACTTAGGCGAATGGTTCCGCGTTCACGAATACAGCTTTCCGCTCATTTTATTTGTCGATTGGCTCAGCTTGCCGTTAGTGGGGCTCACCGTTCTTCTCACGGCTTTGATCGGTGCTTTTTCCGTCACGTACATGCATCGGGAAACCGGGTTCCTGCGCTTTTTTCTGCTGCTGAATCTGTATGGCTTCGGCGCATTGCTGGTGTTGACGGCGGGGTCGTTTGACTTACTCATCGGCGGTTGGGAGTTAGCCGGTATTTCGTCCGTGATGCTAATCGCTTTTTTTGAACATCGCACCGGTCCCGTGCGCAATGCGATCCGCGTGTTCGCGTCCTATCGCGCTTGCGATGTTGGCTTGTTAGTCGCGACATTCCTGATGCATCATTTTGCGAGCACGGCCACCTACGCCGGTTTGCTCGCGACGCCCCAGCTCACCGGCACGGCTGCGGCGATGGTCGCGGCCCTGCTCGTTCTAGCGGCGAGCGGAAAGTCAGCCCAGTTGCCCTTTTCCGGCTGGCTGCCTCGCGCGATGGAAGGGCCCACGCCTTCGAGTGCCGTGGTGTATGGGGCCATCTCGGTTCATCTGGGCGCTTACTTACTCCTGCGCGCTGAGCCCATTCTCACCGCCGCACCGGTGGTGGCTGGGGCCGTAGCCGCCATCGGTGCCGCCAGTGCGATCTACGGCACGCTGGCCGGGCGGGCGTGCTCCGACGTCAAAGCCGGCTTGGCCTTTGCCGCCCTTTCGCAGTTGGGATTGATCTTTGTCGAGATCGGTTTCGGCTGGTCTACGCTGGCTTTGGTGCATATCCTGGGCCACGCCACGGTTCGTACGCTGCAGTTTCTCCGCGCCCCCTCCATGCTCCACGACTATCACCTACTGCAATCGGCCGCCGGCGGCGTTCTCCCACAGCCCGGTGGGCGGTTCGATACCTGGCTTCCCCTCGGGTGGCGGCTGTGGCTCTATCGTTTTGCCATGGATCGCGGCCATTTGGATAGCCTGATCGACCGCGGCTTTGCCAATCCGCTGCACACCGTCTCTGGTTGGTTGGGTGCGCCGAGCCGCCTGATGCACCGTCGCACTACTTCCCGCCCCGACCCCCAGGACCGGAAAGAAGTGAAATAGATGTTACTCGCCGCAGTTCTGATCCCCCTGCTCGGCGCGTTACTGGCGTGGCGATCGAATTCCGTGGAGCGCGTTCGGACCATCGGACTGGGCACAGCGTTGCTGACCCTGATGGCCGCCATCGTGAACCTGGCGCAGGTGATGAACAGCGGACGCATCGTCACCCCCTATTTCACCGGCGATGCCATCAACGCCTTGCCCATGGTGATTTTTGGGGCGCTCACCCTGGCCACCGCCGCCTTGCTGCCGCAGCGCGAAATGTCGTCGCGCATGATGGCGGAAATATTGCTGATGTTATCCGCTACGCTCACCGCCTATGCGGCGGACCATCTGGCGTTGCTGTGGTTCGCCTGGCTTGCGGCGTCGCTGCCGATGTTACTCAACCGGAGTAACTCAACTTACGCACGGATCGTGTTGCTTTTGAGTGTCGTGGCCTTGGGCGCGGCGGTGGTCATGATCGCGACGGCGGCCACGCTGGATTTAGCCGCGTTGCGCGCCGTGCGCAGTTCGCCGGGGGGAGCGTGGGCGTTCGGCTTTGTCGCGCTCGCTATTGCGCTGCGTAAAGGCATCTTTCCCCTTCATACCTGGCCGGCCAGCGCCCTCGAAAAAGGCTCGTTGTTGCCAACCGCCTTGTTAGTCAATGGGCACCTTGGCGCGTTCTTACTGGCGCGGGTGGGCTTGCCGCTGTATCCAGCCATCACGCGCGAGTCGCTACCCTGGCTCTCTGACCTCGCCCTGTTTACCGCCGCGCTCGCCGCTCTGGCGGCCGTCGCGGAGCGCTCGCCCCGGCGCTTACTCGGGCTGGTACTGGTGAGCCAAGCCTCTATGGTGCTCACCGGTCTCGAGAGCCTGACGCCCGAAGGTGCCACCGGAGCGCTGGTGCATTGGATGGTTGTGGCCACCGCCACCACCGGGCTGGTGGGCGTCTATCAGGCGCTTCAGAATCGGGTGGACCAATTGGGCCAGCGCCCCGGCTTCCTCGGCTTAGGCAATGTCGCGCCAAGGCTGAGCGTCTTCTTTCTGGTTTGCGGCCTGGCGCTGGTGGGCATGCCGGGAACGTTGGGCTTCGCGGCAGAAGATCTCCTCCTGCAAGGCACCCTGGATTCGCATCCCTGGATCGGCTTGGCCTTGCCAATCTCCACGGCGCTCAATGCCTTCAACATCTTTCGCTTGTTTGCGCGGTTGTTTATGGGCCGCCCGATTCTGGCGTCCACTGGCGCTCCCACGGGCGCGCTCGACGCGTTGCCTCGCGAGCGTTGGGCGCTGGCCGCCATCGTCATTTTCCTGGTCGCCGGCGGACTCTTCCCCGGGCAACTGGTGAAGCTGCAATCCACGGCGGCCGACTTCATTGTCACCGCGCTGAACTCCCCGATCGCCACCCGTTAGCTATTCGTACTGCCGCTATTCGTACTGCCGCGGCCGCGGACGGACGGCGATGGCCCGATCACTCGTCAAATCCCACCAGTGACCATCGGCCCGCGAGGTGATCTCGCGGCGTTCGCCCTCACGCTCGACGACGATACGGCCATCGTGCATCTCCTGGATCTCCCAAATCGCGCCGCCGATCTCAATCTTGTGGTTGGGGCTGTAATAGCGCTGCAACCAGCGGCTGAGCCCGTCGATGCCCGGGTAGATGACGCGCTCAGTGATGTTGGCCATATCGAGCTTGTCGCGAATCTCCCATTTGAGGCTGGCGGGAAGAATGATTCGCCGGGCAAGGCCGGGTGCTTGGCGCGCGAGCCATTCGTCGATTTGCACGACGGGGTTGGAGACGAACGAGAACAAGGCGGCTTGATTGACGATGCGTTCATCGAGCGACGGCGGCTCAAAGAACGCCACGCAATGGTCGCCTTCACGCGCCACGTTACGGTCGAACTCCTCCAGCGTTTTGGCGTACTGGTTCAGCATGTCGGCGGTGAACAGCAGCGCGCCCTCTTTTTCCAAAATGCGTTTGAGTCCGGAAGGCAGGTGGTTGCGGCAGGCGATGAAGTCGATGGCGAGAATCATGCCGTCGACGCCGAAGTCGTCGAAGTTTTCGGTGGCGAAGTGCAGGGCAACGTTGGGGGAGAACGTCCAATCGAGTAGCCGGGTGGGCAGGCCGTGGTGCTGCGCGACCGCGAGCCAATTCCAGGTGGAGTCGCGCGGCACTTCGCTGGAGGCGGCGTACTTACGAAAGTTGCGCAGCAGCGGATCTTCCAAAGTGGGGTAGCGGCCCCCCAGACGGCAGAGGCTGGTGCGCGGCGGAAAAGCCTGGTTCGCCACGCCGCGAAAAGCAAAAGGCGCGCGGAAGCGGCCGTGCGGCTGGTACCACGAACGGTCATAGAGCCTCTCCTGCAGATCGGCCCAGCTTTTTACGCGGATCTCCTCCATCTCCCTAACATGTTACTTGTATTCTGCAATTGCTGGTTCTCCACCCGCCGCGCGCTCTATAATAAGGCAGTCTCCATGGATCTCAAGAAGAAATTGCAGGACGAAATTGCGGTACTCGATTACGAGATGCGCAACGAACTGCCTAAGGAAATATTGAAGGCGCGCGCCCACGGCGACCTGAAGGAGAACGCGGAGTTTCATGCCGCCAAAGAACGGCAGCGTTTTGTCGACGCGCGGCTGGCGCAGTTGCGCACGCGCCTGGCGGAATTGTCGATGGTGGACCTCAGCAAGATCCCGCGCGACCGCGTCGGCCTGGGCTCGACGGTTGAAGTTCTGGACCTTGTCAAAGACGAGAAAATAACGTATAAATTAGTTCCCAGCGAAGACGCCGATGTGGCCGCGGGCCGCATCTCCACCGCCTCGCCCATTGGGCGCGGTTTACTGAACAAACTGGTGGGTGAGGAAGTAAAAATCACCATCCCCGGCGGACTGAAGCAGTTTGAAATCCTCAGCTTGAAGACCATCTACGAGTCAGAAGAGATATGACCCTCACCAGAGCCATCGGTGCCGGATGCAACACCATCATCGTGGGTATTGTCCGTGGGCTCGCCTTGGCCCGCATTCATCCCAACGTTCTCACTTTCATCGGGCTGCTGATCAATATCTGGGCGGCCATCCTGCTGGGCCAAGGCAGCTTCCGTGTCGCCGGCTTCGTGATAATCGGTGCCGGGATCTTCGATATGGTGGATGGCCGGGTGGCGCGCGAAACGAATCAGGTGACTCGTTTCGGCGGTTTTTTTGACTCCGTGCTTGACCGATACTCCGATTTAGCCTTGCTGATGGGGCTGCTGGTCTATTACGGCAACATCAACCGGCCCCTCTACGTCGTGCTCACCGCCATCGTGATGACCGCTTCCGTGATGATCTCGTATACGCGAGCCCGGGCCGAGAACGAGATTCCGACCTGCAAAGTGGGTTTTCTCGAGCGCCCGGAACGCGTGGTGCTGCTGATCATCGGTGCTTTGTTCGACCGGATGGCACCGGTCCTCTGGGTGATTGCCGTCTTGGGCAATCTCACTGTGGTCCACCGCATGATCTACACCTTCCAGCAGACCAAGCATCTGGAAGACGCAAAACTGCGTTCGCCGCAAATGACCAAAGCCGTTTCACGCTCCTAAACCTAAGTGTCCAGCTTGTAGAAATAGCGGTACACGAGAATGCAGAACGCGAGCCAGGCGGCGTAAACCACCAGCGCGGCCAGCGAGCTGTTCACATCGGGTACCCAGCCAGAGACGTTCGCCCCAATCCAAGCCAGTACTAAAACGGCTAGCGTACTGGTCTCAACTCGCGCGGTTTGCCATAGCGATGGCGGGCTCTCTTTCTGCTCCAAAATGTCCTCCGAATTCTCCGTAAAACTTTGCCAGAGAATAACATAGGAAGCCTAGCCAGAGAAATCCCCGCCAATGCGGATCGCCTTTATTTGGGTAGTGCCCCCACCCCATTGTGGGTGTTATCCCTCTTCCCAAAAATTAATCGAAAGACTTTACATAATTGTGGTAGTCTAAGGATGTTTGCGAAAAGTGTCCCAACTTTTCGGATACAACCCTCTTGGAGTCACATTACCCTTACGATGAGCTATACGGTTTTCCTTGGGAATTTGCCGGTTTGGGTTACGGCCGATGACATCGGGTCATGGCTGGCCGCAGACAATCTAGTCGCCGATTCAATCAAAGTCATTCGCAACCCTGAGACGCAAGAGTCCAAGGGATTTGCGTTCATTGAAGCCCCCAACCAGGAAGAGATGGATACGATTATCCGTCGCTTCAACCATGCGCCGCTCGAAGATCGCATGCTGCGCGCCAATCCTGCTCAGCCCCCCAAGGGCCGCGTGGCTCCTGGCGTGCGGCCGATGATGGGCCCGCCCGGTACTGGTCAACCACAACAAGGGATTGCGGCCTCTACCGCTTCGCCCTTGAGCGACGGCCAACGCCGCTTCGCTGCCAGCCGTCCGCCTATTCGCGATAACAATAGTCGTGAAGGTGCGGTGGCCGTCCGGCGTCCTCGTACCGGTGGCCGTTCCGATGGCTCACCCAGTGCCTTCGCCGAAGAGCTCGCTAAAGCTCTGTAGTCCTAGCAGTTTCATCTTTTCCACTTTGGCTTCGGGCTCCTGAAATGAGTGTTATACTCCTCAGGGGCCTGAATCTATTTGTGCGCCGAGGTTCAAGCCAACACTTCCATTCTTTAGGAGGCCTCGGTGTTCGATTTACTCATTGTACGCGCGCTGTTTGTTTTCCTTCTGGCGGCCACCGCTTTTTTCCTTGCTCCCTTTCAACTTACTCAGCTTGCCAGTGGTCTTTTCGGGCTCACCTTAGGCATCGTAGCCGTCGCCCTTGAAATACGATTGAAACAGGTGAGCCTCAAACGGCTCATCGGCGCGGTGACCGGCACGATTTTGGGCATGTTGGGCGCTTTTCTGGTCGCGTTCGTCATCCAAAGGGCCTTACCTGGCCAAGCACCCACCGCGTCGTTCCTTCAAGTCGCCACTCTCCTGATCATGGCTTATAGCGGCCTCGCGATTGGTTGGGCCAAAGGGGAAATGCTGAACCTATCGGCCTTTGGCGGTCTGTTTGGAGCCGAATCGGGCAGTAAGTCAGCCGTCAAAATTCTCGATACCAGTGTCATCATCGACGGGCGCATTGCCGACATTGTCGAGACCGGCTTTCTTGACGGGGTGCTGGTGATTCCGCAGTTCGTTCTGCGCGAGCTGCAACAAGTGGCCGATTCGGCTGACTCACTCAAGCGCAATCGAGGCCGCCGGGGCCTGGATATTCTCCAAAAAATACAAAAGAACCCCGATCTCGAAGTGCGGATTGTGGAAGACGACTTTCCGCAAGTCCGCGAAGTCGACCTGAAGCTGATTGAGCTCGCCAAGCTCTACCGCTGGACCATCGTCACCAACGACTTCAATCTCAATAAAGTGGCCCAGTTGCATGGCGTCGAGGTCCTGAACATCAATGAACTGGCCAATGCTTTGAAACCAGTCGTGCTGCCCGGCGAATCCATGCGCGTCTTTATTTTGAAAGAAGGCAAAGAACATAACCAGGGTGTCGCTTACTTGGACGATGGCACGATGGTGGTGGTGGATAACGCGCGGCGGCAGATTTCGAAGACGATCGACATCACGGTCACCAGCGTCCTGCAAACTACGGCCGGTAAGATGATTTTTGGCCGTTTTGACGAGCGCGTCCAAAGTACTGAGCGGCCTGAACGGCCCCGCGAGCGCGAACAGCCCGCCGGTGCCGCCTGATCAATGATGCCGCGCCTCCTCGCCGTGTTGCTCCTCGCTTTCTCCTTGGTTTGGGCGAAAAAGCCGATCCCGATTAAGGTGGTGGTCGTCACCATGTTCGAGCGGGGCGCGCCCACGGGCGATGCTCCGGGCGAAATGCAATTCTGGGTGGAGCGCGAAAAGCTCGATCGGATTTACAAGTTCCCCCAAGGCATGCAGGACCTCCGCGGCAATGATTCTGGCGTCCTCGCGCTCTGCACTGGCGTGGGCACCGCCAAAGCCGCCGCCGCCGTCATGGCCCTCGGCATGGATCCGCGCTTTGACCTGACCCACGCCTACTGGGTCGTCGCCGGCATCGCCGGCATTGACCCGGCTGACGGCTCCCTCGGCTCCGCCGCTTGGGCGGAATGGGTCGTCGACGGCGACCTGGGCCACGAAATCGATGCGCGCGAAATCCCCAGCACCTGGACCACCGGTTTTATTCCCCTTCGCAAATCCGTACCTTACGAAATGCCCCTTCGCCTTCCCAACGAAGGCGAGGCTTTCCGCCTGGAGCCCAAGCTGGTCGATTGGGCTTACCGCCTCACCAAAGACGTGCCGCTGGCGGACTCTGAGGCGATGTTGACCCAGCGCATGCGCTTCAGCGGCGTTAATGCCCAACGGCCGCCGTTCGTCCTGAAGGGCGACACTATGTCGTCCATGACGTTCTGGCATGGCAAGTTACTCAATCGCTGGGCCAACGACTGGGTGAAGTACTTTACCGAACAGCAGGGTAACTACGTCACCACCGCCATGGAAGACACTGGCACCCTCCAGTCACTGCACTTACTCGCCCCGACGGGCAAGGTGGATGTCCGCCGGGCCCTCGTGCTGCGCACCGCGAGTAACTTCGACCAGCAGCGCGACGGCATCACCGCCGCCGAGAGCTTGGCCGAGACGAAAATCGGGAGCTACGCCGCCTTCGTCCCCTCACTTGAAGCGGCCCACAAGGTGGGCAGCGTGGTGGTGCATGAGTTAGTGCGGAATTGGGCGCGCTACCGGAACACTTTGCCTGAGTAAGTGAGATGCCGCGTAACTTGGTCCGCGGGCAAGGAGGCTCTAATCATAGGCCAGAAACTCAGCACGCTCTTGGCTCTAAGTTGTCACAGGGTGAGGCGATTTAGCCGCGACCGGAGGGAGCGGGCCAAACCAAGTTCCCGGATCGATGATTCGAGCCTTGTTCTGGCCCGCTCCCTCCGGTCGCGGCTCGATCCGATTGTGGAGCGGCGACACGTAGATACCACGTAACTTGATCGGTTCAATTACTCGGGACTGGGCTAGGTGCTGTTGTCGAGGTTCTGACTCCGCCCACGTTGGGTTAGAGTTGTTGGCGGAGAAGGTCGAGGTCGGGGTCGCGGCGGTGGTAGCCGGTGGCTTGGATGAGGTCGGCGGCTTTTTGGGTGTTTTCGCGGGCTTTGGTTTGGTTGCCGGTGACGAGGTCGAGCGCGGCTTGTTTTAGGTGGTAGTCAGTGAGGTGGAGGCGCATGCCGGAGCGGGTGGCGATTTTGTAGACTTCGTCGAGGTCGTGTTGGGTACTGCGGGCGAGGAGGCCGCGGGGAAGATGGTCGAGGTAGCCGGCGCGGCGAAGGCCTTCGATTGCAGGTGTAAAGTGAGCCGAGTCGCCGGCGCGGGCGAGGGAGAGGTGGTCGAGGGCGATGTCG
>JANLPT010000341.1:0-8269 GCA_031367405.1 Bryobacteraceae bacterium
ATGAGAAGCTCAAAACACCATGTCTGATGCCATCCTAATCGTATCTTTCGGCGGGCCTGACGGTCCTGACGACGTCATGCCGTTTCTCGAAAACGTCCTGCGCGGACGCAACGTGCCTCGCGAACGCATGCTCGAAGTGGCTGAACACTACCATCACTTCGACGGCCGCAGCCCGATTAATCAGCAGAACCGCGAGTTGATCGCCGCCTTGCGTGAAATGCTGGATCGCGAAGGCCCCCCCCTGCCGATTTACTGGGGTAATCGCAATTGGCATCCGCTGCTCCCCGACACATTCGCCCGCATGAAAGAAGACGGCGTCACGCGCGCCATCTGCTTCATGACGTCCGCCTACAGTTCTTATTCCGGCTGCCGCCAATACCGCGAAAATGTGATCGCCGCCCAACAAGCCACGGACGCCACGGGCATCGAAACGCTTAAGCTGCGAGTCTTTTACAACCACCCTGGCTTCATTGAGCCGATGGTGGAGCGCACCGCCGCCGCCCTGGCCGCCGCTCCCGGTGCGGCCCTTCTATTCACCGCTCACAGCGTCCCCCTGTCGATGGCCGATACGTCCCACTACGTGCAGCAACTCGAGGAAGCATCGCGTCTGGTGGCCACCGGTGCCGGCTGCCCGGACTACCGTTTGGTCTATCAAAGCCGCAGCGGTCCGCCCACCCAGCCCTGGCTCGAGCCTGACATATGCCTCGCCATTGAACAGACGGCCTCCGCCGGTGCCACCCACGCCGTCGTCGTGCCCATCGGCTTCATCTCCGATCATCTCGAAGTCCTCTACGATCTCGACACGGAAGCCCGTCAAAAGGCCGCTGACCTGGGTATCGGTTTCACTCGGGTCTCGAGCGTTGGCACCGACCCCCGCTTCATCGCCATGATCCGCGAACTCATCCTGGAGCGCTTAGATCCCGCCGTGCCCAAACGCGCTTGCGGCCTCTATGGTCCCAACCACGACATCTGCCCCATCGACTGCTGCCCCGCCCCCTCTCGCGTAGCCGCTCCGCCGCGCCCGGAGTCGCCGACCCGTGGGGGCGCGTCATGAAAAGCTGGGGGCGGACCTCCGGCCCCGGCAAACGGGGCCATCGCCGGGTATCCCCCGACTCTCCTGTAACCTATAGCAATAGAAAGTGTTAACCCCGGACCAATTTTCGGAACTCGCCCCCGTCCGTAATTCTTACGTCGAAGCTCGCCCATCCAAAAGACCTTCCCTCCGGGACGTACCTCCGCGCGCCCGCACCGGCATCACTCACTCACTCGCCGCAATTCCCACCACCGCAGACCACAGGAACCTCACGAACCCATACAACGACTCTTCGCTCACGCGTTCCACATCGCTATGCCATTCGTGCCCGGCGAATTCGGTCTCATCGATCGGGGGGTCTAATTGGCTCCGATCATTTCGTCTACACTCTTCGTGTGACCCCTCATTTCGCCGCATTCCTCCTACCCCTCACGCTGCTCGGCGCGGAGATGGCCGAAATTCTTCCGCGGATTCGCCAAAATGACCTGGCTTGGCTGAACCAACAACCGGCCGCTGAACTCGTGGCCGCCAAGGACGCGCGCCAGAACACGCCGCTCATTTGGGCCTCATCCCTCGGTAGTCTCGAAGCCGTGCAAATCCTGCTCGCCGCTGGCGCGAATCCAAATGAGGCGAATGCGCTGGGTTTGACGCCCCTCATCGCCGCGGCGCCGGATGCGGCCAAGGTGAAGGCGCTGCTCGCCGCCGGCGCGCAAGTGAAAACCAAATCCAAGGTCGGCCAACACGCCCTGGTCGTGGCCGCGTCTAGCGCGCGGGGCGCCCCAAGCGTCCGGCTGCTGCTCGCCGCCGGTGCTGCGGCGAATGAGCCAGCCGCGCAAGGCGTCACGCCGCTGCTGGCCGCCCTGGGGGGATCGTGTTACGAAGAGTCGGTGCGATTGTTGCTGGCGGCTGGGGCCGATGTGAAAGCCATCGACGGCGGTGGCGGCGGCGCGGCGCACGGGGCGATTGCCTGTTCCCCGGCATTGCTCAAAGACATCTTGCAGCGCGGCGCGAACGTGAACCAGCAGAATACTTTTGGCGGCAAAGTGCGCCATGGCGACATCCAACTCAAGGGCCTCAGTCCGCTGATGCTCGCGTCCGCGCACTTCGGCCCGGCCATCGTGCGGGTGCTGCTGGATGCGGGCGCGCAGGTGAATGCCCGCGATGTCCGCGGGATGACGCCGCTGCTATTCGCCGTTTCGAGTGAGGACCAGAATGCCCAGGTCGTGCGGCTTTTGCTGGCTAAGTCGGCTGACCGGGCGGCGAAAGACACGTCCGGCGAGGACGCCGTGGCCTGGGCGCGCAAATTCAACTCGCCTACCGTCCTCAAGCTGCTGGGGACGAAGGCACCCGCCGCCGCCAGTGGACCGCCCGTGCCAGGGCAGCGCGTACTGGGACCCGGTCTCCCGGTGGCTCTCAAAAAATTGGAGCAAACCAACGAGCAATTTTTCCAGGAGACGGGCTGCGGTGGTTGTCACCATTCGACGCTGCTCTCCTTTGCCGCCTCTCGTGCGCAGCGGGCCGGCCTCACCGTCCAGGCGTCGTTGGTGGAAGCGCGACGGCAACGGGTGAAGGGCCAGTTCAGCTCCTTCCTGCCCGGTTTGCAACAGATGCAGCCCCTCCCCGGCGATGTCGATTCGGGCATCTACGGCCTGCTCGAAGCGCAAAGCCTGGGCCTCGAGCGGTCGGTCGAATTCGAGACGCTGGCCCGCTACCTGTGGGCGAAGCAACTGCCGGATGGCTCCTGGTCCTCGCGCGGCATCAGCCGCAGCCCGATTGAGGAGGCCGACCTTCATCGCACCGCGCTCGCGCTCTGGCTGGTGCCGCAGTTCAGCGCGCCCGCCGCCAAATCCGCCGTGGACTTGATGAAGCGCGACGCGCTCCGCTGGATTGAAGCTCGCCCGGCCCTCACCACCGACGAACGGTCCATGAAACTGCTGGGCCTCAAGTGGGGCGCGGCTGCTGGGGCGACGGTAAAAAAGGCGGCCCGCGGGTTGGCCGCACTTCAGAACGGGGACGGCAGCTGGGGCGGCAATCGGTTTCTGCCGGGCGACGCCTATTCCACCAGCTTGGCCCTGTTCGCCCTGCGCGAAGGCGCGGGTGCCGAGCCGAAGACACTCGCCAAGGCGGTGCAGTGGCTGCGGGCCACCCAACACGCCGATGGCACGTGGTTCGTCAAGAGCCGTGCCCCCAAGTTTCAGCCTTATTTCGAGTCAGGCTTCCCCTACGGACCCGACCAATGGATCTCCGCTGCTGCTACGGCCTGGGCCGTCGCCGCGCTCAGCGAGACCGGCGGCCAGTAGGGCGGCCGGGGACATCGCCGGGTAAGAATTGGCCGTGATCCCGGGCGGGAGCGGTAATGGTGTCCGCATATATAATTGGAGCGATTTCGAGTGCTTCGCTTACTTGCGATTGCTTCGATTGTGATAGGATGAGACCAGGAGCAAAACAGTGATGGAACAAGGAACACTCGCACCAACACTGCCCTCTGAGGCCGAAGCGATTCTCGCCAAGGAAACCAGCCGTGTCCTCGCCGCCCGCGTCCAAACGGCGGATCCACTGCAGCTCCGCATGCTCGACGATCCAACTGCAGGCACCGTCAAACTACCGGCAACGGCGGTACGGATGCTCATCCAAATCTTGGAAGAGATGGCCCGGGGAAACGCGATGACGCTGATCCCCGTCCACGCCGAACTCACCACCCAGCAAGCCGCCGGCATGCTGAACATCTCGCGGCCTTCGCTGATCCAGCTTCTCGACGAAGGCAAGATCGAATATCGCCGGGTGGGCACGCACCGTCGCGTTCGATTCGAAGCCCTCATGGCCCACAAACGCCGCGCCGACGCCGAGCGCCGGGCCGTACTTGCCGAACTCGCCGCATATGATCGAGAACTGGGGTTGTAGCGCCCAACGGCTGCGTTATGCGTGTCTAGGAAGAACCCCTCGGTGGCTACATTCACAGCATTCTATGACGCCAACGTACTCTACCCGGCGGAGTTGCGGAATCTGCTCATGCATCTCGCGCTCACCGGGCTGTTTCGCGCCAAGTGGTCAGCGGATGTCCACGAAGAATGGATCTCCGCTCTTTTGGAGAGACGGCCTGATCTGACGCGCGAGAAACTCGATCGAACCCGCGCGTTGATGGACCTGCATGCCACCTGCGCGCTCGTCACCGGCTATGAGGATCTAATCCCCGGTCTCCAACTGCCCGATCCTGACGACCGGCACGTCCTTGCCGCTGCCATTCGCGGACAAGCCGACGTGATCGTCACAATGAACCTACGCGATTTCCCAATCGACGTTGTTGGAGCATTTGGGATTGAGGCCCAGCATCCCGATGAATTCGTTCTCCACTGGCTCGACCTCGCGCCCGAAGTGGTTATCGCAGCGGCAGAGAACCATCGGCAAAGCTTGCAGAATCCGCCCAGCACGGTGATCGAGTACTTAGATACTCTTGAGCGGCAGGGGCTGACCCAGACCGCGTCCGCGCTACGGAAGAACGGGATAGGGTACTTTTCCGAGGTTCCGCAATCGCCTTAACGAGTCTCTTCAAAGTTGGGAGCCCATAATGGAAACAGGTGCCATTCTACTGCCGAGCACACCCTTCGGAAGGATCTTCAGAGACTGCGGGACTACTGGGCATTGAACCTCACGCTTCGACGACGCGGCAAAATGTGGCGGCCCTCCGAACATAGGAGCCCCTGACGATCTAAGTAATGAAACTGAAAAGTGCCCGGTACTGAAGATCGTGATCACCGCACAAGAATAAGCCATCGACTTTACGATGACATACGAGAAAATCCTGCTGGCTGTCAGCGATACGCTTTTGCCCCATAGCTGGTGGGTTGCGGCATACTGAAAAATTCGGGCGAAGGAGTGTTCCGAAGAACGGAGATAGGTTAAGTCTTTCTATTCCTATGAGTTGGGGGCAGGTCGGTGGATACCCGGCGATGGCCCTGTTGCCCGGCGATGGCCCTGTTGCCCTGGCTGACCCAGACCGCGTCCGCGCTACGGGAAGAACGGGGTAGGATACTTTTCCGAGGTTCCGCAATCGCCTTAACGAGTCTCTTCAAAGTTGGGAGCCCATAATGGAAATAGGTGCCATTCTACTGCCGATCACACCCTTTGGAAGGATCTTCAGAGACTGCGGGACTACTGGGCACTGAACCTTCAACGACGCAGCAAGAAAGTGACGGCCCTCCGAACATCGCAGCCCCTGACGCTTTTGCCCCATAGCTGGTGGGTTGCGGTATGACCGAAAAATTCGGGCGAAGGAGTGTTCCGAAGAACGGAGATAGGTTAAGTATTTCTATTCCTATGAGTTGGGGGCAGGTCGGTGGATACCCGGCGATGGCCCCGTGCTCCCGGCGATGGCCCCGTGCTCCCGTCCATCGCTTAACCCGCCGAACCGCCGGATGCGGACCCGCATGTCCGGTGGTGTGGGAGGGGCGGAGCTGTGAGGCTTCCCCCTATCCCGATCCTGCAAATCCTTTATTCGTCAGGCAGGCCAACTCGCCGGATCAATTCGTGAAATCGGGGATCCGACCGGTAGGCGCCGTGGGCTTCCGACACGGCCAGCCACGCGATGCCCTGCTCGCGCTGCCGGTAGGCTTTCTCCAGCGAAGCGAGGACCCGCTCGGAGTCGCCAAGGCCGATATAAGCATGGGCGAAGGCGATGGACGGAACATATTGTTCCCGCGACTTGGCCTCGATCTCACTCAGCAGTTTGCGGGCCATGTCTTTGCGGCCAGCCAAGCCGTAGGTCTCCGCGAGCGTGCCAAGGATCGATGGGCTCCTTCCGGAAAGCTTCGCCGCCTTCTCCAACGCGTCTATCCCCTCCTGAAACATGGATTTGGAGGCGTAGCTCGACCCGATCCGCCAAAGCGCCCAGAGATAATCGGGGTCCTTCCGGAGCACTTTTTGGAACTCCTCAATTGCCTCATCATAGCGCCCGGCGTGCTGTAGAATCCATCCGACCTGCGTGTGAATGATGGGGGAGAGGGGGTCAAGCCGGCGGGCGATCCTCACCTCCCGCAGTGCTTCGTCGTGGCGCTTCCTCATGGACAGACCGTGGGCGTACCACAGGTGCGCCGAAGCATAGTTCGGATTGATCTCCAATGCCCGCTGGAATCCCTGCTCCGCCGCCCGCCAATCCCAATCGTAGAGCCGCGCATAGGCGAGTGAGGCGTGGGCCTCCGCTAATTCCGGATCGATTTCCAGCGCCTTCCTGGCTGCGGCGATGGCCAGCGGGCGGGTTTCCGTTGGGGGCTGTCCGGCGATCAGCACGGTTCCAAGCTGGTTGTAGCAGTCGGCCAAGCCGCTATAGGCGCGGGCGTAGGCGGGGTCCTCGTCAATGGCTTTGCGGAACCATTCGACGGCCTTGTGAATGTTATCGGCGGTCCGCTTGTTCCAGTAGTAACGCCCGCGCAAGTAAGCCTCGAACGCTTCGCGCTTGACCGGAAGGCGGGCGAGGCGCGCGCGCTGTTCCGGTTCGACCTGGGCGCGGATCTCACGAGCAACGGCGATGGCGACCTCTCCCCAGAGCTTTGGAATTTCGGCTAACTCGCGCTCGTAGGTCTCTGACCACAACTGTTTGTCGTTCGGGCCGTCGAGAAGTTGGACGGTCACGCGGGCGCGGTCCCCAAAGCGGGCGACTGAACCTTCAATGATCGCTCCGGCATTGAGATCCCGGGCAACCTCTGGAAGAGCTTTCCGGCCCTTTTGATACGTCATGATGGAAGTTCGCGAAATCACCCGAAGCGACCTGATTCTCGCCACTTCAGAGATGAGGGCCTCGGTGAAGCCCTCGGAGATATAGTTCTGGTTCGAATCGCCGGATAGATTCTGGAACGGGAGGACCGCCAGCGACTCAAACAGCGGGGTAGCGGGGCGGGGCGGGCTCAGGGCCCACAGGGACAATAGAGCGCCAGCGGCGGCAAATGCTGTAGCCACGGCGAGTTTCGGGAGCGTCAGGCGAAACCGTGCGGGCGACGCGGGCGGCGTGGCGGGTTCGGGTTCCGCGGCGCCATCGTCCTCCGCCCCCTCGGTCACCTCGGCCACAAAACGATAGCCGCGTTTGGGGATCGTCTCGATGTAGGCCTTGCCGCCCTCGCCGGCACCGAGCGTTTTCCGGAGTGCCGAGATGTGGTGGGCGAGATTATTTTCCTCGACAAAAGTATCCTGCCAGACGGCCTGGATCAGGGCTTCCTTCGGCAACGGCTGGCCGACGTTTTGGAGGAGCACCAGCAGCAGATCAATGGACTTCGGCGGCAGCGGAACCAAATCGGCCTTGCGGAGCAACACCCGGGTTTCCGGATTGAGCGAGAAGGCACCGAACCGGTATAAACGCTTTGCATTCATCGCGCCCGCCTCATTCACAAAAAATTCAGACTTCGTAAAGGTTTTTCAACGCCCTCTGCCGCTAGACTATCGAACAAGTCGCAAGATAATTCCGATTGAAAATCATTCTATCACTGAAGGGCGCCTGCGGAGGCGCAGAGTCGACTAAAGGAGACGAACATGATACGAAGCAATCTGGTTGGCCCATCGGCCGTATTCCTCGCGTTTTTAGCGTGCGCCGGGGGTGTCCAGGCCACCGATATCGGGGGGGGCATCTCCACGACACTGACTATCACCGAAGATAGCCAGTTGGTGGACGATGTGACCTGCACCGTCACGGGCGCGGCTTGCATTACATTTGGTGCCGCCGGCGTGACGCTGGATTTGAATGGCTTCACCATGACCGGGCGCGCCGATCCGGCCACGGCCTGCGGTGGCGTCAACGTTGGCGGGGAGTTCGGCATCTTCTTGAACGGTTTTAACAATGTAACGATCCGCGGACCTGGGCTGGTCCAACGATTCCGGGCTCAGGGCATCCAACTGAACAACAGTAGCGGCTCGACAATAAGGGACGTGACGAGTTCCACCAACTGCGCCTCCGGCTTTCAAGTGAACAACGGATCTAACAACCTGCTGGAGAACAACGTCGCGGTACGAAACGGACACGTCACCGCCGCGTGCGGAGGTATATGACTGGCGGGAGGCGCCAGTCGCAACCGGCTCCGTGCGAACCGGATCAGTGGAAACGGGTTTTCAACTCCAGGCAATAACTTCGGCATCGGAACGCCCGGCGGTGCCACCGTTACCGGCAACATCATCGAGGAGAACATCATTGTGGGGAATGCGAATGGGATCATCCTGTTTGCGGGATCTGGGGGAAATCTCGTTCGGAGAAACTTC
>JANLPT010000309.1:0-3336 GCA_031367405.1 Bryobacteraceae bacterium
AAAACACGGCCTCACCGCCGAAACCATCGTCCTGCCCTTCGAAAGCCAAGCCGACTACAACGAGCTCCAACAATCCGTGCACGACGACCTCCAGCCCAAAGGCGTCACCCAACAAATCCTCGTCGAGCGCTTTGTCCAACGACACTGGATTTCGCAACGACTCGCCCGCACCGAACGAGCCTGGCTGCAAGCTCTCTACCAAGCCCAACTGACCGAAGGCATCAAAGCCGCCAAAACCCCCAAACCCGACCCCGAACCTTACGAAGGCCTAGCGATCAGCCTCCTCCAAGCGCCCGGCGACCCCCGCGACCTCATCCACAAAAACTTCTTCCGCTACCGCGCCCAAATCGAACAGGACTTCCAACGCGCCCTCCGCGCCTTAGAACGCAATCACCTCCTCGTAACCCCTTCAGAAGAAAGCGATAACTCCGAAATTGGCTCTGTTTCGCAAAACAGGCCTTTCGAACCCGCACCCCAGACCCCCGCTGAGACCACGCCACCCCCAGAATCTCAAGCCAACATCGATTCGAGCCCCGAGCGAACGCCGCCGCCAACCGTTTTCGCGGCCGCCGATCCTACTGAACTTCAACCACCCCGTTTTTCATGACGAACTTCACCTTCCGCCAGCTGCCAATCCCACGCGACGGGTACAGTTGGGCGCACTCGATCTCAACCTTCGCTAAAACGGTCTTTATAGTATCATTGGATGGCTGGTAACTTCCTGAAGTACGCCGGGACACTGCATTGGAACGACCTTCCAGTGGACTCACACGAGTTAGTCGCGCTCTGCGCGCCCCGGCCCGTATTTATCAGTGCCGGTGCCAGCAAAGGGGACGGTTGATCGCTAAACCGTACCATCCCGGCGAGTCTGTCGGAGTAAAAAATGGACCTACGTAGAATCAATAACTTACAAGCTTTTCGCGACGTCGAATTGTCCGTAAGTTATTGATTCTACGTTCGAGGAGAGTTTCTCTCCGACAGACTCCCGGCGGTGGCCCTATTTTCCGCTATTTTCCCCAGGTAAGTTGAGCCCCTAAACTCTCTTTGACATGTACGGCACAACCACGTACACTTGAATATACCATAAACATGAAATCTCAAGAACCCCGCACATCCAGAATCGAAGCCCGTATCGCGCCCGAGGCTCTCGCGATTGTCCGCCGCGCGGCGGAGATTCAGGGTCGATCGATCAGCGATTTCGTGGTGGCCGCCGCGCATGATGCCGCGCAAAGAATGGTGGCCGAAGTCGAGGTAATTCGTCTTTCGCGTGAGGCGCAAGAAGCGTTCGTTGCAATTTTGATCAATCCTCCGCCACCGAACGCAGCCCTAGGGCGCGCGTTCAAACGTCACCGCGAACTGATCGCGGAGTGATGCGTGTCAGAACAGTTTCGAATCGAAGTTTTATCCAGCCATCATGACCGGACCGGGTTCGTCAGCGGATCGGAGAGTCTGGATCGTTACCTGCGTGAACAGGCCTCGCAGGACGTCAAGCGGCGAATTGCATCCTGTTTCGTGGCGGTGGGCGTCTCCACTGCGGAAGTAGCGGGTTTCTATACACTTACGGCGACGAGCGTTGCTCTCGAAGACTTTGCCCCGGCGATCATTAAAAAGCTCCCCCGCTATCCAGTGGTTCCAGCCGCATTATTGGGTCGCTTGGCGGTCGCGCGGCATACCCAGGGCAAGGGCTTGGGTGGCGTGCTCTTGGCGGACGCGGTTCTTCGTCTCTCTCGCGCCGAGCTGGGGATTTTCGCTCTGCTGGTGGATGCCAAGGATGACGCGGCACAGCGATTCTACGAGCATTACGGGTTCACCCTATTGCCGGGTGCCGAACGACGTCTGTGTTTACCCATCGACCTGGCCTTACGAAAGTTCGGAGAGCGACACACTTAAGTGGGATTTGGAGGCGAAAAATCTCATAGATCTTGGAGAAAAATGCGGCGAGGTCAGGGCTCGCCCGGACGAATGTGGCGATAAGCGATTTGATATGATGGGTTTTAGTCACCGTCTTCTCGCGTGCTATCGATCAGGACCGCAGATCGATGTTCAAAACCCAAGCAGTCGATGAGCTGTTAAATTGCCTCCCGAAGTGGGCAAACAAAAGCCGCACCTTTGAAGAAGACATGGAGCTTGAAATCTCAGATGCTGCCAAAATCCTTGTTGACCACTACACGACACAGGAGTTGCGCCTTTGGACGGGGGATTTTGCCGCTCTCATTGATTCACCAATCGATGCCACAACTGTGCGGGATATGCGTGTACCCATGGAATAAGACGGACACCCCTTCCTTCCGGCCTCCAAATGTGATAAACCCTTGATCGTTCGAGAGAGCCTGGGCTTTCGAGCCCGGGCCGCCAACGTTGGGAGGTATGACCGCCTTGAAGACTTATGAAGGCCCGGAAATTAGAAACGTCGCATTGGCTGGACACGGCCACTGCGGTAAGACATCACTCGTCGCTGCCATGTTGTACACCACGGGAGCCACCAATCGGCTCACGCGGGTGGATGAGGGCAACACGATCACCGACAACGACGAAGAGGAGATCGAGCGCAAGTTCACCATCTCCACTTCACTCACCACCGCCGAGTGGCAAAAGAAGAAGATCAACCTGCTGGATACGCCCGGCTTCAACATCTTCTTGAATGACACGAAGGGAGCGATGGCCGCGGCGGACGCGGCATTCATTCTCGTCGACGCCGTATCGGGCGTGGAGGTGCAAACCGAAAAGGTCTACGCGTTCGCCGAAGACTACCAGTTGCCGCGCGCCTTTGTCGTCAATCGGCTCGACCGGGACCGCGCCAGCTTCGACCGGACAGTGGAAAGTCTGCGCGCGCACTTTGGACGCGTCGCGCTTCCGATCCAATTGCCGATCGGCAGCGAGAAAGGCTTTCGCGGCATCGTCGACCTGATCACGATGAAGGCTTACTTCTACCAGCCCGACGGCAATGGTATCGGCCAGGAGGGCGAGATCCCATCTGAGGAGAGCGAAGCCGCCCAACTCGCCCACGAAGAGTTGATCGAGATGGTGGCCGAGGGCAACGATGCACTGATGGAGGAGTTCTTTGCCGAAGGCACGCTGCCCGCCGAGCACATCGTCGAGGGCTTGAAGGACGCCATCGCCGAGGACCGAGTCTTCCCGGTGCTCGCCTTCTCCGCCCTGCGCAACATCGGCACGGACCGGCTATTGCACTTCGCTCACGAGTTCTTCCCCGCCCCCACGTGCCGTCCTTCGGCGGTAGGAACGGTGAAGGGTAACGACAAAGGCCTGCGGGCAGTCCGAGACAGTGAGCCGCTGAGCGTCTTCGTCTTTAAGACCGTGGCGGATACGTTCTCCGGA
>JANLPT010000334.1:0-2263 GCA_031367405.1 Bryobacteraceae bacterium
TTAAAGCGTATGCGTCCGGGGAACCCCTCTTGACGTGGACTCAGCCGCGCTTGGCCGCCCAGGCCGTGGGGGTGAGTTGGCGCACTTGAGGTAGCGTGCGCCGGTCGAGGCCCGGCAAGACCGCCGCCAGATATTCCCGGCGATCGGGGTCAAACCCGCTCCACTAGTGTCCGGCTAGAAGTCCAATAGTTTCAGCTGGTTAGAAGGTGGCATCGATTGAGATCGGGAGTTTTCGTCGTCAAAGGCCCGGATTATGGGGGTTTTTTCAAAGAGGGTGACGCTGAGGACCTGTAGGATTTGGTAAAGAGAGGCCGGAAGAAGCAGGCGTTTTTTGAGGATGGCGATCAGGACATAGACGGAGATGGCAATCCAGATTTGAGTTTTGACGGCGTTCTCCGTGGTCCCGTAGAAGGCCTTGATGCGGAGGTGCTGTTTGATCCATTTGAAGAATAACTCGACCCGCCAACGGGCCTGATAAAGCCGGGTGACCGTGAAGGCGGGAAGGTCGAAGTTATTGGTCAGGAAAACGAACCAGCGGCCCTGCTTCCGATCGTAGAAGCGGATGCGGCGAAGGGGGGCGGGATAGGTTTTCGCCGAGGCCAGCGAGGTGAACATGACCGTATGATCGGAGCGCAAGCCGGTGGACTCATCGACCGCTCGCGAGTACCGCCGACGCATCCGAACGCCGATTTTGGTGCGGATCACAAAGAACGCGCCGCCGCGGTGGATGGTATGCAAACGCGCGAGATCCAGATAGCCGCGATCCATCACGTAGAAGGAACCCGCTTCCGGAATGATCTCGTCCAGAATCTTAACGTCGGGCAGTTTAGCGCGGGAAACGGCAATGAAAGTGGGGATGGAACCGCGCAGGTCGAGCAGGGTATGCATTTTCACGGCACTGGTATGGGTCTTAAATCGAGCCCAGGGAAACACGGACAGGCAGAGGTCGATGGTGGTCGAATCGAGCGCATAAACGGTGCCGTCGAGATCGAAACCGAGCGGCTCGGCGGCGTATAGCGGCCGGGCGGTGGCGATCAAGACTTGGGCAAAGTCAGCATAGATGCGCCAGTCAATCGATTCGTTAGCGTCGGCTAGGGTGGAGCGCGAGATGCGTCCGCGGAAGCCCATGTGATAGAGCTTGTCCGGCACCGAACGCAGGCAGGCTTCGATGTCGCGCAAGCTTTCGCGATAGGTTAATTGGCCAAAGCTGAGGCAAAGAAACTGATCCCAACAGGAGAAGCTCCGCCGCCGAAAATCACCGTCGTAGCGGGTGACACATTTCTGAAATTCATAGGTGGGGAAATGCTCCATCACCTGCGCGAAAACCGTCCGGCCAATGTTCATGCTTCATTGTGCGGACTCCGGTGGGAGGCTCCCAAATCAGCCCCACCCAACTCGAAAAAGTTCAAATCGAAAAATCGAAAAATGCCACCTAACTATCGGCACAGCTTGCACTTGCCGCCGATCCCCTATTGCTCAGCCGGACACTAGTGAACCCGCTCATACACCGATCTCTGTAGGCGAACCGCTCAACCGACTGATGTGCAATCACTTAAAGCCAAGATTCACAGCCAATCATGGTAGGGGGGGGAACCCTAAAAAGGGGGGGAACCCGACTCCCCACTCAGGTAAACGCAGTTTCGGCCATACCCATCGGCAGAGGGGCTCAGAGAGAGGGGGCTCAGTCTGGAGCGCGCCCCCCCGTACCTGCGACGCCCGCACTTGAGAATGCGAAAATGGGTATAATCTGTTCTTGCCCGCCACGATCAATCGACCGTCGGTCCTGGTGGCCGCCCTCTGGATTGCCCCGGAGGCGGGAGTGTAAGCCCGATCAACGACTCGTCAGGCGATCATATTCAGCGTGGGTGCCGATCCAGACCCAGATCCACGTTTCGGGTGACCGTAGGGCAAGTGCCCGATAGTGATCTCCGATGCGGACGGTGAAACGAAGCTCATTGCCTTGCAGCGGTCGGAAATGAAGGGAGGGGTGCGAGGGATTCTGGCACCAAAGGCGGTAGTTCTTATCCGCGAGCTTCTGAACTTCCTGTGGCAGGCGAGAGTACAGCTCCCAGAAACGCCGGGTTGCTTTGGATTTCACGCCGATGGCGGCCAGTCGCGGAGTCGGCCGGCGGCGGCCTCGGTTTCGGCTTCCTCAAAGAGGAAATCCAATTTGCCGGCGAGCGAGTCATGGTCCATTTGCTGATCCCAGCGAGCTTCTTCGCGAGTGCGAAACCATTCGACGAATTGCTGGTAGTCGGCGGCG
>JANLPT010000351.1:0-33752 GCA_031367405.1 Bryobacteraceae bacterium
CAAATCGAGCAGGACTTCCAGCGTGCCCTCCGCGCCCTCGAACGCAATCACCTCCTCGTAACCCCCTCAGAACAAGACGATAACCCCGAATTTGGCTCTGTTTCGCAAAACAGCCCTTCCGAAGCCACGCCCATCATCTCCGAGACCACCCCACCCCCAGAATCCCAACCCAACATCAATTCGAGTCCCGAGCCAATGAGGCAACCAGCCTTCGACCACCCCGTTATTCATGACGAACTTCACCTTCCGCAAACCGCCAATCCCGCGCATGAAAATCCCGAAGGGTTTGACCAGTTTCCCTCTTTTAATCAGCCTTAACCGCGAAGTCTGAAGTGTTTACAAAACGGACATTGACTGGCACGGAGCCGGACGAATCTGAAGGGCCCGCTCCCTCTGGTCGCGGCTCGATTGCGGCTTGGCGTATTGAGCGACTTACCTATTTTTTGCCCTGCAGGATGCGCGGCATGGCCGTGGGGGTCGCGGTCTCCCGCGTCTTCACCAAGTCATCGTCGACTTGTTTCCACCGCTCGGCCATCTGCCGAACCCGGCCCGGTTCCTTAAGGGCCAGATCATTCTGTTCGCCGCGATCCTTGGCCAAGTCATACAACGCCCATGGACCCTTCTCGCCGATCGCGACCAGTTTGAGGTCTCCCACTCGCAACGCCCGGTTCTTGTTGTGATGAAAGTAAAGATACTCGCGTTCGATTCTGACGTCACGCTTCAAAGCCGGGGCCAGACTGCGCCCTGCCAGCGCCGGCGCGTTGGGAACCAGACTCCCACGGGCATCGCCACCCGCTAGATCGAGCATCGTCGGCAGTAAGTCGACTAAGTGGCACGGCGTGTGCCGCAGCTCACCGTGACCGGTAATTCCTCGGGGCCAATGCATGATCCAGGGCGACGAAATTCCTCCCTCGTGTACCCACGACTTATGCAACCGGAATGGCGTATTCGCCGCCGTTGACCAGCCCGGGCCTAAGCATAAATGCGACCGTGCCGACCCCGGCGCGGCTTGGGGATCATGGCCATCGCCGCGGATTAACTGCTCGGCACTTGCGCCGTTATCGGAGACAAAGACAATTACCGTATTGTCGAACGCATTCATTGCTTTTAGCTGCGTCACCACCCGGCCGATTTCCTGGTCCATCCGGTCGATCATCGCTGCATGAATAGCCATCTTCGTTCGCTGGAAAGTTTTTTGCACCGGAGTGAGGCTCGTCCAGGGCACCGCGCGAGTCACTTCGCCGGGGCCGATGCGAGCGGTAAGTTCCTCGGAAGGCAGGTTCCAGTCCGGCCAGATGCCGGGCTCGAAGGGCGCGAGTGGACCATTCACCAGCCCCATCTTCCGCATGCGGGCATAGCGTTGGGCGCGCACCCGATCCCAACCTTCGCTAAAACGATCCTGATATTTGTCAATATCCTGCTGCAACGCGTGCAAAGGAAAATGCGGCGCGGTGAAGGGGAGATACAGGAAAAAAGGATCGGCCGGATGCTCTTTCGCATGTCCTTCAAGGAAGCGGATGGCGTGCGAACCGATGGCGGTGGTGGCGTAGTAATTGTCGGTCAGCTTCCCCGGCGGCAGCGATTGACCGTCTAACTGACTGTTGCGCGGGGCGAAGAATTGATCTTGATCAAGCAGGGTGTAAGAGTGATCGAAACCGGCTGCGGCCAAGGGTTGAAAACGGATATGCCACTTACCTGAATGGTAAGCCCGATAGCCGAGCGGCTTCAGGTGCTGGGGCGCGAAACGGGTCCAGTCCGGCACCACGCCGGGCGTCATGATGTCACACGCGGTTTGCTGGGCGTACTGGCCGGTGAGAATGCAACTGCGGGAGGGGCCGCAACGGGCCGTCGAATAACCCTGCGTGAATCGCAAACCCTGCGCCGCCAGACGATCGATGTTGGGCGTATCAATGTCGCCACCATAGCAGCCGGCATCGGAGTAACCCATGTCGTCGGCCAGAATGATGAGGAAGTTTGGCTTCGATGGGGCCCGCCTCTGTAAGGCACCCGGGGCAAGAGACAGAAACTCACGGCGATTCAATAGGGGCATCCTTTCTAGAAAAACGCGGCTAACCGGATCGCTTCACTCCAGGAAGAGGAGGTGGCCAAAGCGGTCCGGGTGGTGAGGATTCGGCTTTATCAGGCCGGAGTCCGACCATTGCGAAAGACGGCGGTTCGGTTCGGTACCGTCCCAGCGGTTGAGGTTAGCGATCCAGATCTCGCCGGGCTGGGGAACCGGTTGATCGGCAAGGTCAGCGAAGGCGCGCCAGGGGATGGCGACTTCAAGGTTCCAGCCCTGGTCCTCGTCGCCGGTGATGTTGAGGGTGCCTTTGATCTGCACGGCGAGTTGCACGCCGCGGAGGTCATAGTTCTTCAGCAAGCGCTGCGGAAACGCGTAGAGGTAGTCGTAGAGGACGGCGCGAGCGTTCATTTCGAGCCCTAAGTAGAGATTCTTCACGCCCGGAGGAGCAATAAAAATTTCGACGGCATCGTCTTTGTAAGTGGGGTCGTCCGGGAGCGTGTGGACGGCGACGATGTCCGTATCGTCGCATTCGTAGGCGACGTAAAGGTAGTCGTTGTCCCAGGTGAGGCGCGCGACGGTCTTTTGCTTTTTGCCCGTTTGTCCGGACCAGGGGAAGACGAAGATCACCGGCTTGGCAGCTTGCCACGCGGGGTCGTCGAGGTGGCCGTCGATACGCGGCGCGACCTTGGCGCGATGCACTTCGTAGGTAGGGATCGGGGCAAGGCCGGGCCGCAGTTGTTGGCCGAGCAGAAGAAGAATGGCGAGGGTCATGGGGCCGTTTTAGTCTATCCGAATTTGCGTCTAGTGGTAGGTTAGCCTCATGCGCATTGACTCGCACCAACACTTCTGGGACCTCACAGCCGTCGACTATTTCTGGATGCCCCAGGGCCACCCGGTCCTCTCGCGCCACTACGCGCCCACCGACTTATGGCCCATCTACGAGCGCAACTTCTTCGATGGATCGGTGGTGGTACAAGCCGCTCACCATGACGCGGAAGCCGATTTTCTCTTTGCCCTCGCGGCAGCGGAAAAGCGCATTCTGGGCGTGGTAGCCTGGGCCGATCTGCAGTCGCCCGGCCTCGGCCGCCGTCTCGATCATCTTCAGAGACAGCCTAAGTTCTGCGGCATCCGCCACATCGTGCATGACGAAGCGGATGTCAATTGGCTGCTGCGTCCGGCGGTGATTGAAGGCTTGCGCGAACTCGCGCGCCGGGGCATTCCGTATGACCTTTTACTCAGGCCACCGCACCTTCCCGTCGCCGTGCGGATGATGGACCAGGTACCCAGCCTCCGCTGCGTCATCGACCATATCGCCAAGCCGCATATCGCCAAGGGTGAAATCGAGCCGTGGCTGTCGGGCATCGCGATGCTGGCCCAGATCCCCACCATGCACGTCAAGCTGTCGGGCATGATCACTGAAGCCGCCGTGCCGGGCTGGAAGTCAGCCGACTTGGCCCCTTACGTTCAACACGTGCTTCAACTCTTCGGCCCCCATCGCGCCATGTTCGGCAGCGACTGGCCGGTGTGCTTACTGGCGGGGAGTTGGAAAGAGGTGCTCGCCGCGTTCACCCAAGCCGTGGGACCGGTTCCGCAAGGCGACAGGAATGAGCTGCTGGGCGATACGGCGGAGCGCTTCTACGCGCTCTCGCCCGCAGTCTAATTGAGATGTTGGTGCGCCCGGAGGGATTCGAACCCCCGGCCTCTTGCTTCGGAGGCAAGCGCTCTATCCAGCTGAGCTACGAGCGCACAAAGGTTTGCTATCGCTCACAGGATAGCAGACTAGTGCTTGGCCACGGTGACGGTGGGCTTCGTCTTGAGCACCGTGGACTTCACGGGCAAAGCCTTCGCCGGTGTCGACTTCCCGGTGACAATCTTCTCCACTTCAATGCGAAGATTGGCTTCCATATTCTTGTAGAAGTCTTCGTTGATCATGGGCTGAAACTGCGCCCGGATCATGCCCTGCTTGTCAATCAGCAGGAACATCGGCACGTAAGGAATCATGCCGGTTGGATGCTGCACATATTCGAGCACCTGATCGTTCAAGGCCGCGCCCACTGGAAAGGTAAGGCCTTGCTTCGCGACGAACTCCGGCACCAGCATCTTCGCCATCGGGTCGAAGCAGACGCCGATCGGCTGGAAACCCATGGGGCCGAATTCCTTGCTGAGTTTCTCAATAAATTTCGAAGCCGTCTGGCAATGGGGACAGGTGGAGGAGAAAAAGGAGAGCAAGATGGCCTTGCCCTTGTATTGCGACAGCAACGCCTGCTTGCCATTCGGTAACTCAAAGCCAAACTCGCCCATCTTGCGCGGCAAGGTGGAACCCAACAGGCTCCCCGCCATCAATAATGTAGCAATCGCAATGCGCATTTTCACTCCTTCAACCTTAATTGTATGCGAACTGTTATTCGAACCGCAGCCCCTCAAGTACCGTTACTTCCCGGCCCCGGCGTTCCAAACGAAAATACCCGTCCGCCGCTTGGCCGGTGGCGAGCGAATCTCCGTCCTGGCGGAAATTCACCTGTTTTAATTTGACGGGCAGAATCGATTTCCGGTACGCCGTAAAAAAGGCTTCCGCTGCCGCTTCGTCACGCCACTCGGAGACGTACAGCAGACTGCTATGGGTACGCCGCTTATCCTCCAGCACGCGATAGCGGCAGGCTGACCATCCGGCGGCAATCGCGGCCCAATCGGTCACTTTGAACTGGCGCAGCAAAATCTGATGGTCCAATTCACCCAACGTACCGTCCGACAGTACCGGATCACGGTATTTGCCCGGCGGCAGCGCTAGCGAGGGCGGCTGCCGGCCGGACAAATAGAGCTCAGGATGCAGGATCTGCTGCGTGGTGGTGGGCGGCCGGCGAAAGACTTCCGAATAGCCGGCTTGGCCCAACTTCTCGATCACCTTCGACTGAAACAGCATGCCCTGCGAATAGGGAAACAGAAACGTCTCTTGCAGGTACAGCGGCGCCGCATCGAGCGCCGGAAACTCGCTGGATGAACTCGCCGAAGCACGGGCCATCATCGCCACCAACTCCGGCCGGCCCAATAAGCTTGACCCGTTCTGCAGCGCCATGTACTCGGACATCAGCCAGGTGGCTTGACCTTCGAGCACGGCCATCCGCGCCATGTGCGAGTCGTCCGAGCCTCCGCTCTGCTGGATGAAGCGGTACAGGCTGTGCTGCTGATCCGCCAGCGCGTGGCTCAGCTCATGCACCAGCACGGTGGATTGCATCTGCTCTCCGCCGTGATCGCCAGCGGACTCCATCAGGAACAACCGTTTCTTGCGCGTGTCGTAGAATGCGGCGGCTTGCTCATTCATCACGTCGAGCAGCGATTGCTTTAAGTCAACCTTGTCACCAATGAAGCCGAGGCGGCGCAAAGTGACTTCCTCGGCCCGCAACTCGCTGGGCCGGACATCTTCGGTGAGCCGCGCCTTCAAGTAAACGTCCAGCTGCTGCTTGTTCATCATGGCGGCGGGCACTTTGCGCTTCGACTTCCAGCCGGTGATTTGCTCAATTTGCTGAGTCATGGCACGAATCTCAGCGAAAACGGCGGCATCCGCACCGGCCAATTGCAATGCGGAGAGCCAGAAGAGGACGAATTTCATGCGGGAATCCGCCACTTCGCCACAATGGCCGAGAGCAACGCGCCCACTCCGCCGAGCAAGATCGTCTCGCGGGCTCCGATCTGGGCCGCCAGCCAGCCGGAGGCTAAAGCGCCCAGCGGCATGGCCCCAATCACGGTCATCGTATAAGTGCTCATCACGCGCCCACGGAACTCCTCACTGATGGATGCCTGCACGGCGCTATTCGTTGCGGCGTTCTGGCTCATGTAAGTGAAGCCGACCAGAGTCATCAACCCCCAAGCGCCCCAAAAGCTGGGCACCACCGCGAAAGCGCACAGCACCAGGCCCAGGGCCCCGGAACTATACAAGATGATGCGCCCAAGGCCTCTTTCGCCACTCCGCCGTGCGAGGCCTAACATGCCCGCAATCGCCCCCACCGCCACACCGGCCGTCAAGAGACCCACGCCTTGTGCACCGCGGCCGAAGATGCCGTCCGCCAGCACCGGCAACAGCACCCATAGCGGCGCGATGCACAGGTTGACGGCGGCACTCAGCATCAGCAGCCGCCGCAGTTGGGGCGCCGTCGCCACATAGCGCCAGCCCTGCTTGAGACTTTCGAGCGCCGGCAGGTGCGCGCGAGCGTGCGGAGAGGGCGCGATCTGCAAGCTCAGTAGCCCGGCCAACACGGCCACGAAGCTGAGGGCGTTGAGCGAAAAACAAATGCCTTCGCCCCACCAAGCCACCGCGAACCCGCCCATCACGGGCCCCACCAACCGGGCGGCCTGAAAAGTGAGCGAATTGAGCGAAATCGCATTCAGCAGATCGGCCTGAGCGACAAGGGCAGGCAGCATCGACTGGCGCGCCGGCACGTCAAAGGCATTGATGGCCCCGAGCAGCGCGGCCATCGCAATCACGATTTCGACCGTGACGCGCCCGGTGAGAGTCAGCCATGCCAGAAACGTGGCCTGCAGCAGAAAGAGCGTCTGGGTGACGATCACGATCCGGTGGCGAGCGAACCGGTCGGCGACGAGCCCGGCGATCGGACCCAACACGAGGATGGGCACGTGGCTCGCAAAATAGGTGGTCCCCAGCAGCACTTCACTCTTGGTCAGCCGGTAGACGAGCCACGCTTGCGCGGTGTTCTGCATCCAGGTGCCGATCAGCGACAGGACGAGTCCTGAGAGGTAGATGCGGAAGTTCCGGTGGCGGAGGGCGCGAAAGATTCCGTCTGGCGCGGGGCTCAAACTCTAGGATAGCGCCCAGGGCCGTTACTGTTGGGTCGCGCGGCCGATTTCGCGCGTGGCGCGGCGCAACGCCCGTAGCAACTTCTTGTTGGCGATGGGCGAAAAGCGATAGGTGGGCCCCGAGATGCTGAGCGCTGCTACGGCCAGATTGCCGGCATCGAGAATCGGCGCGCCGAGGCACGTGGCTTGCAGCACGCCTTCCTCGGTCTCGACGGCATAGCCTTGCGCCCGAATCCGCACCAATTCCTCGAGAATTAATTTAGGCTCCACCATCGTGTGGGGAGTGATGCGGGGCAGGGTCCGTTTGCCCAAAATGCTCTCGGCCGCGCCATCCGCGCTGAAAGCCAGAATGCTGCGTCCGAGTGCAGTGCAATAGGCCTCCACGCTGGCACCGGGCCGCTCGCTGAGGCGCAGGGCGAACTCCGATGGCACCACCTCGATATATACGACGCGGTCGTGCTGCAAGTGGCCAAGGTTCACGGTCTCGCCAAACTCATTGCGCAGTTCGAGCATATACGGCAAAGCGGCGCGCCGCAAAGCTTCGGTGCTGGGCAATCCCAATGCCTGCCCCGGCGATTTCGCACTGAGCCGGTAGGCTTTGCTAGGCTCGTCGCGTTTGACGATCTCCAAATGCTGCAACGTCGCCAGCAGGCGGAAGACGGTGCTTTTGGGAATTCCGGTGGAGGTGGCGAGTTCGTGCAGCGAAGCACTGGTATGGCCGGAAAGCCGGTCGAGCAGGCGAAACGTCGAAACCACGACGGGGACCAAATATCGCGACGGGGTGCTAGGTACAGACTTGGGACGGGCCACGCTCGAACGAGTATCGCATATTTCATTAGGAAAACCTTATCTCTGGGAACCCAGATTGACAGAGGATTCCACGGTTTGCTTAAATAGAGGGGTGGATGAGCAGTGCAACGCTGTTTCCACGTCCTTGCTCCTCGGTAGCTCAACGGTAGAGCATTCGGCTGTTAACCGAAGGGTTGTAGGTTCGAATCCTACCCGGGGAGCCAAATTTCAACACATTGAAAACATTGGACTGGAGAGAAGCCGTAGGGGTGAAGGCCTTTGTTTTCTGGTTCGAGTGCTGAGTGGCGAATTGAACATCGCCGAAGAACTGAGACCGTTCAGTCATTACGTGTCCGTCAGTGAATAGGTGCCGTGTAATTCCAGACTCGCGATCCTCGATCCTCCCATCAACAAGTTGCCGACTTATCTCGTCCAAGTGGGTGCGTCGGTGGAACCCGACAGTCCGAGAAGCGCTTCGCGGGTCACTGATAAACGATGCGGCTCGATCTGTTCCTATAGCTGGAGAGTTAGAATGAGTGGTGTAGGGCGAACCGAAAGTATTGGGTTTCGAGGAGGACCATGGGAGACCAATTGGTCGACTTTTTCCGCATTAGGAACCTCGACCGTCCGGCTTCTCATGACGAACTCAACCGTCTCGACCATCCGCCCGTTCTGAGGAGACCCCGTTCCTAGGAGAGAGTGAGACAATCGGACCGAGGAAAATTAATTGTCCATGAATAACTTAGCTTGGACCACGGCGCTGCTGGTTGGCATCCCCTTTGTGGCGGTGCCGCAAACGGCGATGGGATTGTTCGAAGGGCACGGCGATGTAGGGACGGTGTTGCAGGCGGGTGCGGCTGGCTTTGACGCTCAACGCGGCATCTACACCGTTTCGGCGAGCGGGGAAAATATGTGGGCCACGGCGGATGCGTTCCACTTCGTCTGGAAAAAGATGACGGGCGATGTGTCGTTAACCGCAGATATAGCCTTTGCGACGGCGGGCGGCAATGCGCATAAAAAAGGCATGTTGATTGTGCGGCAGAGCCTCGATGCGGATGCGGCTTATTGCGATGCGGCGCTGCATGGCAATGGGCTCGTGTCGTTGCAGTGCCGCGAGCGGCAAGGCGGCATCACGTATGAGATCCAGCAGGCAGCCGTGGGGGCAAAACGTCTGCGCCTTGAGAAGCGAGGGGCGTTGTTCTTGGTGGCCGGGGCGGTTGTTGGGGAGAGTCCGCGATTTACGGGAGGCTCCGTGCGGCTGCCGATGGAAGGAGCTTTCTATGTGGGCATCGGGGTGTGCGCGCACGATAAGGATGCGGTGGAACAGGTGGCGTTCTCGAACGTGACGCTGGGCACTCCTACGATGGAGCAGCCGGCGCTCCAAAGCACGCTGGAAGTGGCGCCGGTGCGGGGCGATCGAAGGGCAATTCATGTGAGTGGAGAGCGTATCGAAGCGCCCAGTTTTGCGGCCGATGGTAAGTCGATTTTATTCCTGGCGAAAGGGAAAATGCAGAGCATTCCACTAACCGGAGGCACTCCGCAGGCGACCGGTGCTGGTATGACGAATAGGCCGGTCGCTTCTGTTAGTCAGACACGGCTGATGGCCGCCAAGCGGCGGGGCAAGCTGAATATCTATTCGCAAGCGTCAACCGGGGGCCGCAAGACGTGGCTCACCAATGGCGTGGGCAACAATATGAACCCGGAGTACACGCCGGACGGGACGGCGATTTTGTTCGCTTCCGATCGCACTGGCACGCGGCAAGTTTGGCGCATGTCCGCCGGCGGATTGCACGCCGAACAACTGACTAGCGATGCGCTGCACAATTGGCTGCCCCATCTGTCGCCGGACGGTACGCGGGTGGCCATGCTGAGTTCGGAAACAGCGCCATCCGAAGCCGGGCAGGAAATAAGTGTACGCGTGCTGACCCTGGCGGGCAAGACGATCGCAGTGTTGGCGAAAATCACCGGCGGGCGCGGGACAATGGAAGCGCCGTCGTGGTCCCCGGATAATCGCTGGCTGACCTTTGTAAGTTATCAGATGTTGCCGCAGAATTAGTCATGAATTCTGACCGTGTGATTTCTAACTTTCGATTTTGGCCCGCGTACTAGCTTACGGCTTACGCCGTGGGCTAGTAAGGCGAAAATTATAAGTCATGCGGTCAGCGAACGAGTAGCTCGACCAATTACTTACTGAACGTTACTGGGCGCAACCAAACATCCCCTTCCTGACGGTCGGGGTTCGTTTGAGCCAATGAATTCAGTTACTTGACGAACCCTGACCGTCAGGGAGGGGATGCTCAGCGCGGCGGGTAATGATGCGAACTAAATTGTCACTCCACTTAGTGATGTAAGTTATCGGATGTTGCCGCCGAATTAATAAATAAACGTGGCTGGGCGGTAGCATGCCTTAGTTCTCCGGGCCGTGGTCGCGGTTGTAGATTTTTACGCGAAAGAGCGGCTTGGCGGTTTCAGTAGGATCCTGCGCGAAGGTCTGTTCGGTTTTTGCTGGATCGTATCCTCGCCACAGCCACTCGAGCGAGGCCGGCAATTCAGCTGACCCTTGCGACGGATTGTGGGTCCCTACGCCGTAACTAAAGTGGAAGTCATAGCCGCGCTGTTTGAGCGAGTTTGCCAAAGCTAGATTCTGCAAGGGCCAGGTATTTTGGTCCTCGGCACCGTCCTGGCTCCAGACCCGGATGTTTCTTTTCGGTTCCCGTTGCACCATCGCCGGAAAGGCCTGCCCGCCGTAGTTCGGCACGGTTTGGAGGGGCGTAAAGCTGCCGATCCAGGAGAGGACGCGGCTGAATTGATCGGGCTGTTGCCAGGCGGCGTTGAAGGCGCAAATGGCTCCGGAAGAAAGGCCGGTGATGGCGCGGCTGTAGGGATCGCGACGGACGTTGTATTTGCCGTAGACTTCGGGCAGTAGATCGTCCTTCAGAAAGCGGGCGTAGCGGTCGGACACCGTGTCGTACTCCACGGTGCGCATGACGCTCTGGGGCGTTCGGGGAGGACGCACACTGGAACCGGGGCGGTTGCCGCCAAACGGCGGGGCGGGCGCGCGGGCGATCAGCTCGCTGAGTTCCTTATGAATGGCCGTGCCTTCCGGCACTTCGCCGGGCTGAATAAAAACAGCAATCGTCAAAGGTATTTTCTTTTCGTGGATCAGGTTGTCCAGCGTATCCAGGAGGCGGATAGAATCGCTGTCGCGCTTGTTGTAAGACTGGCCATCCTGCACGACTAACAAGGCGGCCGGGACCTTCGGGTCGTAACCAGCGGGAACATAGATCCAATAATTGCTCTTCATGCCTTCGTAAACCTTGCTGGTATGCACCAACTTATCGGACAAGACGCCGGTGGGGACACCGGGCTTGGCATACGATTCCGGCCGGTAAGCAGGGACGTCTTTCTTGCCGCCGAACGGTTTGCCTTCGATGACGTATTGAAATTGATGCGCGGTGCCGGGGGCGAGCTTGCCGACGGCGTACCAGATTTTGGTTTTGGCTATTTGCTTGGTGGAGGGGCCAGGCGCTTCATCCACCATGAGCGAGGGACGGGTGGAGGACTCGACGGCCCAGAGGAAGTTCGGGCCGTGGCCGATGACGGCGGTGCCTTTCTTGATGGGTTCCTCACCGAGGGTGGCGGCTAAGGCGGCGGCGAGCTTTTCGGGACTTTTTGTTAAAGCGATGAGTTGCGGCGCGGTGAGCTTATCGGCCCCGGCCGCCACGATGCCGGATAGGCAGAGCCCGGCCACGAGGCGTTTGATCATCACTCATGATACTTCTTCTACCCTGGGCTAAGGCACCCAGAGCAGGTAGGCGAGGTAGCAGGCGAGCGCGCCGCCGCCGAGGGTGAGCAGCCCCGAGACAAACCGCTTTTGCAGATAGAAGATGAGGATAAGACCGGAGAAGGAAACCAGGATCATCAGCCCGGCCGAGAGATCGATCACCCAGGCCCAGGCGCGGCCGGAGTCGCGGCCTTTATGGAGATCGTTCAACAAGGCGACGAAGCCCATGCGGGTTTCGGTAAGGTCATAAATGCCGGTTTTGCGGTCGATGAAGATGTCGGCGGTGTAGGCGGGGCCTTTGAAGGAGACAGAGCATTGCGCCTCTTCAATGCGGAAGTCGCTGAGGGTGCCCGGCACGTGGTGAATCTTGCGCAATTGCTCAACGATTTCGAGTTTCGCGACCCTGCCCTGGAGCCACGCGCCAGGGAGGCGGCCCTTGATCTGCACGGTGCGCTGGGCACCGCTGAACCATTCAGTATGGTTTAAGGTGAGGCCCGTGACGGCAAAGAAGAGCAGCACGCCGAAGCTGAGCATCGAGAGGTAGATGTGCAGCCAACGGGAGAGCACGGCGAGCTGCCGCTTCCACTTGGGCACCCGCCGCGGGGCCTCAGTTGCTGGTGATTTTCCGGTAATCGATACTTGCCGCAGCAATCTCGGTTCCGCCTGTCAATGGAAACTGTTTGGGTCCGGCGATCAGGTCAATTTCCTGACGGAGGAGTTGATAACTGCCATGCTCGCGCGCGGCTTCAACGCAGATGGTGTACTTGCCGGGTTTCACTAAGATGCCTTTCGCATCTTTGCCGTCCCACTTCATGGTGTACTTGCCGGGCGGCCGGGTGGCACTGGAAACGGTGGCGGCGAGCTCATGGCCTTCCGCCAGCAGACGGAGCCGGTCGTCGCGATACCAACCCTTTAACTCAGGAAGCCAGCGGTCTTTCTCGAGCCACAGGGCGACGGTGCGGATGGGGAACTTGTCTTTGTCCTCCACCCATACGGCGACGTAGGGACGGCGGTAACGTTGCCCTTCGATGCGGGCTAACTCGAGGTTAACGATCACTTCGTAGGCCGTCTGCGGTGCCGGAGCCATCAATAACGAGCGCCAGCCGGCGCTCCGCACGACGGCACCGTTGTCGCGGACCAGCATATACTCGACCCCCGGCATCCTGGTGGCCAGGGCGCGGGATTCGGCGACGGACAGCACCGTGAAGGCGGTGGCCAGCGCGCCGGCATCGGTGGCGTTTTCCGCCGTGACGGTGGCGCTTAAGATGTGCGCTGGGCGGGCACCGGTCCGCGGATCTAGGATATGGGTGCCGCGGCGCGAATTGCCGGAGGTCGCCACGGCCATGTTCGCGGCACGGATGGTGGCCAAGGGTGCCGAGTTCTCGGTGTCGTCCAGCGGGTTGGCGATGTGTACGAGTTCAGAGGTGCGGCCTTGCACCACCAGATCGCCGCCGATGTTAACGACCGCGCCTTGCGCATGACGCATCGCCGCTTCGGCAGCCAGGTTGATGATGTAGCTCTTGGTGAAGCTATTGAGCACGAGGGGCGCATCGGTGAGATGGGTGGCGGTGCCGCGGAGGCGATCAAGCTGCCAATGGGTCGCTTGCGCGGCTTGCGGCGTGCTAAAAGCCGCATTCAAAGCGCCGCCGGACCGTTCGCGCCACTCGTCGAAAAGGCCTAAAACTTCCATCAGGACGGGCGAAACGCTGACCGGCTGATGGCGCGTGCGCGACCACTGGCTGAACTCGCTTGCGGGGTCGTATGAACTGAGGATGTTGCCGAGCCGGTCGATTTCAGCGAGCGCGGCGGCCTCGGCAAGATGAGGCGTCGCCGAATCGAAGCGCATCTCCAGCGAAGTTCCGAGCACGTTCTCATGCTGATAAACACGGCTGACAGGCACGGCGGCGGGAAGGCTGAGGGCCGCAGCGGCGGATAAGAAAAGGTCCCGGCGGCGGATCACTGGCGGCCCGGCCTCATGCTCTCAAAGGCTTTGGCCATCTCTTCTTTGGTGACCAAGCCGTCCTTGTTGAGGTCGGCGCGCTCGAACATTTCCTGCATCCGTTCCGGCATTTCGGCCTTGGAAAGTTTGCCATCGTGGTTGGCATCGTTTTCCTCGAAGAGATGGTTGATCATCTCGCCGGGACCGCCTTGCCCCCCGGGGCCGCCTGGACCGCGCATGGGGCGCAGCTCCTGCTCATTCAGCGTGCCGTCGCCGTTTTTGTCGAGGGTTTTGAGCGCGGCGGCAGCACCCGCGATCTCGGACGGCGATAGGGACCCATCCTGATCCTGGTCCATGGCCCGAAACACCAAGTCCGGTGGCGGACCGCCGGGCGCGCGGCGATCCTGCGCCACGGCCGCTTTCGTCAATTCGTCCCGCGTCAGGAAGCCATCGTGATCGCTATCGGCCCGGGCAAAGATGCCCTGCATCCGCTCCGGGACTTCGGCCTTTGACAGCTTGCCATCCTTGTTTTCGTCGAAGGAGAAAAGAAGAATGATGAGGTCTGGCGAAACCGCGCCATCCTGTTCGCCCTCGGGCCGGCGAACCTTCACCTCTTCGAGCGCAATGCTGCCATCGCCATTTTTGTCGAGCGAGAGAAGCGTTTTAGGGGCGGCAGCCATTTCCGCAGCGGAGATGGCACCATCGTGGTCAGTATCGAGCGCCGTGACCAGCGGGCTGGGCCGCATCGGGCCGCGCCCGCCACCGGGCTGGGCCCAGACGAGGCTTGCCGTAGCCAGAGTGAGACTGAGGAATTGAGTGCGCACACTATAGGGTACGCCAATTACGCAGAAAGGTTTCTCCCGAGGGGCAGGTCTTAACGAAGCTTTACGAAGTGAGGCGCGTGAGGTTATAGTGACGGAACATGCGAATAATTCTTACGCTTGGTTTTAGTTTGAGTTTGATGGCGGCCGACGGTGTTTTTTCGAGCCGCTTTAGTAAGACCGCACCGAAGTTGGAGCCTGACGTGACGAGTCCACTTTGGCGTGACGCTCCGCTCGTAGTGGCGGCCCAGGATCGTTTCGGCAAAGCACTGCCGGAAGCCCGGACTGAGGTCCGCAGTTTATGGACGGGTACCGATCTCTACTTCCTGTTTAGTGCCAAGTACGAGCAAATGTACCTGCGGCCGACGCCGCAACTCGACCGGGAGACCCATGGCCTGTGGGATTTTGACGTGGTGGAAGTGTTTATCGGTCACGACCTTGAACGGCCGCATCTCTATAAAGAATTCGAAGTGTCGCCGCGCGGCGAATGGGTGGATCTGGACGTCGATAAGACGAAGAAGGAGATCGCCGATTGGACTTGGAACTCGGGCTTCGAGTTCAAAACGAAGGTCGATGAGGGCCGGAAGATGTGGCACTGCCTGATGAAAATTCCCTGGAGTTCGATTGCCCCGGCGGCCCCGGCGGCCGGGCAGGAATTCCGGTTGAATCTCTACCGGATCGAAGGCGGGCCAGAGTCGCGCCAGTACATTACGTGGCAAGCCGTCCAATCGCCATCGTTCCACACGCCGGCCGCGTTCGGGCGGCTACGGTTGGAGAAATAACTGTGATTCCACGAATCACGGTACTTTACGAACATCCGGAATGGCAAAAGCCTTTGTGGGCGGCGCTGGATCGCCGGGGGGTGCCTTATTCCGCTTTCGACTTGAAGCAGGCCGCCTTCGACCCGGCCGCGCTGCCGCGGACGCCGCTTTACTTTAACCAAGCCAGCCCGAGCGCCTATGTGCGAGGGAATACGCGGGCCGTGCCGCTGGCGCTGTCGTTGATGCGATCGCTGGAGCTGAGCGGCGCGCGGGTGTTGAATGGTTCGCGGGCGTTCTTACTCGAGCTGAGTAAGTCAGCGCAGGCGGCGTTGCTGCATCGATTGGGGATTGCGCATCCGCGCTCGCTGGCATTTAATGACGGTGCCGCGGCGCGCGCGGCATGGGCGGGAGGTTGGCCGGCGTTAGTGAAGCCCGAACAAGGCGGCAGTGGGGCGCGAATGTTCTTACTCCACTCGCCGGACGAGCTGGATCGCCTGCTCCGTGATCAGCCTTCGCTGTGGTTCCCCGACCACTTACTCTTATTGCAGGAATATTTTCCGGTGGATGCGGCGCGCGGCATCGTGCGCATGGAGTTTCTGGGCGGCCAGTTACTCTACGCCATGCGGGTAGTTTCGCACGGAGCCTTTAACCTTTGTCCCTCCGAGGTGTGCCATCCGGCCGATGGAGGAGAATCATCATGCGAGATTCCGGTGAGTCAGCCGGTGGAATTCTATCCCTACCCGGAGGTGCCGGCCGCAGCGGTCGCGATGGGCGAAAGAATCGTGACCGCCGGCGGGCTGGATGTCGCCGGGATTGAGTATCTCGAATCGGCCGATGGACGGCTGATCTTTTACGATATCAACGCCAATTCGAATTTGCGCGGGCCAATCGGCGCGGCGTTCGGGTTCGACCCGTTTGAGCGAGTGGTGGATTATTTGGTTCGAGAGCTTGCGGCATTGGATGGCTGAGTCTTGGCCGGCCGCCCACATCAGGGTGGGAGGGCGATTCTTGCCGTTTAGCTGCCCGAAGGTGCAGATCTTGCCTGGGCCGATGCGGATTCCACTGATTCCGGACGACTTACCTGTTTGGCACGCGTATTGCATACACAGGATCATCGAGCCGACATTGTTCGGCTTGAGAGGAGAAACAAAAATGCGTAACAAATTAACTCTGGTCCTGGCAGTTCTCAGCTTAGGTGTATCTCACTTGGCCGCCGGCCAATGGGATAAACTCACGAAATTAGATGTGAAAGAAACAATCATGATTCCGGGCAAACAGCTACCGCCCGGTAAGTACGTGATGAAGCTGATGGACTCCCCGTCAGACCGGCATATCGTGATGATTTTCAACGAAGATCAATCGAAGCTGGTGGCGACCATACTGGCGATTCCTAACTCTCGCCTGCAGCCCACGGGCGATACGGTATTGCAGTATTGGGAGACTCCGACTGGCGTGCCTCCGGCTCTGCGGGCGTGGTTCTACCCTGGCGATAACTTCGGCCAGGAGTTTGCTTATCCGAAAGCGATGGCGGCGGAGCTGTCGCGGGTGAATAACGCCAAGGTGATGTATTACGATGGTCCGGACCGGGCTGAGAATACGGTGGATACTTTCAAGGATGCTCAGCTTTACGATGCTCCCGGTGCTAAGCCGGAAGCCGTTACGGTGGCTGCTGCATCTCCTGCGGCAGTTGCCGATAGCTCGGCTAACTCGGCTTCCTCGGTTGAGGCTAAGCCGGAACCCGCTGCTACTCCGGCTCCCGAGCCACAGCCGGCTGCGGTGAACACCGCTCCGCGTAGTGACCCGGCACCCGTCTTGATGGCGCAAAACCGTACTCCGGATGCGGCCCCCGTCGCGGCGGCGGAACAACTGCCGCAGACGGCCAGCAATGTTCCAGCGATGATGCTGTTCGGGTTGGCTCTGGTAGCGGTTGGCGGTGCGATGCGCTTCCGGCAGGTTCGCCAGTAAGTCGAATGCCATGATCGACCGCCGACAATTGCTCGCCATTTTCGGAGGCACCAGGGTGAGCCAAAGCGGTGTGAATCAAAGCCTGGGATTGCCAATGGGGTCCCAGGCTCCTTCTTTTCGGTCGACCGTCAATCTCGTGTTATTGGATGTGCTGGTGACCGATGGGGCAGGCCGCCCCGTCGCCGGTTTGGAGCGGAGTAACTTCCGTCTTAAAGTGAATAACCAAATCGTGACCGTTGACCGGGTGACAACGGGAGCGACGGATCTTAGTCTAGGTCTGGTGCTTGATTACAGCCGGAGCATGCGGAACTCACAGGCACGCGTGGTGCAAGCGGTGGCGCAATTGAGGTCGCGGCTGGATGCACAAGATGAAGCGTTTGTCCTTGTGTTTAATGAGGTCGTGAAAACTGTCATTCCGGCGGCGCGGATTGGAAAAGCGACCGCCACCTGGAGCACTTTGCTTTATCCGATTCAACCGGACGGCCAGACGGCGCTTTTCGATGCGATCGTGCAAGGCGCCATCACGTTACGATCCGCCGCTCATCCCCGGCGAGCAGTATTAGTTCTGAGCGATGGCCAGGATACGGCCAGCCGTCATAGCCGCGCCGATGCTGAGAAGGCACTGATGGAATCGAACATTTTGTTTTACGCGGTGGGGCTATTTAAACCGGGTGAGATGGATACCGATCCGCGTACGTTGTCGTCATTTGCGGATCGCAGCGGGGGCCGCGCGATCTTCGAGCCAAGCGTGGATCGTCTGGGTGCCGAATTCGACGGGATTCTGGCAGAGTTGCGGGCACGTTATGTGCTGGGGTTTCTGACAGGTGACGCAGTGAATGGGCAGGGGGAGACTCGCCGGGTGCAAGTGTCGGCGTCTGACGCCAACGGCCGCTCGCTCCGCATTCGGACGCGGCAGTCGTTCTTTATTGGAGATTCGAAGCCGTGAAGATCCGCTTACGATTCTCGCCCGGATTTCTGGTGGGGTTAGTGGGATTGCTTCTGTTTGTGACGGCAGCCAGCGAATGGCGTTGGAACTTACACCGGGAGCGGGAGGACCGCTTAGCGTTTATCCGCAATTTTGCGCCTGCGCCGCCAGGGTTGACTGCCGTAGCATCGGTCCGGAGTGTACCGGTGGCGGCAGCCGGCTTGGGAGTGCTGAAGATCGAGAGACTGGGGGTGGAGGTGCTGATCCGGCAGGGTGCCGGGGACAGCGCGCTCGCGCAAGGCGTGGGCTGGATCGCCGGCACAGCCAAGCCTGGCCAGCATGGAAACGTCGGTTTGGCCGGTCATCGCGACAGTTTTTTTCGCGCGTTGCAGGACATTCAGACCGGCGACCAATTGAAGTTACTCACACCGGCTGGCGAGCGCACCTTCCGGGTAGAGAGGACTTACATTGTGGAGCCATCGGACGTAAGCGTGTTGGGGCCAACTCGAGGCGACGCATTGACCTTAGTAACTTGTTACCCTTTCCATTACGTCGGCACGGCGCCGCAGCGGTTCATTGTGCGCGCATTGCTGGCCCACTCAACGGGGCCCGCTTAGTTAGCGGCAACTGGGCTATTGGAGTGACAGTATGTTGCGGCCGGGATTGGTCAATGCCGCCCTCCATGAGGTATTCTCGCAAGTTTTCATTATCAATGAAGGCAGGCCGGGGGGTCGGCCGGGAGGCCCGCCGGGAGGCCCGCCCAACTGGCATCCTGCCGGCAACCAGCCGGGTACGAAGTGACCGGGTAGGCTCAGCCGTGCACAACCCGGTCACTTCGTTCCCGGCTGGGGGGTATGAAAACAGTCGGTTTGCGGGTATGCCTTAGGGAGATCATCACTGAGAAAAGGAGGTGGTTCAAACCGAATGAGTACATGAAAACAGCCGGTTTGCGAGTATGCCTCAGGGAGAGTAAGTGGCTCTTGGCGGAGGGAGCGAGCCCGACGCACGGTCGCGGCACAAGTGGCTCGACCACTTACTAGTGAACGTTACGGAGCGCAACCAAGCATCCCCTCCCTGACGGCGAGGGGTTCTGTTGAAGGGAATGTTAGGCCTTAAGTTTGGTGATGATCTCGGTTGCACGGTCAAAGAGCATGGCCGTGTCGTTACTGCAGCCGAGCAGTAACATGCCGCGTTCTTTCCAGAAACGGGCGAGTTCGACGTTACGGGTTTGGGTGCCCGGGGCGACGTGATATTTCAGGCAGGTGTCGCGGATCTTCTCCATGGCATCGACCATTTTGGGATGGAAGAAATCGCCGGGGACGCCGAGAGAAATCGAGAGATCAGCGGGGCCGACCATGACGGCGTCGATGCCGGCGACGGAGATAAGTTCGTCGCGGCGTTCCACCCCTTCGGCGGTTTCGATTTGGAAGACCACCATCTGTTCGCGGTTGAAATGCTCGATGACGCCGGGCATTGTCTGAATGGTGTAGTCGTAGTTACAAGGAGTCAGTCCGTAGCCGCGGACGCCGGCGGGGGGGAATTTGGCCCAGGAAACGGCACGGCGGAGGACCTCGGGGTCATCGACGCGGGGGAACAAAATACCGCCGGCACCGGAATCGAGGGCGCGGGCGACCAGCGTGTACTGCAATTCGCCAACGCGCCAGAGGGGCGTAACGCCCGACTGCGTGCAGGCCGTACACAGGTCAGCCATGGTTTCAGTGGTAAAGGAACTGTGCTCGCCGTCGACGAAGGTCCAGGTGAAGCCCGCCGCGCCTAAGATGCGAGGGAACTCGGGAGAGCGTAGCGTGCCGAAGCCACAGCCGTATTGAATTTCGCCGCGTTTTAAGGCGGCCAGAAGAGGATTTGTTTTCATAACACCAGTACTTGATGATCGGGACAATCGAGCCGGACATGGTCGAGCAGGCGGGGGATGAGATCTTCGCCATACGTAGCCAGAAACGGAAGCATACTATAAAACCGCTCCTGCAGGTGCTTGTGCGGATAAAGCTGATGGTGCAGGATGGCGGCTTCGAGGCCAGCCCGTTGGTCGCGGCGCAAGGCTTCGCGGCCCACTTTGCGCTCCATTTTGCCCAACTGATAGAGCATTTTGCGTTCGCTGGTGGTGAGGGCGGAGACGAGCGATGCGTCGTAGGTGGCGAGGGCGCGGCGAACGTCTTCCAGCGCGCCAGTAACTTGTTTTTGGGCGGCGGCGATGGCGGCATTTACGCCAGCGGGCAGCAACTGGGCGGCAATGCGTGCGCGGAGAGTCTCTTCGTTAGCCCACGTTTGTTCGACGCTGAGCCGGTAACGCCCGAGTAACTTGGCAACGCGGGGAGAGACTAACGTGAAAGCGGCGCGGGAGAGAGAAACCGGCATGTGGCCGAGTAAGTGCCGGTAGAGCACTTCGCTTTGGGCAAAGTAAGCAATTTCGGCGGGTCCGCCGACGACAGCGACGGTGGGGAATAAATAGTCTTGCAGGACGGGGCGTAATAGCGCGTTGGGGCTGAGAGTTTCGGCGCGCGCGGCCATCGCGGCGGCTGAGAGCTTTAAATCCTTAGCGGTATACTCGCCAGCGCGGTATTTTAGATTGACCCGTTCGCCGTTTTCGAGTAAGAAGAACAAGGAAGTTTCGGCTTCGAAGTGAACCTGGGCATGATAGTGCGCGGCGGCTAACTCGGCGTTGCGCCGTAGCAGGGCGGCCGATAACTCCGCAGCTTCAGTGGCGGCGCGAGCCATGAGGGGCGCGCCGATTTTCCGCAAAGGGCCGTGCAAGGGATCTACGAAGAGTAAGCCGTGGGGGGCAAGATACTCTTTGAGTAACTCCAAAAAAGTGCTACCCCACGTGCCGGCCGCGTAATGTTTCTGCACGCGTGCGAAGACTTCTTCGCCGAACGGGAAACCGGCGAGCGCTTGTTGCAAGGCGTCGAGGGGCGCGCCGGTGAGGGGCAATGGACCGACTGGGCGGGGACCGACCGGGCGTCCGGTGGCGGCGACATCGTTGGCCCGCAGAGAGACGGGGGCGAATTCGCTGTCGAAGGCCCACGCCTGGTTCACTTCGGCGAAGTCATGATCTTCGGTGGCAAGCCAAAAGACGGGGACGGCGGGGGTGCCGGAAGCCGTGAGTTGGCGGGCAGCCTGAATGGCGGTGAGGGCCTTATAAAGCGTGTAAACCGGACCGGAAAAAAGGCCGACTTGCTGGCCAGTGAGGACGGCGACGGTGCCCGGTTGAGCGAGACGATCGAGCGAGGGGTGATCGCCGTTTAGGGGCTGGAGCGCCTCGACCAGCGCGGCGCGGCGGGCATCCGGATATTCGATGGAGGCGGCGAGCAAGCGGGCCGCGTCCAGGTCACCGGCGGCGTGCGGATAGAACCGGGTGACCCGCTCCGGGTGATAGAGCAGATCAGTGAAGAGAGCGGACGCGCCGGGAAGGGCGGTCTGCCTAATGCAGTGCGATTCCATGATTTATGAGGTGAAGCAGGCCAGACCTAAGGCTATCAGATTCACCCGGGAGCACTTCCGTTGCTGGAATCTGGCCTGGAAGCCGTACCGGATTTGGGGTTGGCGACGAAACGGTAGCCAATTCCCCTGACCGTGAGGAGATGGCGAGGGTGGGCGGCGTCATCTTCGACATATTTACGGAGGCGGACGATGAAATTATCGATGGCCCGGGTGTCGGTGTCTTCGTGGACGTCCCAGACCGTTTCGAGGATCGATTTGCGGCTGACGGCGCGACCCTCATTCTGGATGAGGTAGCGCAGGAGGCTGGCTTCCATTTGGGTGAGCGGGATGCATTCGCCTTTGGCGATGAGCTGGAGTAAATCGAAGTCGACCCGTTTGCCATCAAACTCGAAAACGTCGGAGGGGGTGATTTTAGGCGTCTGCGGCCATTGCGAGCGGCGCAGAAGGGCCATGACGCGGGCCATCAGGATGGCGAGGTCGAAGGGTTTGGGAAGGTAGTCGTCGGCACCAGCGGCAAAGCCCTTCAAGACATCTTCGGGACGGCTGCGGGCGGTGAGCATCAAAACGGGAACGGCTTCGCCGCGGGCGCGCAAGGCTTGGGCGACATCGAAACCCGTGATGCCGGGGAGCATGACGTCGAGCAAGATAAGGTGAAAGCCACTTTTGGTGAGCGCGTCTTCGCCATTATCCACCGTCTCCACCTCATAACCCTCGGCTTCGAGGTTGAAACGCAGGCCATCGGCGAGATGCTGCTCGTCCTCGACGATCAGGATGCGGCGCTTTTCCATCGCTTAGCCACGCTCCGCGGGGGGCAGTGGCAATTCGAGGGTGATGGTGCTGCCCTGGCCTAAACCGGGGCTTTCGGCATAGGCGCGACCGCCATGACGCCGGGCGACTGAACGGACAATGAATAGGCCGATGCCGGTGCCTTTGATGCGGGCGGAGACGGCGCCCGGAATGCGATAAAAGCGTTTGAAGATGCGCTTCAGCTCGGTGGGCGCGATGCCGAGCCCCTGGTCAGAAACGTGGACCGCGTACCCCGGGCGTTCCTTAGCGCGATCGAGCTTGACGGCAACGCGGATTTGAGGGCCGGAATACTTGATGGCATTGTCGATGAGGTTCGAGATGGCGGCCTTTAACTCGTCGGCGTCGCCCACGATTTGCGGCCGTTCATGCTCGCCAAAGGCGGTGGCGAATTGGACGGCTTCGCCATCCAGGTGATGGCGGGTGCGGGCGAGGCGGGTGACGTCGTCGATGAGCGAAGCAAGGTCAAGCCGGGAGCGGGATTGGGTGGCGTTGGAGGTGGAGGTGCGGGCGGCGTTCAGCACCTGGTCAATGGTGGAGATGAGACGGTCAGAGTCACTCAGCATGATCTGGTAGAACTCTTGGCGCTTGGCTTCGTCGAGGTCGCGCTTTTGCAGGGTTTCGAGGTAGAGCCGGATGGAGGCGACGGGCGTTTTGAGCTCATGGGTGACCGCGTTCATGAAAGCGTCATGCTGCTCGTTGCGCTTGATTTCGCGGACCAGAAAGATGGTATTGAGGACGACGCCGGCGATGATGATGAGGAAGAAAACGAGCCCGAAGAAGAACATCAGGCTGGTGCGCCAATTGAGGATCACGCCCCAACTGACATTGAGCGCGATGGCGGCCGCCACCAGGCAACTGCCGAGGGCGGTGAAGAAATACACGGACTTACGCCGGCGCGGGATGACCACTTGCCTCTAGGATGCCTTAGTCGGGCAGCGGAAGTCGAGGGGGGTTTTTGGTTGAGGGGCGGGTTTGGGGCGGGCGATGCCAGGCATTCCCGTTGCCGGACGCGCGTCCGGCATTCGATCGGTCATGCTCCTGGTGTGTACTGTCCAGTGTGACGGAGACAATGCGCGGCTTGACCGTGTTCCGACGAATGACAACGTTCTCTAGACAAGGTTCGTTTCTAAAAAAAACCGAGTGCCCGTCCGGCACATTTTGTTCCTTTTTGTTTACTTTTTGTTTACGCTAGAAGCTGGTTGAGCCACGCCACAAAGGTAAGGGCGGTGGGTGACTGGGGCTCAAGGTACTTACGGGTAACTGCGGCTCCCATGCGGACGCCCGGTTCGTTTTGCCATGCCAACCAAGTGTGAATTATAGCTTTGGAGCGATCAGCCGGCGCAAACGGCCGAATCTCGACTGGAATCGCATCGATGGCAGCCTGGGCGCGCGGAAGTAGCGGGTCTTCACACGGAACCAGAAGTGCTACGAAGTCCTCAATCATGCCACTATCGCTATTGTTTGGCATCAACCATATTCCTACGGTTGGTCTGCCATCCTGTCGCACTACGGTTCCAGCGACACTGGGAGCCTTGGGGAAATCCGCGTAACCAGCCTTTTTCAATACGGAGACTAAGCTGGACCATCGCTCGGTCAGCGAGGTATCCGCGTCAACGACAATGCCAATTCGTTTAAGTTCACTTGCCCGGAGCTCAATGGGCAAAGTACCAGTGAGATTATCGATACCTTCTTTGTCCTTAACGACGAATTGCTTATCGAGCTGGTGGGCGAAGAGCAAATTGGTGGTGACGTGCTTATCGTCCTGACCTTCTACCAAAAGAACAGAATCGTTTGCCATCTAACGAATCTCGATGTTCTCTCTGGTTGCGATTGCCAATTCAGACTCATCGAATTGGGACGCTCGAATTGACCCGTCCACCATCTCAAGCCGCGTTAGGATACCTTCTTCGGATTGGCACTCTAATGTGGCTTGTTGAAACGCCTTTAGGCAGTCCCAGCTATGGGAGGTCGCGAACACCTGTACGTTCAGGCGTCGCGATACGTCGAGAATAAACCGCCAGAGGCTTTCCTGAACAGAGTAGTGTATGCCATTCTCAATTTCGTCGATCAAGAGAACGCCATTTTTCGAGTTGACGAGCGCCAGAGCAATCCCGAACATGCGCGTAACACCATCACCAAGGCGTCGAAGGGGGATTGGGTTCTCGCTGGTTCTCAATTTGACGAAAGGAGACCGCCCTCGATCGTCTTTGGTGGCGATCAGCGAAACGCGGTCCAGGTTGGGAGCAATGAGCTTCAGGGAATTGATGACATCGTCTTCAAAGGAACTTAGAGTTACCTCGTCCCACAATTCGGCTTGACGTTCCGACGTTAGTCCGTTCGCAGCCACGAAAACGTTGCGAAGCCGGGGAGATACTTCCATTCGAAGCTGATCTCGCCGGAGACCCACGGAACGCCGTAAGCTGGACTCGAAATCACGCATCAAGGGGAAACTTGTCTGCCCTGATTCGGATTTCACAACCAGATCAATGCGCGCATCGACAGGGTCGTCGTCCCCGGGACTCGCCAGGAGCGTGTACTGCACCGTACCATCTTCGGCTACACTCGCACGCCGGAACTGCATCGTAATGACAATTCTTTCACCGACGGGGCCGATCTCTATCCCCTCCTGGATTTCTGCGCCATCATGAAACAGGCCTAGGAATGCTTGCCCCGCTCGTTTGTTTTGCCGATGTTCATCCCGGGACGTAACGGCATCCCAAAGAACCTCAGGCAGGCCATTCGAAGCATAGATCCGGACCGCTTCGAGCAGTGACGACTTGCCGACACTGTTCTTACCGACGATCAAATTGACGCGCCCCAATGCCGGGATTCGAAGTTCCTTGAACCCCCGGAAATTGCGGATGGAAAAATCGCGAAGCAAGTTTCTCTCCTGTACCCTACGCCAACTTTATCAGACAACTTGCGACTTCGGAGCCGCCTCTTGGGACGCCATGCCTTCGTTGTCGCGTGACGTTGTTCAAACGATCGGCCAGTGCCGACTCCTGCGCTCTGGCCATTGGCGCTCAACCAGGAGACCTCGATCGAACTCGCCGACGGCGGGCTTGGGAAGGTGTCGCGCTCGGTGGGGAGTTCCCACGAGTTACTCTAGAGGGCAAGTATGAAATTCCTGAGTCTGCTGAGTATGATGGCTGCGACTTTATTGGGGCAGGTGCCGCCGATTCCGGATTGAGTCTCGGTCGAGCCGAATATCTCTTAGGAGAACGGGGCCATCGCCGGGTATCCGCCGACCTTGCTCTAACCCAAAGTAAATCAATGTAGTTAACCTATCTTAAATCTTCGGAACTTGCCTCGGCCCGAGTTTTCATCGTCAAAAATTAGCAGCGCCGAGAAACTCTCCTACTCCGTCTCCTTTACCTCCGGTCGCGGATCATTCGCGTGCAGGTGCCGAACTGGAATGGATTTGTGGTGAACGGACCGCCATGTCGACTGGGAACCATGGGCGTCATCGCAGCGCTTATCCTCCGCGACCCCGAAGTAATGGACCGAACCCGTGCTTTCGGGGTACGTTGTTCAGCTAGGGTTGAGCAGCCTCGCGCCGCATGCCTTCGATCACCCACATCCGGACGAGCGTCGAGACTTCGAGGGTCTTGCGTTTGGCTAGCATCTCGATCATCCGCTTGGCGGTGAGCGGGATGCGGATATTCAACTGCTTGGAGTTCGCTTCGCTCCAGTATTCGGATAACATACGGTCCAGATCCGAGCGGTCCGGATCGACCTCCATGACACCTTGCTTCAATAACTCAACCGCGTCGTGACGCTCGAAGAAGTTGGCGAGTTCCTGGTATGTAGCGGATTTATGGGGCAGCCGGAGGCTGGGCACCTCATTTGTCTTGCGGGTTTTTCTCATCGTTTTCGGTACCTGATCTTTTCCGCTGGCGTCATGGCGCGCATGGGGAAGACGACTTCCTGTTTCTGTTCCCGGCGATAAGCGACGTGCAAATACTCTCCGCTATGAGTTCGGCCGAGTAATTCATATACGCCTTCCAGCCCGCGGCACGAACGCAGTTTCAATGGACTCGTCTCCAACACTTCAAAGAAGTCGTCTTCGTTGTAGCCGTGCTTGAACGCGCTGTCGACGAATACGACCACTTGCTTTCATGTATAGCATACTCTAGCAAAAATGTCGTCTTGCGTTTGGTCTGTTTCTGAGAACCGTGCATCCACCGGCTCGTGGCAAACAAGCGGAGCGCCCTCACGGGTTAATCTAGAGGGCAAGCATGAAATTCATGAGTCTCTTTTGTTTAACCACCGCGCTGGCCGTTGGGCAGGTGCCGCCGATTCCGGATTGGGTTTCTGTCGAAGCCAATATCGCCTATGACACCCATCCCGATACCAAGCTCGACATCTTGAAGCCCAAGACGGCGACCGGTAAACGGCCGGGTATCTTGTTCATCCATGGCGGTGGTTGGGTGGGTGGCAGCAAGGAAAACGTGGTGGCGAACTTCTGCTTGCCCTATTTACAGAAGGGCTTTGTGGTGGCCAATGTCGAGTACCGGCTAGCGAAGGCGGCTCTGGCACCGGCGGCGGTAATCGATGTGTTGAAGGCGGCTGAGTGGTTCCAAAAGAACGCCGAAAAATATGGCGTGGACCCCAAACGAATCATCGTGTCCGGTGACTCGGCAGGCGGCCATCTGGCGCTGATGGTGGGTCTCACTCCCAGTAAGGCGAACCTGGGGCCGGTGGGCAAGGTGGCGGCGGTCGTGAACTTTTATGGCATCACCGACGTGGGCGATGTGCTCGAAGGCACCAATATGAGGGAGTATGCGGTGGGCTGGATTCCGGAGACGATGGCGGACCGGCGCGAGGTTGCCCGGCGTGTGTCACCACAAACTTGGGTGCGTAAGAAACTGCCTGCCAGCTTGACCATCCACGGCGGCGAAGATCCTACGGTGCCTTATGAACACGGCGTCGCTATCGTGAAAATGATGCGCGACCTGGGCAACGATGCCGAGCTCTATAGTGTGCCCAAGGGCAAGCATGGGGACTTTTTGAAGGATCCAGTGGAGGGTCCGGCAACCTGGAACGCGATCTGGGAGTTTTTGGGGCGGCGAGGGCTGATGCCGGCAGCGAATTAGCGGGCCGACCGGATCACGGCGGCGATTTCGTGAATGGTCTCGTCATCCGACAGCAGGACGCGGTGCGGCAGCCAGAAGGCATCTTGGATGCAGGCCTCGGCGTTGGGGCAAGGCATGATGCGGCAGCCACCGGCTTGGTAGAGCGGATTTCCGTATAAGGGGTGCGGATAAAACGGCGTGCAGGGAACCCCGTGTTCCTTCAGATACTGGTGGAACCGGTCGCGGCCTGGGATGCGGCCGGGCAGCAGGTAGTGCGAGTGGACGTTTACCTCGGGGGGCACTTGCTGCCAGATCAGGCCCGGCACCTCCGCCGTCAACGAACGCAGCAGGGCTGCGGCGCGCGCGCGATGGGCGATCTGTTGCGGGAGGCGCTCGAACTGCGCGGTAAGCACGGCGGCTTGCAGTGCGCTGAGCCGGAAGTTGGTGCCGAGCGTGTAGTGGTGATAGAACGAGACGCCATCGGCGCGACGGCCCAGGTTGTTCAGGTTGCGAAATTTGTCCGCGAGCCCGGCATCGTTGGTAACGAGTTCACCGCCCTCGCCCGCCGTGAGGACTTTGCCATTCTGAAAGCTGAAGGATCCCCAGCGGCCGAAGCTGCCCGCGCGTTTTCCCCGCCACTCGGAACCATGGGCGTGGGCGGCGTCTTCGTAGAGGTGGATGCGGTGGCGTTGGGCAATGGCGAGCAGAGCGTCCATGTTGGCGAGAGGTCCGCCGAAGTGGACGGCGACGATGCCTTTGGTGCGGGGGCCGATGGCTTCTTCCACACGGGCGGGATCCATATTGAAGCTGTAGGGCTCGATGTCGACGAATACGGGAGTGGCTCCGGCGCGGGAAAGAGCGGTGGCGGTGGAGACGAAGGAGATGGCCGGAACGATCACTTCGTTGCCCGGAGCGAGGCCCTCGACAGCGAAAGCCAGTTCGAGCGAGACCGTGCCGTTCATCACGGCGACCCCGTGTTGGCAGTGCTGATATGCGGCGAACTTTTGCTCGAATTCCGCGACGAGCGGATGGAAGCCGCCCCACTGCGGGGCAGCGAGCACGGAACGCAGCAATTCTATTTCACGATCTCCTGCGACCGGCCACTCGGGTATCAGCATCCTATCTTCTAGGATATGTCTGTCTACCAAGATCGTGCCGAGGAACTGGAGCGTTTTGAGTTCCAAATGGGGTTTGAGCGGGGCCGCTTGGCGGTGACCTTGGATATGCTCACCGACGCGCTGTCGCTGGTGGGTCAGCATGGGGTTTATTGCCAAAGCGTCCGGCAGGCGGGCAAGCCGGCGATGGACGTTCAGCTGATCATGAGGCTGGTGGCGGACTCCAAAGAATTGATTATCACCGTGATGGAAGAAATGAAGGCGAAACGCAACAGTAGCCGAATTGATTCCAGCAAGGTAGACTGAAAGAGTCCAATATTATGCGTACACTCTTCCTGAACCCGCCTTCGTTTGAGGGATTCGATGGCGGCGCCAGCAGCCGCTGGCCGGCATCGCGCGAAATTGAAAGCTACTGGTATCCAGTTTGGCTCTGCTATCCGGCGGGCATGCTGCCCGATAGCAAGGTGCTGGATGCCCCGCCGCACAAGGTCTCCATTGAACAAACGGTGGCCATGGCGGCCGACTATGAGTTCCTGGTACTGTTCACTTCCACGCCCGGTTTTCACGTTGACGTGAAGATGGCCGGGATGATGAAGGAAGCCAACCCGAAGATGAAGGTTTGCTTTGTCGGTCCGCCGGTGACGGTGGAACCGGAGAAGACTTTGCGGGAAAACCCCGCCATCGACTTTATTGTCCGGCGCGAGTTCGACCATCAGGTGGTGAATTTCGCTAAGGGCACGCCTTTGAAGGAACTGCCCGGCGTAAGCTACCGGACGGAGGGTGGCGGCATTTGGCATAATCCCGAAGGCCCCGTGATTGAGAATCTCGACGAGATGCCCTGGGCCTCGAAGATTTACAAGCGCGACCTCGATTTCCGGCGCTATAACGTGCCGTTTCTGCTGAACCCCTTTATTAGTTTCTACACGTCGCGCGGCTGCCCGGCGATGTGTACTTTCTGCCTGTGGCCGCAGACGCATTCCGGCCATCGCTGGCGCTTGCGTTCGATTCCGGACATTGTGAACGAGTGCCGCTGGGCGCTCGAAAACTTTCCGGGCTTGAAAGAGATTTTCTTTGACGACGACACCTTTAATTACAAAAAGGAACGCACCATTGAGCTCTGCAAGGAACTGAAGAAGCTGAATTTTACGTGGAGCTGTACCAGCCGCGTCACCACCGACTACGAGACCTTGAAGGCGATGCGCGAAGCAGGTTGCCGCCTGATGATTGTGGGTTACGAGAGCGGCGACCAGCAGATCCTGAAAAATATCAAGAAGGGCGCGACGATCGACATGGCGCGCCGCTACACGCGTGACGCGCATGCCCTGGGCTTGACGATTCACGGCGACTTTATTGTGGGCCTGCCGGGCGAGAGCCGCGAATCCATTAGGAAGACGATCGATTTCGCTAAAGAGATGAACACCGAAACCATTCAAGTTTCGATTGCGCATCCTTACCCGGGCACCGAGTTCTACGATTACGTTAAGAAGAATAACCTGATTACGCTCGATTCGATGACCGATGAAACAGGCCATCAGTTACCCAATATCATCTACCCCGGCCTGGATCGTGGCGAGTTAGTGGATTGGGTGGAGCGTTTCTACGGCGAGTATTACTTCCGTCCCAAGGCCGCTTGGCGCGTCGTACGGAAAGCGATTTTCGATACCGACGAGCGGAAGCGCCTGTACAAAGAAGCGCGGGAGTATATGGCTTTGCGCGCCAAGCGCAAGATGTTCGTGAAGAAATACCGTGAGCAAAAAGTAAGTGACGCTGCCGCAGCGGGCGACTGATCTAGTCTGCGCCGTCCTGCTGCTGGTAGCGGCATTGGCGGCCCGCCTACCGGGGCTCAATGGCGACCTATGGCTCGATGAAGCCTGGGTCGCCAATTCTATTTTGGCACCCACCTGGTGGGGCATGTTTTTCTATCCGCCTTGGATGCAGACCACGCCGCCTCTTTATTTGGTGGTTACTCGCTGTCTGGTGGCTCTGTTTGGGGACTCCAATGGCGTATTCCGTTCGCTATCGTTGGCGTTTGGCGTGGCCAGTGTCTTTTTGGCAGTCTATTTAGGGCGGCGACTGTATTCTCCCCTGATCGGATGGCTGGCCGGAGTATTGATCGCGCTCTCCGGCTCCGCCGCAATGTTTTCCAAAGAGGGCAAGTCCTATAGCGGTGAGCTGTTGGTCGCGCTGCTTTTGATGACCGTGGCTGTGGAGTTACCCGCGTGGTGGATGGCGGCTGCGGCTGTGGCGATCGGTTTCGGTTTCTCTTACTCGAGCGTCGTATTCTTTCCGGGCATCATATGGGCTTACTGTTGGGTGGGGCGATGGCGAGAGGGTTTCGGCATCGCCGCAGCGGCCAGCCTGCCCGTGGCGCTCACCTATGTTTTCTACATTCAGCCAAATCAGGGCGAGGATCTGCGCGAGATGTGGCGCTACGCTTTTCCGCAAGGCGACTTACCCGGCTTTTATCTCCGCACCACTCAGACTGTTTTTGCTATCCATCTATGGGAGCCGCTGCGGGCGGTCTCCTGGCTGCGGCAATTGATTTTGATACTTTCACTACTCGGCATCGCCCGGGCAGGCTGGCAAATTTGGGCGGTTCGCGATGCGCGGCTATTAGTGGCGGGCGTCTTACCTTTCGTGGGCACCATCGTCTTGAATGCCTCCGGCCACTATCCCTATGACGGCGAGCGATTTTCGATTTATTTATTGGGCTGCGTGGGGTTGCTGTTGGTGGCCGGAGTGGATTGGGCATTGCCGAAATCGGTGCCGGGGGCCACGATCATTTCCGTCGCACTGACTGCGGGGGCGGTCGCGGCGGCTGTCACGGGCCACTGGCCGCGACGCGTTGACGTGGGCCTCAGCGAGGCGCTGCAGGAGTTACGCCGGCCGGGTGCCGGTGCAGCGGACCTGTTGTTTGTGGCTCCCTTGCAATGGGAGAGCTTAGTGTTCGAACAACGCCATAAGAAACTTGCGCTGGAGACGATGGAGGGGCGGGTGGCTTCCGCCTGTTGCCCGCGCGATGGACGCTGGCAGGCGGAAAACCGGGAAGACGAAGTCGCCGGAGAGATGGACCAGTTCATCGCCCGGGGCACCGGCCGTCGCATCTGGCTGCTGCACATGCGCCTCAAGATGTTGACTGCGGAAGGGCAAAGAGTACCCGAAGCGTGGCAAAGAGCCTACCTGGTGCGCAAAGGATGCCGGGAAGAGTTCGCTCACCAGTATCAGTCCACGGTGCTTTCGGCTTACCGCTGTCCGCTGCTGTGAGCGGGTTTGCGAAAGTTCCACGGGGCCGTAGCATCCGGATCCGACCATAGGCCGAGGCCAGCCTCGCGGGCGCGCTCCTCCAGATCTCGCAGCACCATGTCGCGCGGCGCATAACGCCGAAACCACCAAGCCATCCCCGCGCGGACCATCTCCTGATTGATGTTCTTCGCGCCCAGGAAAAGATCGGCTACCGTGCGGCCGTAGCGATCCTGAGAGCGCACCATGACGCGGACGTTTTGCTTAAAGATCATCTCGCCCAGAAAGTCCTGCGCCCGGCGACCGAAGGCTTGACGCTTTTCAGGAGCGTCGATGCCGTTCAGACGAATGCGCTCGGCGCGGCCGTCATGCATCACGCCGACCGTATCGCCATCCACAATTTCGACGACGCGGCCTTCGAACTCTCGTGCAGCGGCGGCCGCAAGAAGAATCCGCGACGAACCCCGGCCGTGAGGGAGGGGATCCGCCGTCAAAAGAAGTAAGATCAGCGCGAGCACTTACTCTACTTTACTCAGTAAGCTGCGGCTTTCACAATCACGGAAGTAAATCAGGAGGCCCGAGGTCATCCACCCCAGGAAGTTCAACCAGATAAAGAGCGGGAGGCTGAGCATCAACAGAAGGCAGCAGGCACTGGCTAGAAATCGGGATAAAGGGAACTAATGGCACCCGAAAGCCGCGCGGGCGATTGGGCTCTTTCTTGCGTAGCACCAGCACCCCGGCCGAGACCGTGGCGAAGGCGAGCCGATTCTGGGGCTGTTCGCAGGCCGCGATCAGGCCGTCGATGCTCTTGATGCGGAAAAGCTGGCTTTCGGGCAGGAGACCCGTAGTGTATCTCGACCGCAGAGAGAGAGGAATGGCCGCCCCGGAGGAGTTTGGGACGGCCCCCTATACTGAGCCGCATGCTGCTCCGACCGAGCGGGTCTTTATGTGGAGGACTAATGAATGCTCGATCGGGCCATCTAGATGGGGAGCATCACGCGACCAGCTTATGATTAGTCTGAGAATAACCTTAGGGGCGCGGAACAGGAATAGATCATTGGTACTGGAGGATAGGGGTGGTCCCTAGTACTCTGACTGCGGGAAAACGTCACTGTGCCTACTTTCAAAGACCCCAATCTTCAAAGACCGGAGAGCTCCGTTTTGGCTGCGATGGGCAGTCCGGCCCCGGAAGGCCAAAAGCCGAAGCTGGGCCATCTGTGGGCGAAGGTTTGTCGGAGCGACCGGAGAGATGATCTTCGGGCGTTACGCGGATGACTGAGTGGTGGGCTCGATGATCCATGAGGCCGTGCCGGCAGCAGGCCAAGAAGGCGCCCCCAAAGTGATGCTGATCGGAGATACAATCTGGAGGGACCGCCGTCGGGAATTCGCGCGCCTTCTTCGATCGCCGCGTGCAGAAAAGCTCGTGGTGATAGGGTGGGTGGAAGAAGTTGATGTTCGGCTGGTGTTCTGACCGTGTGAAGATGTTCTTATCGCAAGTGTGTGAGATCCCCTGTTGAACTAGTGCCCTGAAACGCTGGCCGAGGAGAATCGATATGCGCATCGCCATGATGAGTTTGCTGTTCGCCGGGATACTGGCGGCCGCCGATGGTCCCCGGACGCCGGAAGGCAAGCCGGACTTCTCCGGTGTCTACGACATTGCCTCGATCACGCCGCTGGCGCGTCCCGTCGCGTTCGGCACGCGCCTTGAGTTGACCGGGGCCGAAGCGGATGCGTTGGCGACGAAAAAGGCCGCCGCCGTGGCCGCCGCCAATCGCGCCAGCGACCCCGATCGCCCAGCACCGGCCGAGGGCAGTGACGTCGGCAACTACAATCAGCTCTGGTACGAGAACGGCTCGAAGCCCATGAAGATCCGCGGCAAGTGGCGGACCTCCATCATGACCGACCCACCCGACGGCCGCATGCCCCAGTTGACGCCCCAAGGCAAAGCCATTGCCGCCAGAAACGCCCTGCGAAATCGCACCCCCGGCGATGCGTTCTGGATCACCGAGCAACTCAGCCCCGGCCCGTTCGACGATCCCGAACTCCGTCCGCTTACCGAACGTTGCCTGGCGACTTTCGGTACGTCGGCCGGCCCGCCGATGTTACCCGCCGGCTACAACAATCTGAAGCAGATCGTGCAGACGAAGGACCGCGTTCTGATCCTGAACGAAATGGTCCACGACGCGCGCATCGTCCGGATGAACGCCGCACATGACCCGCCCGATCTGCGCCGGTGGCTG
>JANLPT010000356.1:0-6540 GCA_031367405.1 Bryobacteraceae bacterium
GCTGGTGATTGGGCAACGCAAAGCCGAACCGGGCACCAATGGCCGCATGTATTCGCGGGCTTTACAAACCGCGACGGCCCACGCGGTGCGGATCAGTTGCACCGGTGGAGACGGAACGATCGTATTTTTCACGACCTCGACCGCCGGCCTGGCCCCCGAACCCCCACCGTTTCATCCAGCGGCTGACGGAAATTTCGGCGTGCCGGACTTCGATTGGAGTGACCGGTCGAAGCCCGTGATCGATCCGCAAAGTGGCATCGCTATTTATCGGATTGGCGATCCGCGCGACTTTGCTTCGAACTCGCAGCATAATTTTGCCCCGGGTATTTTTTTCGATGCCGTGGGCTGGTCAAATACGAATAATGTGACCAGCGGCACGACCTCAGCGCTGGCCACGACCGGTTCTACTCAGCCGCTGTTCCTCCCGATCGATTCGACGCTCGCCCTCACCTGGGGTGGATGGAATAACACCGCCACCCAGGGACATCCGGTGACCGACTTAGCCGTGCGCCTCTTCGGAAACGGAACGAATCCGGATAGCGCGAACCGGACGGTCTCGGTTTGTTTGTCCGTGGATTCAGGGCAGACTTGCCGGACCAACTCGATCGAAGTGACTCTGGCGTCCGGTGCCGCCGTCGATGCGGGACTGGTGCCCACGTCGTATCCCAACGCGTTATTTGCCGGTTGGGGCAAGGTCATTACCCGCGAGTTCTTCACGAGTCAGGGCATCGTGGTGGTGGAAGGTAACACGGTCATCCTCAAGAAAGACGATAGCGGCACCACCATTAACTCCAACTCTCAATCGGCCAAATCCCGTTTTCATCTCGAATGGCCGGCCGGGGCCAAGATCTATATCGCAAATTCCTCGCCATCTTGCCCCAATAACTACTGCACCATCGCCAATGTGATTTCGCAAACCCGGCTGACCATTCAAGAAGGTTTGACGCTGCCGGAGAATATTTACAAATTCGCCGGTTTGGGTTTCCGCATCAACAAAACGACCGATGTGGGCACGGTGCGGCTTTCGGCCAGTTATCGCGTAGCAAAATCCTATATTATGCACCAGGGTGCGCACTCTGGATGCGCCACTACGCCCGTCGGCACAACGGTGGACCGGACAGGCGCGGCCTTAGGAAGGACCATCGTGGGCCGCTTGTGCATCTTTCCGTTTATGTTTGAAAGTGGCGGCCGGCTCTACTTTGTCGGCGAAAGCGAGCCCGAAGCCCGTCTATTGGCGCTAGTCAAACAGCCGCTTTCGATTCCCGGCCATATCGCCGCAGATCTACCCAATGCTGCGGCGGAGATTGCCGGCCCCAATGCCGCCACCTTCGATCCCGAAAACCCGAATGTGTTTTATACCGGCATCCGGACGCAAGGCGGCTCTAACGCGATTTTTAAATTAACTTACACCGGCGATTACCGGGAAAATAGCCAGGCGTTTTGGAACTCGTCCCCTGATACGACGCCCGCTACCGGTGCCCCAAATCTGATTTGGGAAAACATTACACGCTCGGCGCAAAACAAGGACTTGCAAAGTCAGATTCTCAGTAAGTCGGCATATAGCGAGCCGCAGTGGGGAACGCTATCTTCGAGCCTGGTCTTCGTCGGTTTCGCTACGCGATACGCGGTGTTCTACACCCGGCCGGTGGGGGGGGGCGAATCGCCGTGCTGGATCTTTATCTTCAATGCGAGCACGGGTAACTACGTCCGGGGTTGGAATACCCTAAATGGCGGCGGCCCTGGCTCGCTAGCGGGTGGATGCCACTCGGTGCAAATTGCCGCCGATCGGGTCTTTGTGTCGAACAATGGTTTGCGGAACAACAATACCGCCAGCCAATCCGGCGGGCCTTTCGAGACACCCATTACCAGCATGAAACGAAGCGGGGCTTTCAGCACCAATACGGCGCTGCCCGGTCTATATGATGGATCTTACGACGGTGCATGTCCGGCAGATTTGGCGCCACAGTGGAAAAGCCTGGGGGCGACTCAGAATAGTTGCGTCACTGTGCGCATTGCCCGTGAGCCCTGTTCCGTGGTCGCCACGGCGAGTGAGAAATCACAATCCCCCTGCCCTGGCGACCCCGCGCGTTCCTGGGTAGGTGCAGCCATTGACGAAGGCCAGGATTTCTACGATGCCGGCCGCAATTGCGATGACGAGCATCTCATGGTGGTGCGGCGGACGGAGGTGCCGGCGGGAGGTATCGAGTTAGTATTACTGCGCGACGCGGCACCAGGTTATTGCTGCAATATCGCGAATCCGCGGGGGCGGGGTTGTCTTGGTTCCAGCGGTCAGGCAACGCATGCGACGAGTTGGGGTTTGCGAATGACTCCCAAGGGGTCCTGCTGCACCTGCAGTCAGATTTACGATCCGGTGCTCGGCACCTATCTCGTCGAAGACCAGAATCTCGCGCGGGGGCATTTCTCCTATGAATTACTGGCGAGCGGCAACCATATTTATGCGGGGGCCGGCACCAATGGATACGTATCGCGTTTTGACGTGCCGCCCTCGAGTTTCGGCGAGCGGGAAACTGCGCAGTTCGCGCAATATCCGACCTTCGCGGGCATCGCGAGCAATCTATCGAACACGATTCAATCCTACATTGCCGTGGGCGGCGCGGCCGCCGCTGACTTTGAACGGCGCTTCGCGACTGACTGGCATCACCCCAATGGCAATATTGGTCTGGTGCCCGAGTATTTCGGCCAGACCATCGGGAATAATCCTTTTACCGCCGTGTTGCAGCCCGGCACGACGACGGTCTATAAAGCTAATGCCATCATCGGCGAGTACGATCCCAAACGAAGTCCCCTGGTGGTCTGGGTCGGCCGTTACTTACTGAAGGAGAAGAGTTCGGCGGAGTTAGGCGATACGCTCACCGATTCAGACGTTTGGCAGTTCTGTTATGCCCAGCGCGCCGGTGAATGCCGCGCCGATTCGGCCGCGCGTGACTTCTATGTCGCCGCCCCTGGTCTCGACACCACGCTCACCAACTGCCATGCTTCGCAAATCTCCTACCGCAGTCTGTGCGCCGTGGCCGGTTCAGCCGTGCTGGCGCAGATCATGCAACTCAGGATTGATCGGAATGATCCTGCGGGTTTAGCCCAACGACGCCTCGGTTACGGGTTGACGCGGCCCGGGTCACAGTATGTCTACAGCAGCGCTAAACCGTTTCCCGATGGCCGGGCGATCATGTCGACCGCTTGGAATCTGCAGGGGGTCTACTCGTTGCCGGTGTGGATGAAATTACCTCCCTGGCCGGAAGATTCCGTAAATCGCACAACTTTCGTTCCGGTGCAGATCCGTAGCTCGGGCGATAGCTACATCGAATTCGGCTATGAGGAGTTTGGCCAACCGGACAAATTCTATTGCACGCCCCGCGCGGAAGCCTGCCGCGTGTCAGCGCCGGAGTTCAACGAGCGCCTCCCTTTCAAATACGCCAGCGAACCGTTAACCCCGGCCACCGGCGACTGGACGATCACCATTCCGGCACTCCCGGGACGGGTGCTTTATCACCGCATCGTCACCGGCGATCAAGCCGGACCCGTGCAGGCTATCGCGATTCCGTAAGTGGGCGTAAGTTAGAATAAGAGGATGTTGCCCCGTCGTATGGCTGGACCTTCCATTTCCTCTGAAGCGCTGCCTTCTTCGGCCCCCTTCTCATCGGCCCGCCCTTCACCGGCTGGGCGCGAAGTGCCCGTCGGCACTTACCCTCTCTCGGGACTGGCCGCAGCGCTGCCCGCTCCTGTTTGGTCCTACCCGGCTCCGGTTTACCCCGAGCCGGGTCTCATCCCCGTCGATAGTCCGATGGCGCGTTTCGCTACTCTCCTATTAGGTTTCTATCTGGCGCTACACGCCTCCTATATTTCGGAGATGATGATGATTTATTTGGGCGTCTCGCTTCCCATCGTCGTCGTCACCGGCCTCATGGTCGTGGCCTGCTGCCTCGTGATTGGCCGGGTGGGCCGGTTTTTCCAGAGCAGCATCAGCATACCGTTTTTCCTGATGCTGGTGTGGTGGCTCCTGGCGGCCGTGATCTTTAGCTACAAAGGCTATCTGATCGAGATGGGAGAATACGCCATCCGCTTTCATACCGCCCCCATTATCTTTTGCGGTATTCTACTGAGCACGAATCTGGTGCGCGGCGCGATCACGGGCTACGCGTGGGGCTTCGTTGCCAACTTGGTCTTCACTTGGCGCTATGCTACGCCAGACGCCGATGGCCGTCTTCACATCGCCGGCACCAGTATGTCGAACCCTAATGACTTGGCGCTGAACCTGTTGTTTGGCGTAGCGCTGATGACCATCTTCCTGGTGGATAGCAATCTCATCAAACGCGTCTTCTGGCTCGTTTGCACGCTCGCCTCTTTGCTTTTCATGCTCCGGACCGGGTCGCGGGCAAATCTTCTCACTTTGCTGGCGATGACGATGGTTGCTTGCATCATTTCCTCCGGTCGCGTGCGGGCAATGGTCGTGGCTGGCAGCCTCTTGATGCTGTTGGTATTGGCAGCCGTGGTACCACGCTCCACCTGGACCCGCCTCACGACGTTTACCAGCGCCACGAGTGAAGACATGGCCGGAGAAGGTAACCTGGAAGGTGCCATCGGTTCCACCGAAGCACGCAAAAACCTCCAGGTCCGGGCCATCAAGATCACGCTGGCCAGCCCTATCTTTGGGGTCGGCCCAAAAATGTTTCCCTACGCGCTCGACGGCTATATGCGCGTGCAGGAGAACCAAGCCAAGGGAACCTGGCAGGTTCCGCATAACACTTATCTCGATATCTCCTCGGAAACCGGCCTTCCCGGCGCGGCGCTCTATATCGGCGTCATCATCTGGTGCCTGCGTAGCAATTACCGGAATGTCCGCTGGGCCCAGTTGTGGTCAGATACCTCCCGACAGGCCCTTGGCATTTCGACGGCGCTTTTGTTAGCTACCGTCGCCTATTCCTTCGGCACTCTCTTCTGCAGCATCCCGTACCTTTTTCAATTACCTTTTCTCGTGGGGTTGACCGCAGCAAATTCCATCGCCATGCGCGAAGCGGGGTTGCAGCGCTACCCCGCACCGAGGACCGCCGCACCCGTCAACTTACCTCTGGTACCATTGCCCGCCTTTAGGCCAGCTCGTTGAGCATACCGGTCGTGTTCGCCGCCCGGTCATTGGGCCATGGCGGCGGCGAACGGCAGTTGGCTACCACCGCCCTCAACCTCAATCGGGAGCACTTTGCCCCGCACGTGCTTTCGATCGAAGGTGGCTTCTGGGAATCGCAACTGCGCGGCGCCGCCATCCCCCTTCATAGGTTGCCGGTGAGTAGTTTCGTCAATGCCCGTGCCGTCCTCGAAGGCTGGCACTTGCGCCGCTGGCTGATCGAACAGCGCATCCGGTTGGTGTTGACCTTCGACTTTACGATGAACCTCTTCGTGATTCCCGTGGCGCGCACCGTGCCGGGCATCGCCGCCCTGTCTAACCAGCGCTGCGAGCTGTCTCTGGTTCCCGCCCGCTACCGGGCGGCGACCCGCTGGATTCACCGCGCGGCGTCCGGTGTTGTCGTCAATTCGCCCCATCTTGCGGATGAAGTGGGCCGTCAATGCGGGGTGCCGGCGGACCGGATTCACCTGTGCCCAAACGGCCTGGACTCCACTCGCTTTCATGGCACCAACCGTCCCCGGCTCCCCGAGTTGGCCGGCGCGCGGCTGGTGGTGGGCACCGTCAGCGTCCTGCGTCCCGAGAAAAACCTCCATTTGCTGATCCAAGCCTTTGCCTCCGTCGCCCACCCTTCCGACCGCCTGGCGATCGTCGGCAGCGGCCCCGAGCTTGACCGGCTTACCGCCCTGGCCGCCGCCCTTGGCGTAGCCGCTCGCTGCCTGTTCGTCCCCTCCACCAGCGACGTCCTGCCGTGGCTGCGTTCAATGGATGTATTCGTTCTCGCCTCGCGCAGCGAAGGACAATCCAATGCGCTCATGGAAGCCATGGCGACCGGTTGCTGCGTTGTCGCCGCCGACATTGGAGGCAATCGCGGCCTGATCGCGGCCGGTGTCGAGGGCCTGCTGTTCGCCAACGAGGATGTGCGCTCGCTGAACGAACAACTCGCCGGTGCCCTCATTGATGGAGTCGCGCGGCAACGAATGGCTTTAGCGGCGGCCGCCTTGATGAAGCGCGATTACTCCTGGCCGGTGGCGATCGACAGAATCGAAGACGTCTTCGCCCGCTTGCTCGACTCCTCACAGCCGTAAGACCGCATTTACCGGCCCGGGTGGCCGGAGGGAGTAGGGAATCGCGACTTCAGCGCCAGGACCCGCCGCTCCATCAAGATCCACGAGAGCTGCGCCGCAAGAAAGGTTACCGGAATCGCGAAGAAAGGGTAGAGCATCGACCAAGCGGCTGGCGTCGCCTCCGGCGAGCGCCGGCTCAGATAAGCCATGAGCCAAGCCGTGTGAGTGTAGATCGCGATGTGATAAACGTACATGGCGTAACTGTATTTTCCTAGCGACCGCAATACCGGATGCATCGTCAGGAGATGCAATGAACCTCCTTTTGAGAGAGCCACC
>JANLPT010000037.1:0-5033 GCA_031367405.1 Bryobacteraceae bacterium
TGAGCCTGCCCGGGCTCTCCGTCCTCAATGCGCAGTCCACGCAAAGCAGTATTTTAGGGACCGTAACCGATCCCTCGGGAACGCTCGTTCCGGGAGCCGCCGTTACGGTTATCAACGAGGGAACGAACGCCGCCCGGACAATCAAAACCGACAATGGCGGCGGCTACCGTTTGGCCGGTTTGGAAGCGGGCTTTTACACGGTCACCGTTGTCGGCGCTGGTTTTAAGACACTTTCGCGGCCCCGTATCGATTTGGCCAGCGGCCAGATCAAGCGCATTGACGCCCAACTGGAAGTAGGCGACGTGTTGACCACGGTGACGGTGGAGGCGGGATCCGCGCAGGTGGAGACGGAGACGGCCACGCTTTCCAATTTGAAGACCAGCCGCGACTTTGCCCAACTTCCGATTAGCCCCTTCGGCCGTAGCTGGAACAACATCACCAACGTGACCGCCGGCGTGCAGAGCTCGAGCGGCTTCGAGGTGAATGGCGCCCGCGACACCGCCAACAACTTCACCAGCGACGGAATTTCGGTCAACGACATGGTCAGCAGCCGGAATACCGCCAACGGATTCTCGGGTGATATCGAGACATTCCAGGAGATCAAAATTCTGACGGCCAATAGCTCCGCCGAATATGCGCAGGTGGCGCAGTTTGCGGCCGTGAGCAAGTCGGGAACAAATGCGCCGCACGGCGGTCTATATTGGGGCAACTTCAACAGCAACTTCTCCGCCCGCTCCTGGGCGGACCGGCAGCCGCCCTCGTTCGTCAACCACAACCTTTTCGCGATCAACTCCGGCGGCCCCGTTTATATCCCCAAGCTCTACAATGGGCGGGATAAGACCTTTTTCTTCTTTTCCTATAGTGGTGCGCGGTACCGTGTCGGCAACCGCCTCAACCTCATCGTTCCCACCACCGAGATGCGCCGCGGCGACTTCTCGGCGCTCGTTGGCCGGATCACCCTCGTCGACCCGCTCGCCGCCGGCGCGCCGTTTACCAACAATCGGATCCCTGCGGCGCGCCTCAGTCCGGTTTCCCGCACTGTCCAGGACATTCTCTACCCCGATCCCAACCAGCCCGGGTATGGAGCATTCGGTATGACCGACAATTTCTATGCCGATCCCGGCTCGAAATTTGACAGTGACGTCTACTCCTTCCGCGTGGACCAGAAGATTAGCCGCCGGAACCTGCTGTTTGCCCGAGTAGGCCTTACCATCAATAACAAGGACACCGCCCTGGGACCGTTGAAGAGTGGTTACGGAGCGAACAGCTTTGTCGGCAACGTCCCTGGCCGAAGCGTCGTCATTTCAGACACCCACACTTTCAATCCGGCCCTGGTCAACGAAGTGAAACTCGGATTCAATCGGACCTACGGCAACAACAATGATTTCAATTTCGGTGTGGACGTGTCGTCCAAGCTTGGCATCAAGGGCATCGACAATCCCAACAACGATCCAACCATCGGCAGTATGCCCAGTTTCAGCTTCGGCGGGGGCATCCCGGTCGCGGCCAGCACCGGCTTGAATCAAACCTATACGGGGCAGAATACCTACCAGATCATCGACAACCTCTCGTGGTATCGCGGCCGTCACAACATGAAATTTGGCGTGGATATTCGGCGTCTTCAGGTCAACAACCAGAACAAGCCGCTTTCCCTCCGCGGCGCTTATTCCTTCGACGATCGCCTGAGCGGTCTGGCGTACGCCAATTTCCTCCTCGGCTACCTCTCCGGCGCCACCCGGGGAATCGCCCGCCCCAACGCCTACCCGCGCAGCACCTACTCCGGATTCTACTGGCAGGACGACTTCAAGCTGCACCCCAGGATCACTCTCACCTACGGCGTGCGCTATGAGTACCAAACCGCCTGGGTAGAGAAGTTCGACCGCATGTTCACCTTCGATCCCAAGACCGGCAATATGGTCACGGCGGGCTCGACAATTCCCACGGATCTGGTTCCCAGGGTCGCCGCCACGCTCCCCATTGTCACCGCGCAGCAAGCCGGACTGCCCCTGCGCAGCCTGATGAATTCCGACGGCAACAACTGGAACCCGCGCCTCGGTCTCGCCATCCGCCCGTTTGGCGACGCCTCCACCGTCGTCCGGCTCGGCTACGGCCTGTATTCGCAGTTCTGGCCCGGCCTGCTGGCCCTGAACGCAACTGGCGGACCGTGGCAGTCCACCGAGTCGTTCATCCTCGAAAGCGCCAGTGTGGCGTCCATTCAGTTCCCCGAACCGTTCCGCGCCACTTCGCAGTTCGCCGGCATTCAGAGTATTAGCGGCTTGAGCGCCGCTTTCCCGAACGAGCGTACGCACCAGTGGAACTTCTCCATCGGCCGCCAGTTCCTGGGCATGGCAATCGACGCCGCCTACGTCGGGACCCGCGCCCTCAGCATTCCCTACAACGAGGATCTCAACCTTCTGCGTCCGAGCACCACGCCGTTCAGCGCCGCCCGCCGACCGTATCCCCGGTTCAACAGCGCCAGCCTCGTTCAAACGGGCGGTTCTTCCGGTTATCACGGCCTTACGATCCAGGCCGACCGCAGGATGACCCGCGGACTCTGGTTCAACGTCAACTACACGTTGGCCAAGGGAATTACCGACGTCAGTCTGCGCGATTACAGCGGCGGCAGCCAGCAGAACCAATATGCGCGCTTCCTGGAGCGAGCCGATGACGGCAACCTGCGCCGCCAGCAGTTGCGTTTCAGCTATGTTTACGACATTCCCATCGGGCGCGGCAAGCAATTCCTGCCCGGATTGCCGCGCGCAGCCGATCTGCTGCTTGGCGGTTGGCAGTTGGCCGGAATCACCACAATGATCACCGGTGCACGGCTCAGCCCAGGCTATTCTAACTCGGACCCGGCCAATACTAATCAGTTCTCCGGCCGCCCCGACCGCCTCGGCGACGGCAACCTCGGCGGCGACGGCATGGCGGACCGCATCAGGAACCGGCAGCCCGTCTTCGACCTCGGCGCCTTCGCCCTGCCGGCTTCCGGCCGCGGCTTTTACGGTAATTCCGCACGCGCCATTCTCACCGGTCCCGGCAGCGCGAACTGGAACATCGGAACCCATAAAAACTGGCGCCTAATGGGCGAACGGGTGCAGATGCAGTTCCGCTGGGAGATGTTCAACGCGCTCAACCGCGTCAACTTTATCAACCCCAGCACAAACATTCAGGGCGGCTCCTTCGGTCTTGTCACCCGAGCCGGTGCCGGCCGGGCAATGCTGTTCGGACTTCGTCTTGACTTCTAAAGTGCGAACGCCGATCCTTCTTCTTGCCGCCGCCGCTTCCCTGTTTGGCCAGGCGCTGGGATCCGGCGGCGGACCCCACACCGCCGCGCAACGCTACGAGTTGTTCCGCAATCATCTGGTCGCGCGAGGAGCGGCCATCACGCGGGATCAGTTCCAAGGGATAAACGGCCTGGAGGACTGGAAACGGCGGCGCCCGGAAGTTCACAAACAGCTGCTCGACATGTTGGGCCTCCAACCTCTGCCCCCGCGCACGCCTCTCAATGCGCGCGTCACCGGGGCGATGGAACGCGATGGGCATCGTGTCGAGAACATCGTCTTCGAAAGCTCGCCCGGATTGTACGTCACCGGAAACCTCGCCACCGCCGGGAGTCTGTCGGAGAGAAACTCTCCTCGAACGTAGAATCAATGACTTACGGACAATTCGACGTCGCGAAAAGATTGTAAGTTATTGATTCTACGTAGGTCCATTTTTTACTCCGACAGACTCCCCGGGGTGGTCCGGTTTGTGGATAACTTACAGATGAAACTGAAAAGAACTGAAAAGTGCCTGGCAGTGCGCTGGGATAAACCGGCATACGGTAGGGGATGAAAGGGTAGGGCCATTGGGGGCATCCCCGGGCATCCCTGGGGTATCCGCTAACCTATGTTGAATCAATCGATTAGCGGCTAAATAAAGTGCCCGAACCCCCACCTCCCGCAGTTTCCCCCGCCACCTAGACCCATCCTCGCCCCCCCGTTCACAACGAATTTCGGCATCCGCCACTCCCCGCAACTCACACTCATCAAACGACTTCGCCCCATCACTCCGCCGCCGAACCTTGCCCACCCTGGACCTCTGTGTCATCCTCAAACTATGCCCGACCAACGATTGCCTGCCGAGCCCCGCGAGACTGCCACCAGCACCCGCGAAACCCAATCAAATCAATCACTCCCGGGTTCGTTTCGTCGCTGGTGAAATCCCTGCGTGCAGAGTGCCGTACGTACGAATCTGTGCGAGGGGCGGTCAGCGAATGGCTGTCCCTACCGCGACCCCGTTCTCCTGGAATATTGGCCCTGGAAATTGGCATTGGGCGACTGAGCGTTCAGATGGTGACTATGCCGCCCCAGGCGCGGATGCGCTCGTCGACGGTAATGAGAGGAAGACCCAGGCAGTGGGCAGTGGCGACGATGAGTTGGTCGGCTGGGTCGCGGTGGAAGTTTTCGAGGGTGGCGCTGGCAGCGATGATGCGGGAGGTGAGTGGCTCGAGGTGGATGCGCGGGTGTTGTTCGATCTCCGCCAGCCAGAGGTCGAGGGGCCGCGGAATCTCCAGACGCTGGCCAGCGACGAGTTTGGCGATTTCCCACAAGGTAATGGCGGAGATGACAAACTCACCTTGGTCTTCGAGGTGAGAGAGGAGGCGTAACTGGGCGGTGGAGAGGCGGCCGTGCAGGCCTCTGCGCCACCAGATGAGAATGTGAGTGTCGAGAACGGCCCGGTTCAAGGGTTGGCTTCCCAGTCGAGGGAAGTGTCAAAGTCGAGCAGGTCGCCGTGGACCTTCACCGAACCTTCCCAACTTCCGCCGAGCGGCTGGCGCTGATCCTCCATCGGGACGAGCCGAGCCACCGGTTTACCGTGTTTGGTAACGACGACGCTGCTGTGATGGCTGGCGACATCGTCGAGGATTTGGAGGCATTTGGCTTTGAACTCGGAAGCGGAGATTTCGGTTGGGCTGGCCATCGTCCGATTATAGCATAAAGACTAGTCACTCTGGTCATTCTCTTGAATCCGCTCCCCGAGAAAGTGCCCGG
>JANLPT010000118.1:0-42993 GCA_031367405.1 Bryobacteraceae bacterium
CACAAAGGCGGCATCCACGTTAGTGCGGTGCTGAAGGATTCGCGCACTTACGAACACATCGCGCCGGAGTTAGTCGGCAATGTGCAGCGCGTGCTGATGTCAGACCTTTCGGGGCGCGCCAACATCGTCCATAAGACTACCGAAAAGGGCCTGCCCGAACTCTCCGAATCCAGCCGCCGTGACTTACTCGACCGCATGAAGCAGTTGGAGTACGAGGGATACGAATTCGAAGCCGCCGAAGGCTCCTTCGAGTTACTGGTGCATCAGGCGGCGCGGCCGGATTCGGCACCGTTCGAAGTGATCGCCTACGAGGTGATCACCCATGTGAACCAGAGCAAGGCGATTAAGCATACCGGTTCGATGAGCGAGGCTACGGTGACAGTGCGGGTGGGCGAGAACGTCTACGTGGCCACCTCGCGGTCGCAGCAAGGGCCCGTCAATGCGCTGGACCAGGCGTTGCGTGAATGCATCGAAAGCACTTACCCGCGTTGCTCGGAAGTGACGCTGGTCGACTATAAGGTCAGGGTGCGCGAAACGAATCGCGGCACGGGTTCGCGCGTGCGGGTGTTGATTAATTGGCACGATGGCCAACGCTCATTTACGACGGTGGGGGTGTCAGAAAATATCCTGGAAGCGAGCTGGAAAGCGATGGTGGATGCGTTGCAGCTCGAGATCTACCGCGAGTTGAGCGCCACCACTGTGATCGAGGCTAGAAGAAGAAGCTGACGCCGCCGCGCAGGGCGCGTGGCGTGTGAATCAGCAGCAGGCGGCGACCGAGGGGCGTGTCGAGGGGCAGGTAGCCTTGCGCGAGCATGTTGCGCGCCTCGGCGTGGATCTCCATGCGGCCGGGCATGCCGAAAAGGCCAGGCACGGGCTGGCGCAGACTAAAGTTGAGACCGGATTCAGGATAGGTCCGCTGGGTGAGGTACATGTGCCCTGGCGTGAGGGAGCGGTAGTCGGTCCATTGATAACTCGCGCCGAGTTTGGTGCCCACCACGGGCAGAGTTCCGTTGAGGCGCATGGTGACGTAAAACTGTTGGGCGCGATGGAGCGCGGCCCGGATCTCGCCCGGTTCGACGATATTCAACGCTCGCTGTTCGGTGCGCAAGACGCCGCCGCGGCCCACCGTGATGGAAGCCGACACCCAATCGTTCACCTTCTCGGTGACGGTGCCCGAAAACCCCATGCGCTTGTACGCACCGACATTAAAAACGGAGCTATTGGAACTTAGGTCAGGCAGAAGTTCGGACGGCGGCAGGAGGCCATTGGCGCCGGCCATGGTGAGTGCGCCGTTGCGGACGCTTTCGCGATAGGCGGCCACGGAAATCGTTCGCGAGCCAATCACCTTCTGGTAACCCAACTCAAAATTCTCGGTACGCTGGATCCGGGTGCTGCCACCGGCCAGCGTGAGACGGGGGAACATGCCGAGAGCGGTGAGATTCTGCGAGAGATCGGCGTTCTTGTCCGCGCGTTGTTCCAGCAACTCGATCGGCGGTGCGCCCGAACTGAAGCCGAACTCGATGGCACCAAACGAACCCAATTCGTAGGTGGCGCGCGCATAGGGGCTCACGTAATTCAGACGCTCAATGAATGTGACCGAGTCGAGCGAGAAGCCGTATTCGACCAGCAAGTCATCCGTCACTTGTTTTTTTTCGGCTACCGACAGCGACAGAGTCCGCAGCATTGGCGTCTCCGAACCCGATAGTATGCCGCCGGCCAGCCGCGCCGGTAGAAAGACTTGCCGCATGGTCAGCTTCACTTCAGGATTCATCAAGCTCGCGTCGCCCGTACCGCGGCGGAAGCTGGTGAGAAAACCGGCCATCGGCGTGCCGTTTACCGGAGAATAGCCAACGTTGCCGCTGACGCTCACATGATTCGAACCGAAGACGGAAGTCGCCATGGCGAAGGCAGTGCCCAAGTCCTGTTGGTTCGAATAGGCGGCCGATTCGCCCGCCGAAACCTTCACCATGCCGCGCGTATCGGAGAAAACGCTGGATTCGTGACGCGCCGGCTGGTTGATGTCATAGCCCGGCAGAGCGCGAAGCACGGGTCGTGAAGCCGCTGAACCACGCAGAACCCACTTCCAATCGTCGCTCATGAGTTTGGCGGCACCGGGTGCCGAATAGAACAGTTCCACGGAACTGAGGAGACTGGCCAAATGGATGTTGAGGAAACTGGCCCGGCCGGCCTGGACTTGGATGTTGCTCTTCATGGCCGGCACAAAGCTGGCCAGCGTCACCTTAATGCTGTAGATGTCGGGGAGGATCTGGTCGAAGCCGAATTGACCTCGCTCGTTGGTGACGGCCCGGACGATGGGCCGGTCGTAACGGTTGAGGAGCCAGACAGTGGCCCCCATTTGGACGCCGCCAGCGGCGTCGGCCACTACCCCCAGCACGGTACCCGGCGAGATGGAGGCAACGGAAATCATGCGGCGCAAGTCGGCACCTTGTCCGAGGCTCGCGGACGCTCCCGCGGCGAGGAGGCTCAATAAGAAGGGACGCAGTAGATCCTTCACCGGCACCTGCCCTCCAGTGTGGCAGGAATACTCACATTGATTAAGATACCGTAAAAATGGTCGACGGAGTGAGAATCTGATTGGAGTTCTTATCCGTTACCTTCATCTTGAGCGTGTACTTGCCCGGTTCAAGACTCTGAAGCGGCAGTAATTTTTCAATCGTCACTTGGTTGGCCGACGCGCCGGCGATGTCCTTCACTTCTTCCGTGAACTCCAACACCTTCAAATTGGCGCTGTTCACGATCTCATATTCAATGGTGCCATTCGGCTTCTTGCTCTTCTCGTCGGGCGAGAAATTATAGAAGTTGGCGAAGATGCCCATCTTCTCGTCGCGGCGGAAACTCTCGCCGAGGCGCGGACGCACTTTAGAAGTGCCGATGACGAACTGGCCCGCACCAATTTGCTTGGTGGGCACCTTCTCAATCATGTCGGCGAGAATCACCGAGCTCATGGCCAGCTTTTCGTCGTCGAAGCGCGGCACGTCGAGGGCGACTTCGTAATTGTTCATATTGCCGCCGATGACGTCCTTGGCGACGACGTTCAAGCGGTAACGGCCGGGGGCCAGCGGAATGGCGTTCTGATAGATAGCCTTGCCCTTGGACGCTTCGCCCAGCATTTCGGTCGGCACTTCGATGGAGACCGGGTGCTCAAAGACGTTCGCCACGCGGCGCGTCATGGTGGTGACGCGAGCGTAAATGTTCACGAGCGCCTTGGAGAGTTGCGCCTCCTGCTTAAACTGGAGGTCCTTGCGCTCGAACTGGATGGTGACGTAGGCGTTGACCGTGGCGTTGGTCATCTTGATGAAGTCGATGCGCACCTGCATGGGCAGCACATTGAAGGTGATCTTGGAATTCACCTGCGCCTCAAGATCGCGGAACTTGATCTTGGGCGCCTTCTGCAAGTTGGCGAATTGCTGCAAGCGCTCAAACTGATTCATCTTCATCGGCATGGCCTGGTTGCCGGTGCCGAGACGAGTGCCGTCGGTGCGGCTGAAGCGATCGGTCTTGTTGGAGAGGCCCATTTGCTCGTAAAGCGTCAAGCCGGCGCCGGGCACCATCATGAGGGCGTCTTTTTCAGACGGGTCCATGGTCATGCGGAACTCACCGGTCATGGTGGTATCGACGAATTCGATGTTGATGTCCTGGCCTACGCCTTCAATCCAGCGGTAGCGCCACTTCTGGAAGGGGAAGGTCGACGTAGTACCGCCGCCTTCTTCAATCGGCCGCTCGTAGGTGCCGCCCGACGGATGATCTTCGAGTTCGTCGGGCGGGCCGAAGGTGATGTAGATGCGGCCACGGTCACTCTTCCAGCCCGGAATGCCCGACGCGAAGCGTTCATTGGTATAGGCGATCCGGCGATAGTGCTCTTCTTTGTACTCGTTTTCCTGAGAGTCCGGCGATGGGTCGCGACGCAGCCAGAATTGTTCGATGAACTGCTCGCGTTCGTCATCGGTCGCGAGGCGCTTCCAGGTGGTGCGCTCCTCATCGGTGATGATGTAGGTGACGTCCTCGTTTAACCATTTGCGGAAGGGGGTCTCGAGTTCTTTGCGTAGCTTATCTTCGCGGCGCTTCTTTTCCTTGTCGGTCATCGGCCGGGCGATGGTTTCCCGCTGGCCATTTTCCGCAGCTTTCTTGTCAGCCGCTAGAGCCGCGCCGGTGAGCGCGATTCCCGTGATGAGCAGTCCAAGCGCTAGATGTCGCATATCTCGTCTTCTTCCCGTCCTTGCGTCAGATTCCACTCTTCCCAAGCCTCAGAGTTTGCCGGAAGTACGCAATTAGACCTAGTTTGATTCTAGGCCTGTCAGCGAAACACAGTCAAGGCTCAATCCGGGGGGGCGGCTTCTAATTTAACATTCTTTCTTTTGAACTACTTAGCGGATACGAATCGGCACAGGTGGGCGCACAGGGGGCTTCTGAAATCGTGGCGCTATGCATAAATCCTTTTCGCCTCTCAGATTATTCCCTCGCCTGGCGGTATCGCGCTGCCGGTATACTGCCTAGAGAGTTCATCGGGAGGAATTCCATCTCGTGCGTGTCTTGGTGTGCGGAGGGGCTGGTTACATTGGCAGCCATACGGCGAAACTGCTGGCGCAACGCGGGCACACGCCCGTCGTTTACGACGATCTTTCGAACGGCCATGCCTGGGCGGTCAAATGGGGCCCTTTGGAACAAGGCACCTTGGGCGATGGTGCCCGGCTGAAGGAAGTGATCGAGCGCCACCGGATCGAAGCCGTGGTGCATTTTGCCGCGTTTATTCAGGTGGGGGAAAGCGTGGAGCGTCCCGCCAAATACTATCGCAACAACTTCGTCAACACGCTGACTCTGCTGGAGGCGATGGTCGAGACGGGTGTGCGCGACATCATCTTCAGCTCGACGGCAGCCACCTACGGCATGCCGGAGCAGATGCCGATTCCCGAGACCGAAAAGCAGTTGCCGATCAATCCGTATGGGGAGAGCAAGCTCTTTGTCGAATACGCCTTGCGCGCCTTCGCGCATGCGCATGGCATTCGCTGGGTGGTCTTCCGCTATTTCAACGCGGCGGGTGCCGATCCGGATGGCGAAATCGGCGAGGACCATTCGCCCGAGTCGCACCTGATTCCGCTGATCATCCAGGCGGCGCTCGGCCAACGGCCGCACATTAGCGTCTTCGGCACGGACTATCCCACCAAAGACGGCACCTGCGTCCGCGATTATGTGCATATCTGCGACTTGGCCGAGGCTCATGTGACGGCGCTCGATTACCTGGGTAAAGGTGGCGAGTCCATGGCGCTCAATTTGGGGACTGGGGAAGGCTACACGGTTCGTGAGGTGATCCAGGCGGTGGAACGGGTGTCGGGCAGGCCGGTGCCGGTGATCGGGAATCCTCGACGCGAAGGCGATTCGGCCAGTCTGGTGGCGGACGCTCGCCGGGCCCGGGAAGTGCTCGGTTGGGAGCCAAAGCTCTCGTCGATCGGCGACATTGTCCGAACCGCTTGGCGCTGGCACTCCAGGCGATAAATTTTAAGATTCACGGCGGGCGGTATAGCTCGCGCCGCGCGGCCACCGTTTTACTCGGAGCAGTCCGTAACTCTTAGACCGGCAATGGGTTACAAGCATTTTGAGAATAATGTCGCAATAACAAATGGCCCACGAGCGGGCTAAAATTTAGCCGTGCATCCACCGCCCCATTCAGCTAAAATCGACGCCATGAGCATTGCGCAATCTCTCTTACCCGAGTTCGACCAGGAAATGGCTGGGACGCGAAAGGTGCTGGATCGGCTGCCCGATGACAAGTTCGGCTGGAAGCCGCACGTCAAGTCGATGAGCCTTGGTCAACTGGCCAATGACCTTGCCCATATGGCAACTTGGGGAGCGATCACGGTGGAACAGGCCTCGTTCGACGTGGCACCCGTCGAGGGGCCGCCGGTCGAGACGCCCAAAGCCGCGTCGCGCGCCGAGGTACTGGAACACTTCGATGCGGGTGCGAAGAAATTCCGCACCCTGCTGGAGGCAACCTCAGATGCGGCAATGATGGAGAACTGGTCGCTGTTGATGGCGGGCAAACCATTGATGACGATGCCGAGGATCGCCGTCCTGCGCGGCATGGTGATGAACCACATCATCCACCATCGGGCGCAATTGACCGTGTACTACCGGCTCAACGACATTCCGGTTCCGGGACTGTATGGTCCGTCGGCGGACGAAAAGTAAGGGCGTTTTGAGATGGCGCTCGCATCATTTCTCGCCGCGTTAATGGTCCCCTCCCTAAAGGCCGGGGTTCGTCAGACTTACGCAGGCGGGCCGGGGGTCCGCCTTCGTCGATATTAAAGGACTTGCGAGTGTGCGCCATTCTCGCCGGATGGCGGCAAACTCGCTTTCACCGGCGGGCGCGGCTGGTGGACGGGTGAATAACTCAGCGCTAATTGGCGGCAACCGCGTGGCGCGCTTGCCGGTTCACCAGCCGGGTGGCGCGGTCGCTGATGAGCGCCGCGACTTGGGCAAAAAACTCGGGCAAATTTTCGGGAGCCACCAGGAAATCGGTCAGCTGCCGCCGGTCGGCTGCGGCATTCAGGTTCGTATTGAGGACGGCCGTGGCGGGCTTGTAGTCCATCATCCGAGCGTGGGCGATCACTTTCAGGCCGGAGTTCGGAGTCTCCATCGACATCTCAGTGAGCACCAAAGCATATTCGTCGGCGTCGAGTTTCCCTACGGCTTCCGCCGCAGTGGCAGCCGTATCCACCTGATAGCCCCCCGCCTCCAGCACTGTTTGCAAGGTAAGCCGCGAGGCTGGGTGGTCGTCGGCGACAAGCACGCGGGCCAAGTCTAAGCCTTGCCGACGCACTACTCTGGTCATCATCATGTTAATCCAAACCCTATTGCCTGACCCAGTATACGGAAAACTTGTCCGTTTGAAGCCGCAAAATACGTTGATTGTGCAGAAGATCTTCGATTTCGGGCACTTTCTGGCATCACAATCTGTTAGATGTCTCACGCAGCCCAGGGTTACGTCAGAAGCGTAGATTTTTCCGGTACCCGGTATCCCTGGGGCTCCGTTACGGTGCATTCCACTCGCTGTGCTCTAGCGAAGACCCGCCACCAGCATCCCGGGCGCGAGATTCTGGTAGGATTTTCGGGCCGCTGCGAGAGCGTCGTAGCCCGGAAGGACCTGCAACTGGCGGCTGATCTCCACCAGCATCCAGCCGCGATAGTGCTTCACCTTGAGCAGCGCGAAGTACTGGGCATAGTCGATGGTCCCGTCGCCGGGCAACAGGAACTGGGGCTGGCCGCCGGTCATCCGGGCATCTTTTACCGTGATCAACGAACTGCGCGGCAGCAGAGTCTCGAGCGAGACTGGAAGCGCAAGCGGGAGCAATTGGAAATGGCTGTAATCGTAGATCGCCGTTAGGGCGGGGTGATTCACTTGGTCGAGCAGCCAGATTAGCTTTTCCGGCGTATCGGACGCGCTGCCGATGTGAGACTTGACGGCGAGGCGCAACCGGTTCTCGTGCGCCACCCTCGCCCAATCGGCCAGCCGGGTGGCCATTTTGTGTTTCACCTGCTCCCACTCCGAGGGCTTGCCCCCCAGGACGGATTGCAGAAGGGGCGGCCGCTTCGGCGCAATGTTCGGCGCAATGTTCGGCGCAATGTCATGCGCCAAGGCGGCGGCGGTGCGAATGCGGTCGAGGGTGCGGGCGTGCTCTTCGCCGGAGACCAGCAGGTTGAAGTTCTCGATCATCGACGGAATGGGCAAGGGCTGTTGCCGGATACGCCGTCGAGCGGCGGCGTCGAGCTTCGCGGGCTCGCTGGGCCAGCCGGCCATCAAGCAGAGTTCGGCGCCGTCGTAACCGATTTCACGAATGGTCGAGAGGGCCTGATCCACCCCCCACATCCGCATGCCGTAGTTGCCGATGGAAAGTTGCACGGGGCCCCGGGGCGCGGCCCAGAGGGGCATCGCGGCCCACGGCAGAAACTGGCGCCGGTTCACGGCTTGTCGAAACTCCATACGCATTGCTTATCACATTCGTAGGAGACGGCACGCTCTTGACTTGTACGCCGGGCTTTCGTCGTGAACACTTAGTGTTCAGAGCGGGTGAAAAGGAATCTTGTTTTACCGCCTCGACGACGAAACGCCCCGCGATCGAGCCGCGACTGGAAGGAGCGGGCCAAAATCACATTTCATAACTGTTTAATATAGCCCGCTCCCTCCGGTCGCGGCTCGATGGCGATTTGAGTCTGCCGTCAATAGAAGTTAGTTTTCACGCGGTCGCGGCACGGAGACTTTGAGCGAGATCACCGGACGAATCACCGCGACTTTATTGGATGAAGTGCGCCCCTCAGAGTGGGGCCTGCGGATGTATTTTAGCTTTCGCAGTGCATCCGAGCAATCGCAGCGCAATGACCCAGCTTGGGCTTAACGTAGAGCGTTCATGACGACCTGTTGCCGCAGGCGTTCGAACTCGTCCACAAAAGTCCATCCGGCCCAAGCTCCATGACCATCGCAAACATAGTCCTGGGCCCTAGTGGTACCCTGGACAAAGTATCATGACGTCCGCTGAAACCCCGTCCTTCACTGAACTCGAAGCCATATCGAAGCGCGTTCGCCGCTCCATCATCGAGATGATCACCGCCGCGAAGTCCGGCCATCCTGGTGGTTCGCTCTCCGCCGTTGAATTATTAGTTGGTCTTTACTTCGACCAGATGAAGCACGACCCCAAGAATCCGAAGTGGCCGGACCGTGATCGCTTCATTCTCGGCAAAGGCCATGCCGCCCCCGTTCTCTATGCGGTGATGGCCGAGGCCGGCTATGTTCCCAAAGACCAGTTGAACACCCTGCGCAAAATGGGCTCCATCTATCAGGGGCATCCCGACGTCCGCTTTATCCCCGCGCTCGAAGCCTCCACGGGCTCGCTCGGCGAAGGACTCTCCGTCGGTCTCGGCATGGCTTTCGCCGCGCGCCTGAATGGCTCACCTTCGCGCACTTACGTCATGCTGGGCGACGGCGAAATTCAAGAAGGACAGATTTGGGAAGCCGCCATGTTCGGAAGCTTCCATAACCTCGACAACATCGTCGCGCTGCTCGACTACAACAAGATTCAGCTCGATGGCTGGGTGAAAGATATTATGGCGCTCGAACCGATCGGTGACAAATGGCGCGCCTTCGGTTGGCACACCATTACCATCGATGGCCACAATCCCGCCGAAGTCCGCAGCGCTTATATCGAAGCGGCGGCGACCAAGAATAAGCCCACCGTGATCATCGCCCACACCATCAAGGGCAAGGGCGTCAGTTTCATGGAGAACAACCCCAAGTTCCACGGCACCGCGCCGAATCCGGAAGAATTTCAAAAGGCTATGGCCGAGCTGGCATAAGGAAATACATGGCCACCAATACGAAATACGAACTCAAGCCGGGTCCCGCCACCCGCGAAGCCTTTGGCCGCGCGCTGGTCGCGCTGGGCCGCGAAAATACCCAAGTAGTCGTCTGCGACGCCGATCTGTCGAAGTCCACTTACACCCATCTTTTTGCCAAAGAGTTTCCCGAACGCTTTGTCTCTTGCGGCATCGCCGAAGCCAATATGGTGGCGATCGGGGCGGGGCTGGCCGCTTCCGGCAAGATCGCCTTCGTCGCCAGCTTCTCCGCTTTCGTCATGAACAAGGGCTTTGAGCAACTGCGCGTCACGGCGGCTTATCCCAACGTCCCGCTCAAAGTAGTGGGCACCCACAGCGGCATTTCTATCGGCGAAGACGGACCCTCCCAGATGTCGATCGAGGATCTGGCCCTGGCCTGTTCACTCCCGGGCTTTGTGGTGGTCTCGCCCGCCGACGACGTGTCGATGTTTGAGCTGGTGAAACTGCTGGCCTATCACCCGGCGCCGTGCTTCATCCGCGCCGGTCGCGCCAAAGCCGCCATCGTTTATGAGGATGGCGAAAAGTTTACCGTGGGCGGCTCGAAGACGCTGCTCGAAGGGAAAGACCTGACCATCATCGCCCATGGCCTGATGGTGGCCGAGGCGATTCGCTCGGCCGAGGCGCTCGGCGAAGAAGGCGTCTCTGTGCGGGTCATCGACATGTACTCCATCAAGCCGCATGACGTCGAAGCCGTCAACAAAGCCGCCCGCGAAACCGGCGCGATCGTGGTGGTGGAAGAGCATCTGGTGGATGGTGGCCTCGGCGTGCGCGTCGCGCAGACCGTCGCTTCCGGCACGCCTTGCGTGATGGAATTCGTGGGCATCGAAAACCGTTATGCGGAATCAGGAACCCCGGAAAGTATCCTCGACAAGTACGGTTTGCTCGCGCGAGATGTGACAGCTGCCTCACGGAAAGCCCTGGCTCGCAAAAAATAGGCGATACTCAATGGTTAAGGTTTGCCCCATTTGAATGAAGCAACGGGAGGAGCCGCCGCTGACACGCTGGCGGATTCCCTGGTCGCGTTGATGAACGCGCAAGAAGTACAGTCGGCGCGCATTGCCCGCATCCTGCATGACGATGTCAATCAGGTTCTGAGCGCCGCAGGCCTACATCTTGACCTCATCCGCATGGAGCACGGCTCGCAGGTGCCGGAGCTGACCGCGAAGACCGCCGAAGTGCAAAATCTGCTCGGCCAAGTGATCGAGCAGTTACGTGAATTGAGTTTTGAGATTAACCCCGCCGTCGTCGAACGCGTGGGGCTGGTGTTTGCGTTGGAACGGCTGGTGGAGCGTTTCCGCAGGCAACAAAGGGCACCGATCAGCCAAAAGATCGAACCCCGGCTACGAATCCCGTTGCGGATTTCTTCACCACTCTATAGAATTGCGGAGGCAGCCTTGGAAAACTCCATTCGCCACGCCGACGCGAAACGGGTTGATCTGCTCCTGAAGGGTTCTCCTGCTTCGGTCCGTTTGGAAATTCGCGATGATGGTTGCGGTTTCGATGTAACCCAGCCACCGGCCAAAGGCTTAGGCTTGGCTCTCATGCGCCACCACGCTTCACTAGCGGGCGGCACTTTGAATATTGAATCAACGGCGCAAGGTACACTTGTGTCGATATTAGTACGGGATTGGGAATAGGCAATAAAATATAATGATCACACGTGTTTTGCTGGTCGATGATCATAAGATAATGCGAGACGGGATCCGGGCGATCCTGAAACTTGACGAGGACTTTCAAGTCATCGGTGAATCAGACAACGGGACCGACGCCGTCGCGCTCACCCGCAAGTTGCGTCCCGACATTGTCCTGATGGACATCGGTCTGCCTGGACTGAACGGAATCGAAGCTACCGCCGAAATTCTGCGCTACCAGCCCGACATCCGGGTGGCCATTCTGTCGATGTACGACGATGAGCATTCGGTGGTCAGCGCCATCCGCTCCGGAGCCCGCGCCTTTGTCTTGAAGCGCGCCTCCGATAGCGATCTGCTCGACGCTTTGCGCACCGTAGCCAAAGGCGGCTCCTACCTCAGTCCGCAAGTCTCCGACCGCTTGTTGACGCGCATCCAGAAAGGCGACCTGGACTCGAAGCCATTGCCGTCCGCGCTCGAAGGCCTTTCGCCTCGCGAGTTGCAAGTTCTCCGGCTGGTTGCCGAAGGCAAAACCAGCAAGGAAATCGCGGTGATGCTCGCCCTGGGCCTGCAAACCGTCCGCAGCTATCGCAAAACCATGATGAAGAAGCTTAGCGTCAACAACGTTGCTGGCTTAACTCAGCTCGCTCTCGCCGCCGGCCTTACCAAGCTGCCCGGCCCGCCGGTTCGTGAACAACACGCCGTCCGCGAGCAGCTGCTGAGCGCCTCGGCTGTCGGCGGCGAGTAGACCATTGCTGACGCCGTGGGGCGACCTACCCGTCGCCGACGCGCACGTTCACTTCTTTTCGCATAGGTTCTTCACCCTGCTCGCCCAGCAGAAGCAATGTGACCTTGGCTCTCTCTACGGGATCTTAGGCTGGGAACGCCCAGCCGAGGATCCCGTCGCTTTTGCGGCCACCTGGCTGGCGGAACTCGACCGGCATGGCGTCCACAAAGCCATGCTGATCGCGAGCCTGCCTCCCGACCTTACCTCGGTCGCCGCCGCCGTTCAGGCCTATCCTGAGCGCTTCTGGGGTGCCGCCATGGTGAATCCGCTTGACCCCTTGACGATCCCAGCCGTCGCGCCCCTGGTCGACTCGGGCCAAATCCGCATGCTGTGCCTATTCCCCGCCATGCATGGCTATTCGATCCAACACGACGCCGTCAAAAACCTGATCCAAGCAATTCCCAAGGCGCGGATCTTCGTCCATTGCGGCATCTTGAGCGTCGGCGTGCGCGGCAAACTCGGCTTGCCGTCGCGCTTCGATATGAAGTTCTCAAACCCGATCGACCTCCATGCCCTGGCGCTCGAATTTCCCAGCACCCGTTTCGTTGTCCCCCATTTCGGGGCCGGCTACTGGCGCGAGACACTCATGGTGGCTCAGCTGTGCCCCAACGTCTATCTCGACACCTCGTCCAGCAATAGCTGGATGCGGCTGCAAGCGCCCGCCGTCAGTCTCACCACCGTCTTTAAGGAGACCCTCGCCATCACCGGACCCAATCGGCTCCTGTTTGGCTCCGACTCGTCCTTCTTTCCCCGTGGCTGGAACGCCGCCGTGGCGGCCGCCCAGATCCCCGCCTTAGAAGAAATTGGCGCCGATGCAGGGCTAGCCCGCCGCTTGTTTGTAGACAATCTCCACGATTTCTGCGAACTCCCCACTAAATAGAAATATTTAGGAGAGGAATCGCTCGCTCATCCCACTCTATTGTAGAGACGATCATGCGAGTATTCAGCCGATGGGGCTTGCCCTGGTTCACCTTCGATCGACGCCCGAAACCGGGCCGCCAAGCTTGGGCGCTGCGCGAGGAGAGAATTCGCGAACTGATGCGGCTCGCGCTGGGGACGGCTGCCGGAGAGTCCAATCCGGATCAACCACAGCTGCTGGCCCAGCTGCGCCGGGAGTCGAGCCCCGCTAATCTGGCCGGCCGCTTTCCGGTAGTCCAGCGCGACGAGTATCTTCGAGACCGCAACCGGCATTTGAACACTCAGTCGCCTGACCCGGGCTTCCGGCGCTTCGAATATGTGCTGGCCCCCTCCACCCGCACCGCCATTCTGATGGACGGCTTCGTCGAGAACGCCTCGGTGATGTGCTTCCCGGAAGGCTGGGACCCGGAAATGGCCTATCTACGGCCCGAGTGTCTGGCGGGTCCGGTGACTTTACTACGCCGGATGGCGACGTGTGTCCTCAACCGCGGAGCCTACTTCCCCTCGGTCCGGCGACCCATCATCGCCTTCACCGGCCTCCCCTTTGGCGATGCGGGTGTCCTCACCCACGCCGACCGTGACCTCCTCTGGAAGGCCTTTGGCGTGCCGGTGCTGGAATATTTTCTCGGCCACCGGCACGAGGTCTTGGCCCGCGAATGTGACGTGCGGATGGGCCTCCACATCAACCAGGCGCAGACCCTCTTCGAAGTGATTGAATCGGCAAAAGCGCCTCGCCAAGCGGAGCTGGTGGTCACCAGTCTGGCGAACACACATTTCCCGGTGGTTCGGCTGGCATCGGGCTTAGGTGGCACCCTCATCAGCGGCGAACCCTGCCCCTGCGGCTTCACCGGGCAACGACTTCTCAATGTCCATTCGCTGGCCGCCACCGCCCCCAAAACCAGGCTGCGCATCGCCATGCCGCGCCCCTCCCGGCCATCCTGCCTCGCCGACTGAAAAAGGCGGCAAGGTCGTGGACGACGCTCGTGATTCGGATCGGTGCCGTTTCCCAGGGCCGGACCGCTTCTTCGATGATTCCATCACGACACAGGCCCTAAACGCGCCTCAGGCCGGCTGCGCCTTGCGGCGGGCCGGCCCGTGCTGGGTGCTTGCTGGAGAGAATTACGAGAACATGTAGAGCGGCATGCCTTCGCGGACAGCCGGACTGCCACCGGGGCCAGTGTCGCCGCCCCCGCCCACTCCGACCGCGACCTCTTCGCCTTCGACCGCCACGCCTTCCGGCGGGTCAATCTGGCGGCAGAAGATGCCCGCGTCGCCCAGGTAGACCTCGAGGTTGCTGGGCTTCGGCAGAGTGCCTTGGATCACCATGTCCGAGAGCGGATCTTCGATGTACTTCTGGAGAGCACGGCGCAGGGGACGCGCGCCGTAGGAGCGGTCACTGGCCGTCTTCTCCAGGATGTACTTGGCGGCATCCTCGTTCAGACGGATGCGGATCTGCTTGATGGCCAAATTTTGGTTGATGTGCTCCACCTGCAGGCCGATGATCTTGATCAGGTCTTCGTCGTTGAGCGACGTGAAAAGGATGATCTCGTCGAGGCGATTGAGGAACTCCGGGTTGAAGGCGCGTTTCACTTCCGCCATCACCTGATCCTCCACCTTGGCCGCAATGCCGTTGGGTGAAGGCGCGTCGAAGCCGATGCCCTTCTTCTTATCCAGAAAGCGAGCGCCGAGATTCGACGTCATGATGATCATGCTGTTCTTAAAGTCGACCGTATTGCCGAGACCATCGGTCAATTGCCCGTCTTCAAAGACTTGCAGCAGAATATTGTAGACATCCGGATGGGCCTTCTCGATTTCGTCCAGCAGGATGATCGAGTAGGGGTTGCGCTTCACGCGCTCCGTCAATTGGCCGCCTTCCTCATAACCGACATAGCCGGGAGGGGAACCGATCAACTTGGCCACCGAATGCTTCTCCATAAACTCCGACATGTCGAAGCGGATCAAATTCTTTTCGCTGCCGAAGAGGAACTCGGCCAGGGCGCGGGCGACTTCGGTTTTGCCGACGCCGGTGGGCCCCAGGAACAGGAAGGAGCCGGACGGACGCTTGGGCGACTTGAGGCCGGCGCGCGAACGGCGGATGGCGCGGGCCAATGCCGAGATCGCTTTCTCCTGGCTGATGACGCGTTTGTGCAGTTCTTCTTCGACGCGTAGAAGCTTGGAGATCTCCTCTTCTTTGATCGACGTCATGGGCACCCCGGTCCAGCGGGCCACCACGTCTTCAATGTCGTCCTTAGTGACGACGCCGGTGGAAGTGTCGTCGAGGTTGTATTTTTCGCGAAGCTGGCGCAGGTTGTCGCGTTCCTTGCGCTCTTCATCGGAATAAAAGCGAGCTTTTTCGAACTCGTGATTGGCGATCGCGTTTTCCATGCGGTGCACGATGAACTTGATGCGCTTCTGCACTTCGGCGACATCGGGGGGAAGCGTGGTCTGCTTCAGCTTGACGCGCGCGCCGGCTTCGTCGATCAAGTCGATGGCTTTGTCAGGCAGGAAGCGATCCGGGATGAAGCGGCTCGACGAGTAAACCGACGATTCGATCGCCTCGTTCGTGTAAGCGACGGCGTGGAACTTCTCGTAACGCTCCTTGATGCCGTACATGATCTTGATGGCGTCGGCCTCATTGGGCGGCGGCACCTTGACGGCCTGGAAGCGGCGTTCCAGCGAACGATCCTTCTCGATCGACTTGCGGAACTCCGCCGGCGTAGTGGCCCCGATACACTGAATCTCGCCGCGCGAAAGGGCGGGCTTCAAGATGTTGGCCGCGTCGAGCGAGCCCTCGGCTGAACCGGCACCGACCAGCGTATGCAACTCGTCGATGAAGATGACGGCGTTCTGATTCTCCATCAATTCCTTCATGATGGTCTTGAGCCGTTCTTCGAATTGGCCGCGGTATTTGGTGCCGGCTACGATCAGCGATAGATCAAGCGCCAGGATGCGCTTATCGGCCAGAAAAGAAGGCACATCGCCATCGGCAATCTTCTGGGCCAAGCCCTCGACGATGGCCGTCTTGCCGACGCCCGGCTCACCAATCAGCACCGGATTATTTTTGGTGCGGCGGCAGAGGATTTGGATCACCCGCTCCAGTTGCTCGTCACGGCCGATGAGCGGATCTACCTGACCGTCGATGGCGGCCTGGGTAAGGTCGCGGCTGAACTCGGCCAGCAGGCTGCTCTCTTTCGAACGGCTGGAGGATGACTTTTCTGAGCTGGCGCGGGCAATCTCCTCGCGCACCTGCGAAAGCCGCAGACCGCGTTCGTGCAGGATCTCGGCGGCGAAACATTTCTCTTCGCGCAGCAGGCCCAGCAACAGATGTTCGGTGCCGATATGCTTGTGGTTCAATCGCTCGGCCTCTTCGGCCGCGTAGGCGAGAACGCGCTTACACTCGTGGCTAAGCGGCAAGTCGACCGACGTCGAAACCTTTTCGCGGATAGTGGTGTGGGCCTCAATTTGCTTGCGGATCGATTCGATCGCCGCATGCGAACGCAGGAACCGGTTGGCCAAGGCCTTGTCCTCACGGAGCAGGCCGAGGAGCAAATGTTCCGTCTCAATGTAGGGGCTGCCAAATTGGCTAGCCTCGTACCGGGCAAAGAAGATAACCCGGCGTGCCTTCTCAGTGTATCTTTCGAACATAGGATCTAGCCTTATTCTACTCTCTAGGGCTCGGAACGGTATCCGCCGTTTGGGGGAAGACCTTGGTACCAACCTAGCCGTTCGGGGACTGGCCCTTCCGCAGGCATTGGTGTTTCGATCAACCGCCCTTCTTCTAATTCCAACACACGATCGCACCGCGCGGCGAACGCGCGGCTGTGCGTAACGAAAACAGAAGTCAATTGGTGGCGGACGTGCAAACTCTCGAGCAACTCTACTACCTTATCGGCGGTTTGGTGGTCAAGGTTGCCAGTGGGCTCGTCGGCGAGCAAAAATAGTGGTTCGGTGACCAGCGCGCGCGCCAGGGCGACGCGCTGTTGCTCGCCGCCGGAGAGTTCGCCCGAGCGGTGGTCCTTTCGCTCGAGCAGGCCCACTTCGGTCAGCCGCGCGCGCGCCGTTACCGCGGCTAAGGTGGGCGAAGTGCCGCTTACCAGCAGCGGCATCATGATGTTTTCGAGCGCCGTGAACTCGGGAAGCAGCGATTGAATTTGCCAAACGAAGCCAATCCGGCGGTTGCGGAAGGCGGCCAAATCGCGATTCGTGAGGGCAGAGAGTTCGACGCCATCCAGCACCACCCGCCCCGCCGTGGGCCGGTCAAGCCCGCCCAAGAGGTGCAAAAGCGTGGACTTGCCCGCGCCCGAAGCGCCGACCAGCGCCACCCGTTCGCCCCGGCGCACCGTGAGCGAAAGCCCTTTGAAGACGGTCACCGGCCCACTCTCCGGCTGGTAGGTTTTCTCCAAACCTTCGATTTCGATGACAACGGGCGCGGTGGGCATTCCTGTTTCCAGGATGGCATAGCACTACTCTTTTTGGAGTCAATCTCCGATTTCTCTTCACCCTGCCGATGATTAAGTCATAATTGCCGAATCCCCCGTTGCAATCCGCACCGGGAAGTTATATAACTCGTATTTGTAACTCGGAGGATTGTGTCCAGCTCTCCATTTCGACGTCCGGTTCTTCTCGGTCGCTACAGCCGAGCTCTTCTGTGCCTGGTCGCCAGTTTGGCGGACGCGCAGATTTTCTTGAATAGTACGGGTAAAAACGCGCGTCTGATCGGCACGGACGAAGCGGTGCTCGAAGCGGGCGATCCCCGCACCGATCTGCCTTGCGCCGTCGTCCATCCCAAACCCATTCTCGGCTTTGACCTGCGCTTTCACGCCCGCTATGAAGTCACCGTGCCCATGCGGGAACTGGCCGGGGGCGAAAACCTGCTGAGTATTCTCTTCCGCGTAACGCCGCTCGACTCCACCGGCAAGGGCTCCGATTCGGCGACGTATTTTACCCAGAAGCTTCGCGTGCCCAGCATCGACGAAGACGCCAAGGGCGATGCTTTCCTCGAAGGCTCTTTCGACGTCGGCGAGGGCAAGTTTAAGGTGGAGTGGCTGATGCGGGACCGGGCGGAGCGCGTATGCGCCGATTCCTGGGAGTCCGAGGCGGCCTTGCCGGCCAAAGATAAGGAGATGAGCTTGATGATCCCGCCCGCGCGGATCGCCATTACCGAACCGGAGCAGTTCCGCGACGAGCCGCCGATCGCCCGCCAGACCGGGCCCGGCTTGCAGGTGAAGGTGCTCGTCAATTTCGCCCCGCAGAATGCGCGCTCGGCCACACTACAGCCCTTCGATACGTCAGCCTTGGTCTCCATTTTGCGGTCGATCTCCCGTGACCCCCGCATCGCCCATTTTTCCGTCGTCGCCTTTAACATGCACGACCAAAAGGTGCTCTACAAGCAGGAGAACTCCGAGAAGATCGATTTCCCGGCCATTGGCAAGGCTCTCGAGAGCCTGAAGTTGGGGACGGTTGACCTGACGCGGTTAGCCAACAAGCACGGGGAAACGGAATTCCTCGAGACGCTGCTGAAGACCGAGTTGGCCAGTCTGCAATCGGACGCCGTGATTTTTGCCGGCCCGAAAGCCCTGCTGGAGCAGAACGTATCGCAGGAATCATTGCGCGGCGTGGGTCCGGTGAACATGCCTGTTTTCTACATGAACTACAACTTGACCCCCCAGACTTCGCCGTGGCGCGACTCGATTGGCCACGCGGTCAAGTTCCTGCGGGGCGTCGAATATACCATCAGCCGTCCACGGGACCTTTGGTACTCTGTCGCGGAAATGGTGACGCAGATTGTCAAACAGCGCACCGCCCGGGCATCGAACCCGGCGATTGGCCAATAGTCGTTAAACTTCCTGTAAATGCTCAGCCCCTCCGGTAACCGGACTTCAAAGTGGCACGTATGAAGGATAGAGGTTGGTTTGCCGATAGCTCACCAATGAGATACGCGTCCTGGGGTCAATTTATGATTTTGCGTTCGGTTGTCAGTTGTTTCGCATTCTCCGCGATTGTGCTTGCGCAGGTGAAGGCACAAAGTCTGGCCCCCTATGTGGGTACGCCGGTTCCCGTGGTGGAACGCATGTTGGAACTCGCGAACCTGCGCACGGGCGAAACGGTCTATGACCTGGGGTGCGGCGATGGCCGGGTACTGATCGTCGCGGCGCAAAAGCACCGCATGAAGGCAGTGGGCGTTGAGCTTTCCGAACGCCTGGCCAAGTCCACGACGGAAACTTTGAAAAAGCTGGGCCTCTCTGACCTGGCTACGGTGATTCACGGCGATCTGATGGACGTGGACCTGTCCGGTGCCGACGTGGTGACGCTCTACCTGCTGCGCGACTCGAACGATCTGTTGCGGCCGAAGCTGGAGAAGAGTCTGCACGCCGGGGCCCGCATCATTTCTCATGACTACGAGATTCGCGGTTGGCGTCCCACCCTTGTCGACCATCTGGAAGCCTCAAAGCGCGAGCACAAGATTTACGTCTACACGGTCCCCGCAAGTTTCGCCAAAAAGTAATTTCAGCCTCCAGCCGCGCACGAAGTCACCGACGGCCGGGGCTCGTCATGATCCAGTTGCGCGGGCCGGGGGGCCTGGCCAACGGGGTGCCTCATGGTTTTCATGACGGTCCCCACCCGTCGGCGACTCCGGTCGCGGATCAAAGCTGTCTCACGCCAATCATGACGCGCCCCCCCACGTGGCTGTGACTGCGTGCGCCCGGTCGTGCGTCGCGAAGCAGGGAAGGTTTTCGATTACGGCGGTGACTTGGACATGCGCGAAGCCAACCAGCTTTGGAACAACGTCGCCCCGCAGATCAGCGTCCCTCCCACCATGGCCAATGTCCCGGGACGTTCACCGTGGAGCAAGTAAGTCCACACGGGGTTGAGCGCGGGCTCCAGTAAGATCAGCACGCTGGCCTCGAAGGCTGGTACTTGGGCCAGTCCGCGATTCAGTAAGTAGTAACTCAAGGCAATCTGAAAGACGCCCAGGTAGAGTAAGACGGCCAGGTCAGAAAATGAAAACCACGGTACCGGCCCCGCCGGAAGCAACGCGATCGCACCGGCGAATAAGTTACCCATCGCGGCGGTCGCATAGCCGCCCGGCACGCCGGAGCGATTCAGCCAGCGCAACCCAGCCAGCGTGAGCGCCCAAGTGAATCCGCTCGCGCCACCGCAAAGATTTCCGAGCCAAGGGTTAGGTGCCGTCGCCACCGGAGCCGCTTGGCCCACAAAGAAGAGGGCCATCCCGAGGGCGATCGCCACCGGGCCCCACAAGTCTCGCGCCCGCCACCGTTCGCCCAGTAACCAGGGCGCGAGAAAGAGGAGATACAACGGTGCCGTCGCCTGCAGAAAGATGGCGTTCGCCGAGGTGGTGAGCTTCGTTGCCAGGACAAACAAGACCAGGGTGAGCGCGTAAGCCACCCCCACCGGCACCATCCGCCACGCCCAACCCCGGCGCGCGGCCGGCAGTAGAACCAGCAACACGACGGCCGCAATCAGTGACCGGTAGGAAGCGATCTGCCAGACGGAAAGCGAAGCCGCCTTGATGGCCGCTCCGCCCGTTGAAAACAGCAACGCGGCCGCCAGAATTGCGAGACGCGCATTCATACGGGCCGCTTAGGCGACGCCGTGCTGCTTAAACCAGACCAGCAGTTTGGCGAACGCTTCCTTCGCATCGTTGGGACGGTAGCTGGGCCGGTAATCGGCATGAAAGCCGTGCGGCGCATCCTTAAAGACCATAATCTCGCTCGCGTTGCCGGTGCCCTTCAGCGCGGCGCGCATTTTGTCAATGGAGTCAAGCGGAATGCCGCCGTCCTTTTCACCGTAGAGGCCCAGAATGGGCGTTTTCAGCTTACCCACCACATCGATCGGATTGAGCGGCTGCAACGCCGACGGCGCACCCACCAGCCGCCCGTACCATGCCGCGCCCGCCTTCACTTGCGGGTTATGGGCGGCGTAAAGCCAGATGATGCGGCCACCCCAGCAGAAGCCGGTGACCGCCAATTTCCTGGTATTGCCATGGTTGGCTTTCATGTAGGCGACGGTGGAGTCGAGGTCAGTCAGGACGGTGGAATCGGGCGTCTTCGAAATCACGTCGCGGATCAGCACCTGCATGTCCGCAATCTTCGAAGGGTCGCCGTAACGCGCAAAGAGCTCCGGCGCAATCGCCAGGTAACCCAGCTTGGCGAAGCGCCGGCAGATGTCTTTGATGTGCTCATGCACGCCGAAGATCTCCTCCACCACCAGGACGCACGGGAAGTTCTTGCCCTTGGCCGGCATCGCGCGATAAGCCACCATCTCGCCGTCGGACGTCTTGATCTTCACTTCGCCGGCGGTGAGGCCGCCGGTGGGCGTAGTGATCATCGTCTGCGACATCACCGGCTGGACGGCCAGGGCAAACCCGATGGGCAGAGCGGTGGTGAGAAAGCCGCGGCGGCTGTTGGGTTCGATGGCGGGCAGCAAGCTGTCCAGTTCTTGACGTTGGGCGGATTCGTGCATCGGTAAGACTCCTTGGGAGTCAGTTTATCAGGGCCGTGCGTGTTCCGGTTCAGTAATTGGCCATCTCGCTGTTGACGTTCACTTTCGTTATCGGCTGGAACGCTGGCGTGCACCTCCTCTCCAAGAGATTGGCTCAGCGTGCTCTACGGCAGCCTCACCGTCCAGGTGATCAGAGGAACGGGGCCGAGGAACGGGGGCATCGCCGGGTATCCGAGCGCCGGGATAAACCGGCATACAGTAGGGAATGAAAGAGTCCTACAGGATAAGGAATAGCGAACCACCTGTGACCTCGAGTCTTGCGGTGGCGGTCGTGAGGCCGCCGTCGAAGCGTAGGCACCGGGCATCAGCGGGCAGGGTGCATCAGCGGGTATTGAGCTTCGAAAAGGTGAAACTGGGATGCCGACCTTGTGGATAAAAGGGGAAGGCCACACCGGCGAGGGCGCTATCGCGAGTCCGAACTGAGATCCCACGTAGTCGTAGACCCCAGGCACGTTGAGATCCTCCGTCCGAATATTTTCATCCCACTTTGGGGCCGACCCGAGCCCTGGGCACGCCACTGGGTAACCGCCATCAAATGACGGCGATAGCCCGCGATTGCCGAGGTTGTTTTCAAACCAACTCGATGCGCAGATCACGACCGACAGCGTGTGCGGCGCGCGATAGGGTTTGCAGGGTCACTGAGGCATTGCCCGGATCGAGAAGACGATCCAGCGCCGCTCGACTCGTATTCATGCGCCGCGCCATCTCGACCTTGCTGATTTTGTCCTTCGCCATCGCTTGCTGAATTTGCCCGGCGAGCGTCTCTTTCAGTAGGACCGCGCGCGACGCTGCGAAGATTCCATCCTCTTTCAGAAAGTCATCCAGTAACAAGCCGCTATGCTTGTTGCGCTTTTTCATTTCGTCACCCAGGCGGGGTGCCCTATGAGGCGGGAACCGATACTGCATTCAAATTGGACGCGGGGCTAAGGTCTTGATAAAATAAGAGCTTGGCGAACAATAACGACAATCAAGAACCACCCGTCCCACCATCGTTTCGAGACGGAAAGAACCTGATTCCGATCAACATCGAAGACGAGATGAAACGCTCGTACCTTGATTACGCCATGAGCGTAATCATTGGGCGCGCGCTGCCCGATGTCCGCGACGGGTTGAAGCCCGTCCATCGGCGCATCCTGTTTGGAATGAGCGAGATGGGGCTAAACTACAATCGCCCTACCCGCAAATGCGCCAAGATTATCGGCGAAGTACTGGGCAAGTTCCATCCCCATGGCGATGGCTCGGTCTACGACGCCTTGGTCCGCATGGCGCAGCCGTTTTCGATGCGTTACATGCTCGTCGATGGCCAGGGTAACTTCGGCTCGGTCGATGGCGATCCGCCGGCCGCGATGCGGTACACCGAAGCGCGTTTGTCGAAAATTGCCGCCACCTTGCTCGAAGACATCGACAAAGAGACCGTCGACTTCAAGCCGAATTATGACGACACCGAGATGGAGCCCGAGGTGCTCCCCACTCGCGTACCGAACCTGCTGATCAACGGTTCGGAAGGCATCGCGGTGGGCATGGCGACCCGCATTCCGCCGCATAACCTGCGCGAAGTTGTGGAAGCGGCCATCGCCCTCGCGCAGGACCCCACCACGCCGCTCAGCCGGCTAATGGAAATCGTACCCGGCCCGGACTTTCCCACCGGCGGCTTCATTCTCGGCCGCAACGGCATCAATAACGCCTACACCGGCGGCCGTGGCTCCATCAAAATGCGGGCCAAAGCGTTCACCGAAAAGATGGAAAAAGGCCGCGAGTCCATCATCGTCACCGAGCTTCCCTTCCAGGTCAACAAGGCGCGGTTGATCGAGAATATTGCCTTCCTGGTTAACGAGAAAAAGATCGACGGCATTAGCGATATTCGCGATGAGAGCGACCGCGAAGGCATGCGGATCGTGATGGAGCTGAAACGCGGCGAGCAGCCGGACATCATTCTTAACCAGCTCTATAAACAAACCCAGATGCAGACCAACTTCGGGGTCATCATGCTGGCGATCGTCAACGGCCAGCCGCGTGAATTGGGTTTACGCGATGTACTCAAGCTGTTTCTTGAGCATCGCAATGACGTCGTCAGACGCCGGACCGACTACTTACTCCGCAAGGCCCGCGAACGCGAACACATCTTACTCGGCTTCCAGATTGCGCTGGATCATTTAGACGAAGTAATCCGCATCATTCGCGCGGCGAAAATTCCTCGCGAAGCGCGCGAGGGTTTAATTGCCGCCTTCCAGTTCAGCGAGCGCCAGGCGCAAGCCATCATCGAACTGCAACTCCAACGCTTGACGGGCATGGAGCAGGCCAAGATCATCGAAGAGCTGAAGGAAATCCAGGTACAGATCGCCGGCTACCTTGAGATCCTGGGTTCGGAAAAAGTTCTCAATGCGGTGATTATCAGGGAATTGCGCGAGGTCCAGAAGGATTTCGGCGACGACCGGCGCACCCAGATCGTCGAAGATGAGGGCGAGATCGCGCTCGAAGACCTGATCCAAATGGAAGACGTCGCCGTGACGATTTCCCGGGGCGGTTACTTAAAGAGAACCCCTGTCGACACCTATCGCCGCCAGACGCGCGGCGGGAAGGGCCGCATCGGCATGAGTGCCCGTGGCGAGGACGTGATCGAAAAATTGATCATTTCGTCCACGCATAGTTACTTACTCATCTTTACGAATAAGGGCCGCGTTTATTGGCTGAAGGTTTATAACATTCCCGACCTGGCCGCCGCCGGCAAAGGTAAGAATATCAACGGCCTGATTAACCTGCAGCCCGATGAAGTACCGAAGGCTTTCCTGCCGGTGAAAGAGTTCACCGAGGATAAGTTTATCGCCATGATCACCAAGCACGGCGTCATCAAGCGCTGCCAATTGACGGAGTTCGACAACGTCATGCAGCGCGGCATTATTGCCTGCGCCCTGGACGATGGCGATGAGCTGATCGCGGCCCGCATCACCTCTGGCGGCGAGCAGATTTTCCTGGCCACCCGGGAAGGGATGGCCATTCGCTTCAAAGAAGAAGATGTCCGCGCCATGGGCCGTCCCGCCCGCGGCGTCCGCGCCATGTCGCTCGACAAAGACGATTACCTGGTGGGCGCGGCCATCGTGAATGACGATAGCCTGATTCTTTCCATCTCCGAACGCGGCTTCGGCAAGCGCACGCCGGCCAAGGATTACCGCATGCAGACGCGCGGCGGGAAGGGCGTCATCAACATGAAGACCACCACCAAGGTCGGCAAGGTGGTCGAAATCTTAGAGGTGCAGGACAATACCGACCTCATGATCATCTCGAAAGAAGGCCAAATTATTCGCATTGAGTCGCAACACATCCGGCAAGCCGGCCGGTCCACTCAAGGAGTAACTCTGGTCAAGATGGAAGGCGAGGATCGCGTCTCCGCCGCCTCAGTGGTTCCGGAGAGTCCGGAAGATCCCGATGCTGCCGAAGGTACTGAGCCGGGCGAGCCCGGCCCAGTGATCTAAACGGTGAAGAAAGGGGGCAAACCTCCGATATTGCCCCCTTCCTTCAGCTATCGACCCACTCGAAAGTTGGTGACGCCGCTCCACAACCCGACGGCTTGTAACACCCAAACGACCACCGCAATCACCACGACCGCGTTCAGAATGGATTTGATACTGGACGCCATCGGGATGTAGCGATTCACCAGATACAACAGCACGCCCACCACCATCAGAAACACCACAATATTCAGTAAAGGCATAAAACTCTCTCTCCTGGGCCTGGATCTAGCAATTTGAGGACCATTCGTTTACAAGCCTGAAAATGCTGTTTCTGGACCCTCATCCCCCCTTGAGTCGGCACTTCTTGCCGAGGGAAAGCCGCACTTACGAAGGATTTACTAAGGATGAGACCGCACGAAGCCGCTTCGGCCGGCGCGTTTTTCGGAGCGATTCTGCTGGGCATGGGCGGCTGGATTCTGTATGATCTCTTCGCCCGCAAGCTGCCCGAGAAACGGCACTTGGAGTCACTGATGCGTGAATATTCTTAACAGCTTCGCGTTCACGCAGAGAGTAAACTCAGGGAATGCACCGCCTATTCCTTTTCCTGTGTGCCGCTGGAGCCCAACTTCTGGGCCAGCCTTGCGGGCAAACGCTTTCTTCCAGCGGGCGCAGTATTCCGGCGGCGACCAACCCGCTCTTCCTGGGTAGTTTCACGGTCGCCTCGAATCTAAGCACTTGTAACTGGACCAGCATGTCCACCGTTCCCTGGATCGATGTGCAATTCGGCCAGACCGGCCGGGGTGGCGGAACCGTAGGTTACTCGGTGGATAACAACCTCACGCCCGTCACGCGCACGGGTACCATCCTGGTCGGTACCGCCAGTTTCACCGTGAGCCAAGCCGCCGCCGCCTGCAACATCACGCTCACCTTACAGGGCGCGGGCGTAGGGGCCGAGGGCGGCGTCCGGCAGTTGCAAGTGGCTACCACTTGCGAATGGGCACCCGTGACCAACGTGGACTGGATCACCGCCACTCCTTCAAAGGGGAGCGGGAACGGCACCATCACGCTGACCATCGCCCCCAATAACAGTACGGCGACTCGCTCCGGTGCCGTCGCCGTGCTCGGCCAAAGCGTCACGATTACGCAGGCCGGCGGCACATGTTCGTACACGCTTTCGGCCGTGCAACCGGCCATCCCGGCGGCGGGCGGATCTTACTCGGCTCAACTGACCACCGCCTGCATGTGGACGGCGACCACTAACGTCAATTGGCTGACGATCAATCCTCCCACGAGCGGCGTTGGCTCTTCGGCGATCAATTACACGGTGGCCGCCAACACCACTTCGGCCGACCCGCGCACGGGGCTAATCACCGCCGGTACCGGCTCCGGCACCGGTTCTCCCACTGTGTCGGCTAGCGTGTCGCTCAGCGTGCAACAAGCGGGTGGCAACTGCAATGTGCAACTCGGCGTGGCCAGCGCCCAAGTAGCCGCCGCCGGCGTTACCGGTAGCTTCACCGTCACCACGCCCTGTACATTCACTGCCCGTTCGAATGCCACCTGGATCACGGCCACCGCGACCGCCAATAGTGTCCTTTATAGCGTCGCCACGAACCCCTCTGTCCAGTCGCGTACGGGAACGATCACCGCCGGTGGGGCCATCTTCACCATTACTCAAGCGGGCTCCACCTGTAACTTCGCCGTGTCACCCGAGACGCTGGATATTCAGCCCTCCGGCGCGAGTGGAGTTATTAAAGTAACCACGACGAGCGGCTGCGAATGGACCGCGATCAGTGACTCACCCTGGATCCGCATCACCGGCCGAATCGCGGGCGGTACGCAAGGCGAGTTACAGTACACCGTCGACGCCAACGCCGCTGGTTCCGCGCGCTCCGGTACGCTCACCGTAGCGGGCCGCGCCGTCGTGGTGCGGCAGAACTCGGGCAATGCGCCGCAGCTCACTGCGGGAGGCATCGTCCACTCGGCCAGCTATCAGGCGGGCGGCGTTTCGCCGGGCGAAATTGTCACGATCTTTGGCGAGGAGCTTGGTCCGGCAATGTTAACGACCGCAACGCTCGAAGCCGACGGTGTCACGGTGAGTAAGTTACTCGCCGGCACCCGTATGCTCTTCGATGGCGTCGCCGCGCCGTTAGTATATACGTCACGAGGGCAAGTTAGTGCGATTGTGCCTTACTCCGTCGCCGGTAAGGCAACCGTGCCCGTGATTGCCGAGTATCTTGGTGCGCGTTCGACACCGGTGAACTTACGCATTCTACCGGCCGTGCCCGCGCTCTACTCACTCGATGCCTCCGGTGCCGGGCCAGGCGCGATCCTCAATCAGGATGGCTCAGTGAACTCCGCTGCAACGCCGGCGGCGGTGGGCCAAGTGGTGATCCTCTTCGGGACGGGCGAAGGGCTGACGACGCCCTTACAAGCCGATGGTCAACTTACGCCGGGCGTTGAACCACTTCCCCGCCCTCGCCTGCGCGTCACAGTGACCATCGGCGGCGTCGAGTGTCCAGTACTATACGCGGGCGCGCCGCCCGGCTTAGTCGCCGGCGCGCTGCAAATCAACGTGCAATTGCCGGCCGGGGTTCCGCTGGGCGAAGCCGTTCCCGTCGTGCTCGCCGTCGGCGAAGCCCTCAGCCCAGACACCGTCACGATGGCGATTCGGCGCTAAGTAAGGCTTTCCGGCGGCGATGGCAGCACTTTACCAATCCGCCGGACGATAGTCCTTGAGAAACTTGCCCCAAATATGCTCGCCGGTGTTGATTCCATCGATGATCGGGTCGAGAATGCGCGCCGCGCCATCGACAATATCGAGCGGCGGGTGAAAGCGCTGCTCCACCACTTTGCGGGCGGCAATGTCGAGGGGGTCCTCGTCGGTCACCCAACCGGTGTCGACGCTATTCATGTGAATGCCGTCGCCGAAATAGTCAGCGGCGGCGGTGCGCGTCATCATATTTAGCGCCGCTTTCGCCATATTCGTGTGCGGATGCCGGGTCGTCTTCCAGTTCCGGTAGAACTGGCCCTCCACCGCCGAAACATTCACGATATGCTTGTCACGTTCCGGGGTCGCGAGCATCAACGGCTTCAGCCGCGCGTTGAAGATAAACGGTGCCACCGCATTAATCAAATGTACTTCGAGTAACTCGACGGATGATACTTCCGCCAGCAGCAAACGCCACGAATTCCGGCCGCGCAGATCCACTTGTTGTAAGTCCTGGTCAAGCCGGCCCTCGGGGAATAGATGCCCCTGCCCGAGAAACTCTTCCGCCAGCAATGGCACTTGCGACAATTCTGCGGATGGCGTCACTCCCGGCACGGCGAACGATGGGTCAGCGGCGGACGGCAGAATTTCGGAGCCGCGAAATCCCTCGTAATTGCCGAGTAACCGATGCACGCGCTCTGGCATTTGCTGCAACGCGGCGCGCTCGCCGTCCATCATGTGCGCGTAAAACTCGGGTGGGCGGCGCACCGTTTGGCAGGCATTATTGATGATGAAATCCAAGCGGGAGCGGGTAGCGAGTAACTCCCGGCAAAACGCCTCGACACTGGGCGTGTGGCGCAGGTCAAGCCCGAAGATTTCCAGGCGATGTCCCCACTCGCCGAAATCCGCTTCTTGCGCATAACGCTGCGCCGAATCACGCGGAAACCGGGTGGTGACAATCAAATGCGCGCCTGAACGCAAGAGCTTTAACCCCGTTTGATAACCAATCTTCACCCGGCCGCCGGTGAGTAACGCCACGCGGCCCCGCAGGTCAGCCAACTCGGTTCGCTTCCGGAAGTTGAACTCCGCACAAGGCGGACACATTTGATCGTAGAAGTGATGGATGAGTGAGTATTCCTGCTTACACACATAGCAGTGTTGCGGCTCAACTAACTCGTGGGGTTCTGGCTCATCCGCGTGGACATCGTGCGGTGCGAATTCTTTCGGCGCGTAGACGTTGGGCGTATTGAAGACGGGCTTGCGGCGCAGTGAACGAATACCGGTTTCGTCGCGAACCGCTTCCACGCGCAGGTTCAACGCCGCAGTGCGCTCCTTGGCAGCGACTTTCAGCTTCAAGCGGCGCGCGACGGGGTCGGGGTTGTAAATCTGCGCGATCAGGTGATGGAGGCGCTGGCGCTCGGGCTCCGGCAGACCCGCGAGTAACTCGCGATCCGCGTCCAGCGATTCCAGAAGTTCCAGGGTGGATCGCACACGTTCAAGTAAGTTAAAGTCAATGTCCATGGATGGCACAGTATCTCTTGTTTCGCGGGAGAGCGTCACCCGGTCTCGCGGAAGCGCACCGATGGATTCTCGTCGATAATGCGCTGCATATTCCAGGTGGAAGTAAATAGACAGACAATCCGGTCGTGTTGGTCAGTGGCCAGCACGGTGCCTGAACTGAGTCCGTTCAAGTTTCTGATCTCTTCCAGCGTGCCGTCGGGCCAGCGGGCAGCCACGTAAGGGAGTAGGGTGGTGCGAGTACGCACAGCGTATTCTTGTAGAAACCGCGCCTCCACCACATCGAATTGTAACTGCCCCACCGCCGCTAAAATCGGCTCCCGGCGAATCGCATCAATTGAGTAATATACCTGCACCACCCCTTCTTCAGAAAGTTGCTGGATGCCTTTGCGGAATTGTTTATTCCGCGACACATCGTCGTTGTGTAAGTTACAAAAGAGTTCCGGGGGAAAGCTCGGCATCCGCTCATACTCAATCGACTCGTCCGTACTTAACGTGTCACCGATGGTGAAAAGGCCGGGGTTCACCACGCCGACCACGTCGCCGGGGAATGCCTCGTCAATCGTCTCGCGATCGCGGGCGAAGAGGCGATGCAGCCGGGTCATGCGAATCTTTCGCCCGAGGCGCGGATGGTTCACGAGCATGTCGCGCTCAAACCGGCCGGAGCAGACGCGCAGGATAGCCATGCTGTCGCGATGGTGCGGATCCATGTTGCCTTGAATCTTGAAGACAAAGGCGGAAAAGGCTTCCGATTTAGGTTCGATGGCCACCCCCTTACTTGGCCGTGACGCAGGCGCGGGAGCCAATCTGACCAGAGCTTCTAAAAATTCCTCCACACCGAAATTATTCATGGCGCTGCCAAAGAAAACTGGCGTTTGTTCGCCGCGCAAGAAGCGTGGTTCGTCAAAGTCAGAAACAGCGGCCCCCAGCAAAGCAAGCGTCTCGCGAAGCTGAAGCGCATCTTCCTGACCCACTAACTCCTCGAGCGCCGAATCGTCGAGTGACCGCGTCCAAGCCTCGGCCTTTAATTGGCCACTGGCCACGCGATCGAATTGCAGCAGGCGGCGAGTGGCTAAATCAATCACGCCGCGGAATCGATTTCCCGAGCCCACGGGCCAGTTAATGGGGCAAACCGAAATGCCGAGAATCCGTTCCACCTCATCGATTAATTCGAGCGGATCGCGGCCGTGGTGGTCCATCTTATTGATGAAGGTGAGAATGGGAAGATTGCGCAGCCGGCAAGCCTCGAATAGTTTGCGTGTTTGCGGCTCAATGCCCTTGCCGCTGTCGAGCACCATCACGGCGCTGTCGACAGCGGTCAAAGTGCGATAAGTGTCTTCGCTAAAGTCCTGATGGCCGGGCGTATCGAGCAGATTAAACAGACAGCCGCCGTACTCGAACTGTAGAACGGTGGAGGAGATGCTGATGCCGCGAGCTTGTTCAATCGCCATCCAGTCGGAGGTGGCGTGGCCGCGATTGCGCTTGGGGCGCACCGAACCGGCGGAGTGGACGGCCCCGGCATAGAGCAAGAGCTTCTCGGTAAGCGTCGTCTTGCCGGCATCGGGATGCGAGATGATGGCGAAGGTCCGGCGGCGAGCGATCTGCGCTTCAAAAGCGGGATCGGCGAGGGCGTGCGTTGGATTGGGGATGGACTCGGTCGGCAAGGCTGCTCCAAAAATTGACTCGGGCAAAAGCCGGTTCAGACGCTTTTCTGCGAAGGAAACGCCACCGGCAGGGGTGATCGAGAGAAGGCTTGTGGAATCACATCGGCACTTCTGATTGTGGAATGCGGCTGCACAGTTGTCAATCTGCCTCGCTGGCTTCCTCTTTGGCCCGATCAACCTGCTATATGATGTGGCAATGCTCTCGTACCGCCGATACTTGCTTGCTTTAACCGTGTGCGCCACTTTCCAGGCCGCTGCTTTTGCGCAACCCCCCGGAGCGGGTGGCCCTCGCCCCGGTGGCGCGCCGCGCGGCATGAAGATGCCCGATCCACTCGCGATGGAGGAGCATGCGGGCTTCGAATCGATCTTCGACGGCACCTTAAAGAATTGGGACGGCGACCCCAAAATCTGGCGCGCCGAGGACAATACGATCATCGGCGAAACCAGCAAGGACAACGCTCTCAAGATCAACACCTTCCTCGTCTATCGCGGTGACAAGCCGAAAGACTTCGAGCTCAAGCTGGAGTTCCGCATGAACTCCACCAACAGCGGCATCCAGTATCGTAGTGTCGAAATGCCGGAAGTGGGCAAGTGGGTATTGAAGGGCTATCAAGCCGACATGGACTTCGTCAATACTTTCACCGGGATGCTCTACGAAGAGCGGGGCCGCGGCATCATGGCGCTACGCGGCCAGATGACTTACACCGAGCAAGGCAAAAACGCCCGCGTCATTGGCCAATTGCAGGATGGCGATGAACTGAAGGGTTACATCAAGATCAACGGCTGGAACCAATTCCACGTCATCGCCCGCGGCAATCTGCTGGTTCATGTTTTGAATGGACACGTGACGTCGGCGATGATCGACGACGACACCGAGAAGCGCACGCTCGAAGGCTTGCTGGGGTTACAAATGCACGTGGGACCGCCGATGAAGGTGGAGTTCCGTAACATCTTCTTGAAGAAATATTAACCACCCACGGAGTGATGGCTTAAGCCACAATCTCTTTCACGACGCGACCGTGGACATCCGTGAGCCGGAATTGGCGGCCCTGGAAGCGATAAGTCAATCGCTGGTGGTCGATGCCGAGTAAGTGCAGGATGGTCGCCTGTAAGTCATGCACATGCACCCCATCTTCGGCCACGTTGAAGCCGTAATCGTCGGATGCGCCGTGGACGTGGCCGGGTTTGATGCCGCCGCCGGCCATCCAAAGCGAAAACACGCGTCCGTGGTGATCGCGGCCGTAGCTATCGGGCTTGTGGGTGCCTTGAGCGTACGGCGTGCGGCCGAATTCCCCGCCCCAGATGACTAACGTATCTTTGAGTAAGTCGCGTTGTTTCAGATCGAGAATCAAACCAGCCGAGGCTTGGTCAATATCGCGAGCCATGGCCGGTAACTTCTCCGTCAATCCACCGTGATGGTCCCAGCCGCGATGATACAGCTGGATGAAGCGGACATGGCGCTCGGCGAGCCGCCGGGCGAGTAGGCAGTTGGCAGCGAAGGTGCCTGGCTTACGAACGCCGTCGCCGTAGAGCGCCAAAACATGTTCGGGCTCTTTCGAGATATCGGCTAAGTCCGGAACGCTGGCTTGCATGCGGAAGGCCATCTCATACTGCGCAATCCGTGTTTCAATTTCCGGGTCACCGGCGCTTTGTTGTAAGTGCTGATTCATGGCGGCCAAACCATCCAACTGGCTGCGGCGTTGCTCGCGCGTGATGCCGGGTGGATTCGATAAGTGAAGGACTGGGTCGCCCGCCGATCGGAACTGCACGCCTTGATAACGGCTGGGCAAGAAGCCCGCGCCCCACAAGCGGGAGATAAGCCCCTGGTCGGCCATGCCATTGCCGGGAAGCGAGTTCAGCACCACGAAAGCCGGCAAGTTCTGATTCTCCGCTCCGAGGCCATAGTCAATCCAGGCACCCATGCTGGGGCGGCCCGGTAACTGGCTGCCGGTTTGAATAAAGGTAATCGCCGGATCGTGATTAATCGCCTCCGTGTTCATGGAGTTCAGCACGCAAATATCATCCGCGATCTTGGCGTGGTGGGGCAGTAAGTTACTCAGCCAACGGCCGCTTTTGCCCTGCTGCTTAAATCCATACATGGACGGGACAACCGGAAAGCGATCCTGTGCCGCCACCATGCCGGTGATGCGCTGCGTACCAAAGACGGATGGGGGGATGTCCTGGTCGTAACGGTCTTTCAGTTGGGGCTTGTAATCGAGTAAGTCGAGGTGCGAGGGTCCCCCGGCTTGGAAGAGAAAGATTACCCGTTTGGCGCGGGCCGGCCCCGTCAGAAAGGCCTTACTCTCCGCCGCCTGTAAAGAATGCAGCGCGGCCGCGCCGAGGCCATAGGCGGTGCGGGCGAGTAGATCTCGACGGGATTGAGGGCGCTTGTAATTTCCACAGTGCATGGGCATCATCCCTTGGTGATCGTTTCGTCGAGATTGAGAATCATGTTCGCTACGGCGGTATAGGCAGCAAGTTCGCTCACCGGGATGGCCGGATTTTGCGGCGACGCACCCACCGCGAGCAGGGCGCGCGCGGACTTTTCGTCAGCGTCATAGGCCGTCCGCATCCGGTCGAGCGTGTGTTTCAGAATGCCCAGGTCTGCGGCGTCGGGCGCGTGGCCGGTGGCGAGGCGGAAGGCAAAAGTAAGTCGAGCTTCGGGTGTCACGCCGCCTTCACGAATCGCCCGTTCGGCCAACTTACGCGCGGCCTCGACAAAGATCGGGTCATTCAACAAGGTGAGCGCCTGCAGCGGCGTATTGGTACTGGAGCGGCGGACGATGCAGAACTCGCGGTCGGGCGCATCGAAGACGGTCATCGTGGGGTGCGGGACGGTCCTTTTCCAGAATGTATAAAGGCTGCGGCGGTAAAGGTCAGGGCCTTGGCTATCGGTGTAGACGGTGCCGGGATAGTCAGCCGCCACGACGATGCCTTTATACAGGCCCGCAGGCTGGTAAGGGTAAACACTGGGTCCGCCGATTTGCTCGGTAAGGAGGCCAGAGATCTGCAAAGCCTGATCGCGTATGGCTTCGGCGGGCAGGCGGAAGCGGGGTCCACGGGCCAGCAACCGATTTTCAGGATCGCGGGCGATCGACTCGGGAGAAGCGGACGAATTCTGGCGGTAGACGGACGAGAGCACGATACGCTTGATGAGCGACTTCACGTCCCAGCCCGAATCAATGAATTCGCGCGCGAGCCAATCGAGCAGTTCCGGATGCGAAGGCGACTCGCCTTGCACGCCGAAATTCTCACTGGTCTTCACCAGCCCCAGCCCAAACAATTGCTGCCAAAAGCGATTCACCACCACGCGCGCGGTAAGCGGATGGTCCGGTTTGGTGAGCCATTGTGCCAGGCCCAGCCGATTCTTCGGTGCCCCAGCGGGCCAGAGGCCCAGCAGTTGCTCGGGGACGGCCGGCTCGACGATTTCGCCGGGCAGATCGTAAGCGCCGCGCTTGAGCAGATGGGTCTCGCGCGGCAAAGCGAGCTCCTCCATCACCATCACGGTGGGAACTTCGCGCTGCACGGCGAGCCAGGCGGTGCGGGCGGCGGTGAGTTCGCGATCCGCTTGGGCGAACTTAGCGTCATGCTGGCGCAGATAGGCATCGCGGAGCCAAGCGGCCTCAACGGGAGTGGCATCGCCTTGTTGGCCGGCGTAAGGGAGGGCGCGGCTCGTGAATAAGTTACTCAGCTCAGATTCATTCAGCGCGCGGGTGAAGATGGCGAGCTCGTCGAAGCGACCTGAATACCGGCCCGCTTTTGGGTTATTGTCCCAACCGACACGGAAGCGAGTCGGCGAGGGCTTGTCAGTCTTCTCATCGGGCAACGCGCAGCCGTCATTCAAAATGCGAATGGGCAGTTCGCGGCCATCCACAAAAATCCTTACCCAGTTGGCTTCGGCGCGCATGGCCTTCTTGCCGGCCGCGCCTTCGTAGACCAACGCCACGTGCCGCCACTGCCCGGCAGTCAGGCCCGCGCCGACTGAACGCACCCGGATCGAGTAGGAGGGGAAGCGCTGGCCAGAGCGGAACTCGAGTTCACCATCGGCGAGCCGGAACTCGATGCCGCTGCCCCATCCAACCGAAGCGGGGTTGCGCGAATAGTCAATGGCGGAGAGCAGCGGCGCGTCAAGGTCGCTCGTGTCAGGGCGGAGCCAGGCGCTGAAGGTGAGCGGCAGGCGCTTCGAGATGGGCACCGCTGCGGCCAGCGGCTTCGCTTCGCCTACCGTGCAGGCCTGGCCGGCGACGCCAGCGGCGAGCGTAAAGTCGCCCGGCGTCTCGCAGTTCATTTCGAGTGCGGCACCGGTGGGCGCGGTCGAAATCGTATTCGGCTTCGTCCCGCGCCAGCGCTTCTGCCGGGGCACGATTTGCCGCTCTAACCGGGCAATTTCGCCCTCGAATTGCCGCAGCCTGGCTTGCTGGCCGGTAGTGGGCGCGGGCATCAGCGGGGCGGCGTTGGCCACCCGCCCGTCCTCGCCCACTTCGGGCACATTGTTGAAGAAGGCGTAGAAACGGTAGTGGTCGCGCTGGGTGATGGGGTCGTATTTGTGGTCATGACAGCGGGCGCATTCGAGCGTGATGCCGAGCCAAGCCATGCCGAGCGTCCGCACGCGATCAGCGACGTATTCGACGCGGTACTCCTCATCGATGATGCCGCCTTCGGAGTTGATCACATGGTTGCGGCCGAAACCGGTGGCGATGCGGGAATCGAGCGTGGGGCGCGGCAGCAAGTCACCGGCGAGTTGATCCGTGATGAAACGGTCATACCGCAAGTTCTTGTTAAAGCTCTCAATCACCCAGTCGCGCCAACGCCACATGGACCGCGCCGAATCGTTGTTGAAGCCGTGGGTATCGGCATAACGGGCGACGTCGAGCCAATCCATGGCCATGCGTTCGCCGTAGCGGGGCGAGGCGAGCAACCGGTCGACGGCGGCGGTGTAGGCGGCTTCGCCTTGGCGCTTGGCATCGGCCAGGAAGAAGTCGAGTTCGGCGGGCGCGGGCGGCAATCCGGTAAGGTCAAGCGAGACGCGACGCAGCCACGCCGCCGGAGTCGCCGCCGGGCTCAGTTGGAGGCCGCCAGCGGCCAAACGCTGGCTCACCAGGAATTGAATGGGCTCAGTGCCATGAGGCACGGTTGGCCGGACGGGCGGAACAAAAGCCCAGTGTTGCGAGTAAGCGCCGCCTTCCTCAATCCAACGTTTCAGAATCGCGATCTGTTCCGCCGTCAGGCTGCGGTTCGAAGAGGCGGGCGGCATGTGCCGGGCCTTCTGGTCGCTGGTGATGCGTTGATACAGGCCGCTCGAGTCCGGCTGGCCGGGCGTCAGGGCCACGCGGCCGCTATGGCTGGCAGTGGCACCCTCGAAGGTGTCCAGGCGCAGGTTCGCCATGCGCTGCTGGCTGTCCTGCCCGTGGCAGTGAAAACAATTTTCCGAAAGAATCGGACGGATGTCGCGCCCGTAGTCGAGGCGCGGAGCGGCGGCGGCCACCAGGGCGGCGAGAAACGTGAGAGCGATGCGAGCCAGATGAGGTGCGATGCCCTTATTGTGCCTCAAACCGGCACCCGGACTGTAGCGCTGACCGAAGGCCCGCCGGTGCCGCCAGAGCCTTCACCTGCATGGATAACATCATACCGATGGGACCGGGAAAGGCGGCTGCTTTGCGATGCCCGCCGTTGATGGTAAAAATATGGCGTGGCGACTTGCTTACCCGCGCTTCGGCGTGACCTTGATTTGATGCCTTCGCCCATGGAGGACCGGCCGGGTCTGCTGATCCGCGATTCGTTCCGCTTCTCTGACGCGACCCTCATCATTCCGCCGCCGCTGGTACCGGCGCTGGAGCTTTTCGATGGCCAGTCCACTGAGCTTGATTTGCGTGAACGCCTCACGCGCATCACGGGCGACATCGCCGTCAGCGGCCTGGCCCAACATCTGCTGAGAACTCTCGACGAAGCCGCGTTTCTCGACAACGCCACCTATGCCCGGCGCAAGCAGGACAAATATCGCGAGTTCGCCGCCCAGGACGTTCGCGAGGCGGTGCACGCGGGCGGTGCTTATCCGAGCGAACCGCTGGACTTGCAGGCAACCTTCGAACGCTACTTCGCGAGCACGCCAGCGATCCAAGCGGGTGAGGTGATGGGCTTGGCCGCACCGCATGTGTCCCCGGAAGGCGGCTGGGAGAGTTATCGCGACGCCTACGCCGCCCTGCCCCCCAGCCTCGGCTCGCGCACCTTCATTGTGCTGGGCACTTCGCACTATGGGGCGCCGGAAAAGTTCGGCCTGACGCGCAAAGCCTACCGCACGCCGCTCGGGCTCACCACGCCGGCCCTCGGCCTCATCGATGCCTTGCAGCGCGACGCGCCGGGCAGCATTGTGAGCGAGGACTATTGCCATGCCGTCGAGCACTCCATCGAGTTTCAGGTGCTCTTTCTCCAACGCTGCTTTGGGCCTGACATTCGCGTGGCCCCCATCCTCTGCGGACCCTTCGCGCGCAGCATTTACGGCCAGGATCAGCGTCCGGAAGACGATGAAGACGTGGCCCGATTCTTCGAAGCCTTGCGCGCCGCCGCCCCCGCCGATGCCGTCTGGGTGCTGGGCGTCGACATGGCGCACATGGGCCGCCGTTACGGCGATCGCCTCGAAGCAAAAGCCAACCGGGACGAGATGGCCGCCGTCGCCGAACGCGACCGCCGCCGCATTGCCAGCATCAACGCCTTCGATGCCGACGGCTACTGGCAGCAAGTAAGGGACCGGCAGGACGACTTGAAGTGGTGCGGCTCCTCGCCCTTCTATACTTACTTGAAGACGGCACCCGCCGCGCGTGGAGAGATCCTGCGTTATCAGCAGTGGAACATCGATGAGACCAGCGTAGTATCCTTCGCAGGAATGCGTTTCTTGAAAGGATTAGCATGATCAGGAAGTTCGTGATTTTGGCGAGCGTGCTGACGGTATCGCTGGCGGCCCCGATGGCCAAGCGCGTGGTGCTCGAAAACCAACGCATCGTGGCCAGCGAAGTGGTGTACGAGCCCGGCAAACCACGGGAACCCTACATCCGGCCCACCGATCAGCTGATCGTCTTTTTGGACGAGTGTACTTACGAGCGTCTGGACAGCCAAACTAAGGAGAAGACCATTCGTCAGCGCAAGCAGGGCGAAGTGATCTGGCACAACAAGGGCGAGGACGCGCCGCAGTTGGTGAATCTGGGCACCAAGCCCTTCCGTACGCTTGTGATCGAACTCAAGTAGATCCAAACCCCATCCCGGAATAGGCCGCGCGCGGAAGGCGCTAGTGCTATCCCCTTTCTTTTCAATAATGGGGTCGCAGCACCACCGACCCCAGCCACCTGAAAATGGGGGGAGCGTGGGGGGAGCGAATTTAACACTTTGCGGGTTATTCGAGCGAGCGCGTGAGCTTCTGGCCGATGGGCGACCAGCGCCTCGAGACGGCGTTGTCGTCGAAGTGCTCTGCCGTCCTCAGGATCGCCACGACATATGCCGGGACCATCCGGCCCGCGAAAAGTGAATCGGCGGCGGGCAGCGGCCAACGGGCCACCGTCTCACGCGCCGACTCCCAACGGCCCGTCCGCCACTGACATTCGGCCAGCAGGACGCGAAACTCCGAGTCGCCATCCAGATTAGTCTCCAGCAACAGCGCCTCAATCAAAGGAAATGCCTCGGTGTAGTGGCCGTCGAAGAAGAGCGCATAAGCCAACGCCTGGCGCCGGAACGCGACCGCCGCCGGACCTGGAAAGGCTCGTTCCGCGCGCGCTTGCCATTCTGCGGGCAGCACACTGGGCTGACTGAGGAACGCGCAGAACACTGCGGGTGTCGTAGCGGCGGCGGCCACGGCCGCACGCGCCGCCGCCTGCGCTGCCGGGCGGTCGCTGCGCAACAACAACGCACAACGATGGGTCTGGTAAAGCGAAGCGAGGGGTCCAGTAGCCTTCGCGGCCGACTCCGCCAAGCCCTTCAGCGCCACCTCTGGTTGACCACTGGCATACAGCCACTGGGCGCGCGCGACTTCAATGAGCGGCGACGCTCCCCCCGACTTCGCATACTGGGCAAACGCTTGCTCTGCGGGCTCAAACTGGCCATCGAGCAAGCGCGCATAGGCCGCCTTCAACAGCGCCCGCCCCCCGCCGAACTGGGGAGCCTTGGCAAAACCGGCCTGAAAATATTCGGCCGCCGCCTTAAACTGGCCGCCCATATAGTGGACCTCGCCCAGCGAATCCAGCGGATTGGGTTCGTTCGGCTCTAAGCGCTGGTAAGTCTCGATCGCCTGACGAGCCGCAGGCAAGTGGCCCAGATACGCCTGGGCATAGCCGAGGCGATTCCAAAAGTCGGCGTTCTCCGGATCGACCCGCAAGGCCCGCTCGTAGGCCGCCACCGCCGGTGCCGCCTGACGCAGGCGCAGCATCGACGACGCCGCGAACGCTTGCACATTCGGCTGGGACGGTGCCGCTTCGGCTAGCTTCGCCAGTGCCTCACCTTGCGGAGCCCGATCTGGACTGGCACCGGATTGCGCCAAGTTCGCGCGGAGAAGAGCCACTTGCTGGCGCTCAATCGGGTCGAGTTGACGAGTCCCCGCCGCCGCCAGCGCCGCTTCTGCCTCGTCGCGCCGGCCTGTGCCAATGCTGTACTCGGCCAGGGCCAGCATGGGAAGCGCGAACTGCGGATCCAACTGCGCCGCGCGCGTCAGCGCCGCTTTCCTGGCCTCGGAGAGAGGGAGGGTTTGCGCCTCCACAAATGCAGCCAACGCCGCTGGTTGCGTCACGGCAACCGCGCCCGAGTCTGTCGCCAACAGCCTGGCTAACCGATCGAAGCCAACCAGTACTTGTCCGGCCGTCACCTTCAACTCGATGCGCTCGCCCGCCTGCCGGTGCGTCACGCCGTCCTCGGTGTAAGCTGCCAGACGGAACCCATTCCCCATTTTCTCAATCGTCCCATGCAGAATGCGCGTCGCCCGGCCCAGTACCGCATCGGCGACCTCGCCGTAAGCAGTCACAGAAACCGTGCGCGACGTCGCCAATTGACGATTGAGCACCACTTGTGCGCCCCGGCTCAGCCAATCGAGTGACCGGTCACCCGTCAGATTCGCAAATGGAAGCAGCGCCAAGCGCTCAACCAGGCGAGGCGGTGTACTGGACTGACAACCAACTAACAGCAGAATCAGACCAACCAGGGCAGGGCGAAAGCTATAAGACACGCGGCTCCAGCTTGATTAATTCATCGAACGCCGGCAGCTTGCGCAGCTCGCCAAACTCCGGATCTTCCATGAACTTGTTCTTCTCGGTGAAGCCCTCTTCGAGCGCCTTGCGCATGTACAGCAGTGCCCGCTCAAATTGGCCATTCTTGGCATACGTCTTCGCCAGGTAGTAGTGGAACTTCGCGCGCTCATTCACGCTACGCTCCTGCAGCAGCACGCCCGCGCTCGATCGATGCTCGAAGACCTCGGGGTCTAACTCCAAGGCTCGCTGATAGCTGACCATGGCCAGGTCGTATTTCTTGCGGGCAAAGTGCGCCGTGCCCAAATTGCTGTGGATCGACGCCGCATTAGGCGTCAGCGCCAAAGCGCGCTTGTAGTAGGTGATCGCCCGCCGGTAATTCTTTCGCGCATACCAAAACGTGCCCAGATTGTTGATCGCCTCCGGGTAATTCGGGTTGATCTTCGAGGCTTTCTCGTAATTCTTGCGCGCCGCATCCAGATTCATCATCTGGTGATAGGCAATGCCCACCTTGTTCCAAGTGACGGCGGAATCTTGCGGCCCCTGCAAATACATCTCCGCCGCCTCGCGGTACATCTTGCGGGCCATAAAAATGTCCCCCCGCATTTCCGTGGTGATGGGCATAGCCGGCGCTTCCAGCCCCGTCTGCGCCGCAGGCCGGGCTGGGACTGGGGCGGGGGCCGGCATTGGAGTGGGGGCCGCAAAGCTGCGGACTACGTCGCTCTGGCCCCATGCCAACGCGGCACTGGCCAGGGAGAGAAGAATGAAGAGAAGAATGAATCGTAACATCCTAACGCCTCCTACCGCACTCCGGCAGAGAACCGGGCGCTACTTTAATATAGACCGAACTCGCCCCCAGAAACCACGCTTGGCGGTAGACTCGCCATCGCCGTTCACCGGCTTCTCCGACTTTTCGTTGGGCCGCTGCACCGTCACCACCCGCGACGCCACATGCCGCGATCGCTCCGGCGCACCCCCGGCATCAATGGCCCCGGACTTCTCTGCCGCCGGCTGATCCGTATCCCATGCCGCCGCCTGCGTGCCGCCGCTACTCTGCTCCACCGGCTCCGTGCCGGCAATAAACACTTCGCTCCGCACGCCCTTCGTGCCCGCCAGCCCCAACTTACTGTTCGCTAAGTCGACGTCGACCCCGACAATGCCTTCGGGTGCCGCAAAGCCATGCAAAGCGCTATAGGCTCGCCGCGAGTGCGCGCGTTTCATAAACTCCGTCCAGATGGGCAAAGCGGATCGCGCGCCGTCCAATTTGATGTCCGTGTTGTCGTCAATGCCCACCCACACCACGCAAATCAGCTTCGACGTGAAGCCGGCAAACCAACCGTCATGGGAACTACCGGTCTTGCCGCCTGCCGTCTGCCAGAACCCGCGGCTCCGGGCCCCCGCCCCAGTGCCCGAGCGCATCACTTCTTCCAGCAAATTCACCATCAGATAATTCACGCGCGGATCGAGCACCTGGCGCTTCTCGGGCTTCGCAGTATAGATGGTGTGGCTCTCCGCATCGCGAATCGTATGGATCCAGCTCGGCTTGGTGTAAGCACCTTGATTGGGGAAGATCGTGTACGCCCCCGCCATGTCGATGGGCGTGGCTTCATAGGACCCTAAAGCGACGGAAGGCGTAGCGCGTTGGTCAGTCAGGCCGGCCCGCTTGGCAATATCCACCACGCGCCAGTAGCCTACACTCTGAGCCAGCTTGATCGTCGGGATATTCAAACTGCGCGCCAGCGCCTGACGCATCGTCACCGGACCATAGAAATGGTCCTTATAGTTGCTCGGCTCGTAGCTATTCCCGTTGAACGTGAACGTGGTCGGCTCGTCCTCCAACACGCTCACCGTCGTGAAGACTTCCGGCGCATCGTACAAGCCAGTATTCAAGGCCGCCGCGTAAACGAACGGCTTAAAGATTGACCCGGGCTGCCGCTTGGCCAGCGATCGATTCAATTGGCTCAGTCCATAATTGCGGCCGCCAATCAAAGCCCTCACTTCGGCCGTCTTCGCGTCCAGCACCACCATCGCCACCTGCACTTCGGGGATCTTGGGCTTGCCCTTATACATGCGCTCGAAGGACTTATCCACTTCGGCCATACCGACGCGCACCGCCTCCGCCGCATCGCGCTGCAGGTCAAGGTCAAGCGTCGTATAGAGCCGATAAGCACCTTCCTGGAAGTCGCGATCCTGGAACTTATCCTGCAGCGTGTCGTTCACCAAATCGACAAAATAAGGCGCGTCGTTGGTCTCACTGGAGCCGCGCGAAACCACCATGGGCAACGCCTTCGCGTCCACCATCTGGGCGCTGGTAATCTTGCCGTTGTCATGCATCAACGTCAGCACGATGTTGCGCCGCGCCTGCGCCCGGTCCGGCCACCGAATCGGGTTCCGGTAACTGGGCAATTGGATCACACCCGCCAGTGTGGCCGACTCTTCCAACGTCAGGTGCCCGACGTCTTTGCCAAAAAACGCCTGCGCCGCTTCGCCAAAGCCGTGGATCTCGAAGCTGCCGCGCCGGCCCAACGGTACATAGTTGGCGTAATACTCGAAAATCTGTTCCTTGGTGAGCTTCTGCTCCAAGTGAATCGTAATCAACGTCTCCGCCGCCTTGCGCGTCAGGCTCTTCTCGAGCGTCAGCCACAATCCACGCGCCAGTTGCATGGTGAGCGTCGATGACCCCTGCGCCATCTTTCCCGTCGTAATATCGACGTAAGCCGACTTCACGATCCGCAACGGATCGAAGCCCGCGTGCTCGAAGAATCGCTTATCTTCTACCGAAGTCACGGCATCCACCAGATGCTTCGGCAAGTCGGCAAACTTCACCAAACGGCGCTTTTGCCGGTTCTTATCGAAAAGATTGGTGATCAGCTCGGGCTCCAGCGAGTAGCGAGTCAGTTCAGTGTTGTCGCGCAAGGAAATGAGCTGGACAATCTTGCCACCCTGCACCTTAACGACGCCCGGCTCCTCCTTGTCGAAGTACGATTCGGAGCCGGGAAAAATCTCGATCGCGTCCTCGCGCAAGTTATACCAGCCGAGCTTGTTGGTGGAGGAACGCGTGTAGCCGCAGCGATCCAGGTGTTCGGCCAACTCCGCCAGCGTCACCGTCTCGCCCACGCTCACCGTCGAAGGGGCGGCAAAGATGCGGGAAGTCTTCGCAAAGGGCCCCACTGCGAGCT
>JANLPT010000131.1:0-4063 GCA_031367405.1 Bryobacteraceae bacterium
CTGCGTGGCGTCCCCGATGAAATGCTCAGCGACATCCAATCGCGGGTGAAAGAGCACACCCTGGCCAGGACGGTGTTCTTCGATGCCGCAGGCGCGGCAGCGGACCTCGCGCCTCACGGCTTCCCCGCCTACTTCCTCGACTTCGAGAGCATTTTCTTCGCCGTGCCCATCTGGAAAGGAACGCGCCCCTATCAGCAAATCACCTTCCAATTCAGCCTGCACACCCTCGCCGACTCCGGCCAGCTTGCCCACACCGCCTTCCTCGATCTCTCCGGCGATGACCCATCCGAACCCTTCGCCCAGGCGCTCATCGCGGCCTGCGGCGAAACCGGGCCGGTGTTTGCCTATAAGGCGAGCTTTGAAACGACCCGCATCCGCGAACTCGCCGAACGCTATCCCGATCTGGCCGAGCCGCTGCTAGCCATCAACGCCCGCGTCGTGGATCTCCTACCCATCGCCCGCCGCCGTTACTACCACCCCAGCCAGCAGAAAAGCTGGAGCCTCAAAGCCGTGCTCCCCGCCGCCGTGCCGGAATTGAGCTACGACCAACTCGACGGCGTGCAGGACGCTGGAGCGGCGGTGGACGCCTTCAGTGAGGCAATCCAGCCCGGCACCACCGCCGAGCGCAAAAGCGAAATCGAACGCCAACTCCTCGCCTACTGCCACCTCGATACCTTTGCCTTGGTGCGGCTCTGGCAGTTTTTCAACGGGCGCGATGAAACCGCGCTGCAAGACCGATGACTGAAGCTCCAAACCAATTCCCAGCCTTTCAAAACGCCCTCAAAGACTGTGAAATAGGTGCGGCGACTGTAGGGGAAGCTGCCAGCTTCCCCCGTTCCTCTCCGAGGAACGGGGGAACCCAACGGGTTCCCCTACAGCATCACGCGACTTATTTCGCAGTCTCTCAGAGGGTGTACCGGAACTCAGCTTCGGAGCGCCAGAGGCGCAGCATGTCTATAGAATCCTCATTTACAGAGCGACCCAGCTCCGTAGGAGCGGCAGCAAACGACGACGCTCCCGCCGGAATGTGCCGCTCCTATGGAGCTGTCCTGCCTTTTTGACGACCAACTATAAACATGGCGCGCCTACGGCGCTGAGTTCCGGTACACCCTCTCCGGCCGCAAAGCGCATGCGCACGCTGATTATTCCCGACCTCCACCATCACACCGGCCACGCCGACCACTGGCTGGCCACGCAGCGCCATGACCGCGTCGTGTTCCTCGGCGATTACTTCGATGATTACGGCGATAACGTGAACGACGCCCGGCGCACGGCGCTATGGCTCCGCGAGCGCATGGAGAAAACCGGGGATGTTTTCCTGCTCGGCAACCACGACATTGCCTACATGTTCCCACGCTCGCCGGAACTGTTCTGCCCCGGCTTCACGGCGGCGAAGGCGCGCGGCATCGGCGAGATTCTTCGGCCCGAGCATTGGCAGCGGTTTCGGCTCGCCCATGCGGAACAGGGCTGGCTGCTGAGCCACGCGGGTTTTCATCCGATGTGGCTCAAAGAACCCACGTTGGAGCGTATCTTAAAGCGCTGCGCCCAGGCCATGCAGAAGGCCAGGCGCGGCGTCGTCGATCCGATCCTTGGCGCGGGAGAGGAGCGTGGCGGCCCGCAGCGCTTCGGCGGCCCGCTCTGGATGGACTGGTACAGCCTCGTACCCATTTTTGGCATTCATCAGATCGTGGGTCACACGTCTGACGGCGAGGTGCGCGCGAAGCTCGCGCCGGGGAGCCGGAACTATTGTCTCGATGTCGGCAACGCGTCGGTCGCAGCGATCCTCTTGAACGGGAAACTGAAGATTTTGGAGCCCGCATAGACGTCACGCGTGCCATGGATTGTTCTTCGTCCGTTGAACTTCGCGAATCTAGCTCCTCGGAAGCGCCAGTTAATTCAGGACTTTCTAACTCTCGCCAAAAAAAGCTTGTTCGTCAGCTGAACCGTCCCTATTTCTCATTCTCCTGAATGTCGGATCAAATCTATTTGCCACAAATCACGGGGAGCATGAAATGCCTCATTAAGGAGGCTCGGATGCATGCCTTTCCTCCAAAGGAGATGACTTTTTTTTCGGTCGATGGAATTATAGGTCGCTACGAAAATCCTACATCCGATCTGCTGCGGTTTTTCATGTGTCCCGCTGGCGGACATGAACTTGGAACGCTCTTCCTGCACTCCTTATTCGCCTGCCTGCATATAGATTGCGGAAAACTTAGCTTTGAAGGTGTCCAGGTGCGAACCCGTCTTAAAACAGATGATCGAAAATTCCCTGATTTGCTGATTCTAGGCTTGGAATGGGTTCTCGTGATCGAGAATAAAATACGCGCCCAAAATGAAAACCCACTACCTTCTTACGAGCAGTACGCCAGAGACCATTTTTCTAACAGGCAACGCCATTTCGCCATCCTTTCACCAGACGGCAGGACGGCTCCTAATCATCCAGAGTGGAAGGCTGTCTCCTACGAGGGCTACTGCCAAGCTCTGAAAAGTGAGTTAGCGAAACTCTGCTTCGCCCGTCCAATCTCCAAATGGCAAATTTTTGCCCGGGAGTTCATACTTCACCTCGAAAACACTTTATACAATCCGGCCATGACTATGACACAGGAACAAAAAGACTTTGTGGAACTGAATCTACGAGAGATTGGGGACCTGAAGAAGCTATCCGAGTGCTATACTGAGGACATCCTTCATCAGCTTTCTGAGCGCCTGAAAAGTGCGTTACCTGCGACTCAGCTTGGCAAATTTTACGACCAGCACGGACGCCACGAAGTTTATGGATCGAAAGGGATACTGCGCTTCCAACTTTGGTTTCAGACTCCTGCTCAGGAGATCAATAATTTCGACCGACAATATATCATTTCAGTATGGGTTTCGCCTCTAACTCAAGCGCAACGCGAGCGAGGGGCGGGCCTGCTTGCAAGGAAGGGTCACGAGATCGGTGAGGCACCCGAGCACGGAGACTGGGTCGGGACAAAGCACTTCGTTGATTGTAGGGAGGCTGTAGATGCGCTGTACGAACTTACTAAAGAAGTGGTCGAGCTTTGGGGGAATGAGCCTCCTATTTCAACCGCTGACATAACAAACAACGTGAATCCCGCTTGATCCAATAACTTTGATTAAAGGCGCCATTTCTTGAGGAAGGGCCCGGCCAAATTCCCCGTTTTTCAGATCCTAGTCACGCGGCGAACCCGATGCGCGGCCGGTTAATTTCCTCCGACTCATTTCCGGCAAAGACTTCCGCGAGGGAATAGTCACGCACGACTGGTAGCTTCCTGCCAAGGTTGGCGGCGAGGCGGGAGGCTTGGGCGTAGTCGAGCCTAGGGAAGACGCGGTGGCTGAGGAGTCGTCCGGGACGAAGGAGCGCCTGGTCGATGTCGTCGGCGCGGCAGTTGATCGTGCAGATGATCTGGAGGCGGAGAAAATCGGCGAGCATCCCGTCGGAGAGGTTGAGGATGGCGCTGACCTTTTCGCGATTGTCAGACCCGCGGGTCATGAGGGCGGCGTCGGAATCCTCCAGAATGACGACGAATTGGCGTTCGGAATGGCTGCGCCGCTGGTTCGCCCAGAACCCGATGAATTCGGGGTCTGAAAGGACGTCCATGGTCCCGGTCGGAATGAAGTAGAACCGATGCGACTTCTTCAGCACACCCATGAGGTGCCGCAGGTAGGAGGTTTTGCCAGTTCCCGGGGTTCCTTCAAAGATCGAAAGACCGTGATTGCTCGCACAGACTTTGGTCGTGAAATCCTGATGCCATTCCCTGCTTCCGCTTCCGTAGTGGAGGCTGAACGCTTCATCGCCGAGGGTCGTTTCGGCTCCAAGAGGGACGGTTTCAATGCCGATCTCCTTGCCCGTGGTGATGAGGTAAAAAGACCCGCCAGTCGGGGCGGGCGGCTTGCAGTAAGTTTCGTTGAACTTTGCCACCAAACGCTCGGCTTCCTGCGGCGTTTCAGCGTAGCCAATGATCCTAGTCTCGTCGGCGTAGAGAAAAGACCGGGGGCCAAACTGAAATGTGAGGTCGTCCCATTTTTTCAGACGCTCCTCGGGGAAATGCCTGCGGATGGA
>JANLPT010000135.1:0-8865 GCA_031367405.1 Bryobacteraceae bacterium
TCGCGGCGGCAAACGCCAGCGCTTGACGGACATCTTCCGGTTCCAGTTCAGGATAGTTGCGGAAGAGATCTTCACGATTCGGGTAGAGCGAGACCGCTTCCACCACCCGGCGCACGGTAAGGCGCATCCCGCGCACGCACGGTTGCCCGTTCATTTGGTGGGGGGCCCATGTGATCCGGTCGAACTTGGTCATACTGGAATTATTGCAAAATACCTCCGGGAAGACGTGGCTAGGGATGACCAAGCTTAGCGCCTCACTGAAACCCAGTACAACGGTCGTCCGCTCACGCAGATTCCACCAATTCAAAGTGAGACGGCTCGGGAATTGCGTCGCCGTCCTCTCGCATGGCCGATAGGTGCATCTCCATGGCCTTCGCCATTCGCTGTCTGGTCTCGTCCAGCGTGCGGCCCGTCGCCACACAGCCGGGGAGGTCAGGCGCGTATGCCCCATATCCGGTGCTCGACTTCTCAAAAAGGACCACGTATTTGTTCATGGCATACCCGCCTGCTTCATTATAGACTTCATCGTCTTGGGTGGCATTTCATCGGATTCATGCCCAGCGATGGTTACCTTTCCCGGCTTGGTTGGATGAACGAACTGCCGGTGGCTCCCTTCTTGATTCTTCAGCAGCCAGCCATCGCCGCGCAGTCTGGTCAACACGTCGCGAACTTTTATGAATTGATTTACTTCCCCAGCAGCGCCGGCCAGTTGACGATCACCTCCAGCGGCTGCGACTCGCCCGCCGGAGTCAGCACGAGGAACCGCTTGCCGTCGGGCGCCACCGCGTAGGACCCAGATACAGCGAACAACTCGCGCGGCGTGGACGGCGTCACCGAATCGGCGCCCAGCTTCAAGCCCGCCGCCATGAGCTTGCCATCCGCCGACGCATAGTACAACTCCCGCCCGTCCGGACTCCATTGGGGACCAACGCCCCCGCCCGTCGAGATCTGGAACTTGCCGCGCGGCTCCGGGAATGCCTGCACGTAGACCTCGTTCCGGCCCGACTCGTCCGACGTGTACGCCACCCAGCGCGGACTAGGCTCCGGTGAGAATCGCCCGCCCCATTCATTGAAGCGCGTGCGCAGATACGGACGAGCCCCCGCACGGGCGGAAGCCCCGGCCTCCCGCTTGCCGTCCGGCGTCACCGGTAGCACCCACAGGTCGCTCCGGGTATCCGGTGCGTTCTCGTAGTACAGAAGCATCCGCCCGTCGCGCGACCAGTCGGTGGGCTGCTGCTTGTTGGCCGACTCGGTGACCCGCTGCTCGGTTCCCGCACCGTTTGCCTCCTTGCGGTACAGGTTCTGCGGGGAGCCTGCGCGGAACATCACCTGCCTGCCGTCCGGCGACCAGACCGGGAACCATGCCAATCCCGGCAGGAACGTGAACCGGCTCCAGGCATCCCGCTCCACATCCACCATCCACAGGTCGCGGCCACTGCCGGACCCTCGCCCAACCGCAACCCGGCGTCCATCGGGCGATACCCGGAACGTAATGTAGTCGCCCAGCTCGCCCAATGTGCTTATGGACGAAGCGGCTGCCTTGCCTGCGCGGTCCACCCAACTCAACTGCCCACCGCCCGCCCGGCCCTGCACCAGCAGCCCGCTCGACGAGGCCGCCGCAGCCATTCCGCCGGCCGCGCTCGTGCCCACCGGATCGGCGACGGGCCTCGGCTCGCCGGAAAGCGCGAGCCGCTCCGGGTCGAACCGCTGGGCCATCAGCGTGGAGCCGCGCAGCCAGAGCAGGTGTCCCGCCGCGTAGACCCCGTTGCTGCTGGTGGCTACTAGGCGGACCCGCTCCTGCGGCTTGGCAAGTGAGATCGCGTAGATCCCCGCCTTTTCCGGCTTGCCCGACACCTGGACCAGCAAACGCCCTCCTGGCAGCACTTGCGGCCACCAATGGGAAGTCTCGCCCCGGCCGGCATCGGGCGTGGTCAGCGGCTCGGGCGTGCCTCCGGACGACGGAACGCGGCGGAGTCCCGATTGGCCCGCTGCGAACAGGATGGAGCCGTCCGGGGACCAGTCGCCGCCCCTCAAGCCTGCGGTATCGCAGATGGCGATCGGAGAGCCGCCGGCGGCGTCCACCCGCCAAAGTTTGCCGGCAGCCCCGTATGCGAGGGAGCGACCGTCGGGCGACCAGAAGGGGAGAAACGCGCCTTGGGTACCGGGCAGCAGTCGCGCCCCTGTGCCGTCCATGGGACGCACCCAGAGTCCGCTCTTGCCCGGCGCGGTGGCCACGAAGGCCAAGGTCCGGCCGTCGGGTGAGAGGGCGAAGCCGCGTTCAATATCGAACTGGCCCCCCTCGGGTGGGTTGAGTTGGAACCGCTGAACCTGCTCCGGCGAGGGCACTTGTCGAGATCGTGAAATCGCCCAGCCCCCGATCAGCACGCCGAGGATCAGTGTCGCTACCCCGACGGCCCACGGCCAGCGGCTGGCTTTTGATGGCCCCTCCACGTTCTCCACTGGCGGCGTGTGAAGCTCAATCACCACATCGCGCATAGTTTGCCAGCGGTCCTCGGGATCTTTCGCCAGGCAGCGCCGCACCAGCCGATCGAGCCAAGGCGGCGTGAACGGCTTTACCGCCATCGGCACCGGTTCGCCGGACAGAATCGCGGCTCCCAGGCCCGCGTAGCTCTTCCCCTGAAACGCCCTCTGCCCCGTCACCATCTCGTAGAGCACCGCGCCGAAGGCCCAGATATCGCTGCGGGCGTCGGCATCTTTACCCTCGAACTGCTCCGGCGACATATATTGCGGCGTGCCCATGACGGCACCCTCGGCGGTAAGTGCGGCGGTCAGCGTCTCTGCCGTCGGACCAGGCTTGACAACGGACTTGGCCAATCCGAAGTCCAGCACCTTCACGCCATCGCGCGTCAGCATGATGTTCTGCGGCTTCACATCCCGATGCGTCACTCCGGCCCGGTGCGCACGATCCAGCGCGTCGGCGATCTGCGTCGCAAACTTCAATGCCTGCTCCAGAGGAATCGCCCCCTTCGCGATCCGCGCCGCCAGCGTCTCGCCCTCGATCAACTCCATCACCATGTATCCGGGCCCGATGTCGTGCAGGACGCAAATATGCGGATGGTTCAGCGAAGCTACGGAACGCGCCTCCCGCTCAAAGCGCTGCCGCAAATCCTCGCGCTTGGCGATGTGCTCGGGCAAGACTTTGATAGCCACGTCGCGGCCCAGCCGGGTATCCCGGGCTTTGTACACCTCACCCATCCCGCCCGCCCCGATGGGGGAGAGGATTTCATAAGGTCCGAGTTTGTCACCGGCGGCAAGTGCCATGGCAGTTACACGATTCTACCTTATGCACCCCGAATCGACTTACGCCAAATCGAGCGCCGCCTTCACCAGTCGAGTTCGGTGCCGGCAAAGTCCCTAGCGAACTCCGCAATCGCTTGATGCCGCGCCGCCTTCCGGCAACCGCGCAGCCAGGCTTCGATGGCCTCGCGGGCAATCGAGGCGGCCGGACGATTACTTCGTTCCGCCTCTTCGATCAGGCTGGCCTAAACATCTTCCGGTAGCGGCACAGTGAGGTTTTTCATGAGTAGATATTAGGTCCTAAACATAATCGATTCGTTCTTAAACGTCCGCACGGCAAAAAAGAGACAGATCGCCGCGTAAGTGATGTTGGCCAGAAACGTCACCAGAAAGCTCGCCATCGTGAATTCGCCTTGCAGAATCGCCTTCAATAGTTGACTGGTATTGAAGATCGGTATCAGTGACAGCGTTGGGGTTAGCTCCATACCCGGCAGTCCACCGAGCAGTGAGGGCAGAATCACCAGCAGCATCAAGGGCGTCAAGTAGCTCTGCGCTTCTTTGAAGCTGCGCGCGAAAGACGCGATAGCGATCATCAACGCACCGGTCATTAAGGCTACTGGAAAGATCGTCAGCAGCAGCAAGGCCAGCGTGCGGCCATCGAGGGCGATGTTCCCGATCAGGGAGGCGAACTTGGGGTCCTGCATCATGGCACTGCTCTTCATCGAGATAAATAGGCTACACAGCGTAAGTAGCGCCGTCGAGTAAAGCGCCGCCACCGTGGCCAGGATCTTCGCGAGTACAATCTCCACGCGCGATGCAGGGGATGCCAGCAACGCTTCCATCGTTTTGCGCTCCTTCTCGCCGGCCGTCATATCCACCGCCGGATGAATGCCGCCCGAGAACATTAGCAGGATGACAATGTAGCCCAGCATGGTGCCCAGAATAAAGCCGCCCATCTTCCGTTCGCTCGCGATATTGACGCGTTTCACCGTGAATGGCGTGAGTACTTCGGGCGGCACATTCAATTGACTCAAGCCCGCCCGGACTCGTTCGTCCTTCCGTTCATTGAGGGACAACCGAAGCTTATCCGCCACCAGCCTGGAAACGGCGCGCGTGCCATCCACTAGTAACCGAATCTCCGTTCCGCTTTGCTCAATAGCCGCCGGAACTCGCTTCTCTTCTACCGCTCGACGCAGGTCGCTCGCCACCACCGGACGCAACGCCGCGCGCTCAATTGCCACCTTTACATCCGCCGACATGCTCATGGAAACCACGCCGACACTGGTCGCCTCCGCCTCGGACTTCTTCCCCGTCATCTCCACGAACTTACTAATCCCCAGGCCAATCAGCGGAAAAGCGATTAGCGGCAGCACGATCATGCTGATCAAGGTGCGGCGGTCGCGCAGTAAGTCGATCATTTCACGCTTCAGGATGACGAGGATAATAGACAGACGCACAAGTCCACTTACTTTCCGCCGATTCCGGCCTAATGCCATTTACTTTTCTGGCCGATTTAGACGGCCAGCGACGATCCTAGCTCACGGTGTCAGCTGCGGGTACATTCCCGAGCCGCTCGCACCCCACAGCTAACGGTGCGGGCAAAAAATCAACTCCGTCCGGCGGGGAACTCCGGCCCGCGTTCGTTGAGAATAAAGAACTGGCGCGTCGATCTCAATGTACCTTCCGGTCGAGTAAGTCCAGAAAGATCTCGCGCAACCGTTGCTTGCCAGTCGCCGCTCGTAACTCATCCATCGTCCCGGTCATGCGTAACTGCCCCTCATTGATGACCCCAATGCGATCGCAAACATACTCCGCCTCTTCCATGACGTGCGTCGAATAAATAATACACTTACCTTCGCGCTTGGCCTCCAGAATGAAGCCCTCCACAATGCCGGCCGTCACGACATCGAGCGTAGCTGTAGGCTCATCGAAAATCAGTACCGGCGGATTGTGAATCAGCGTGCGCGCAATCGCCGCCTTCTGTTTCATCCCGGAAGAGAGTTTGTCAAAACGCGAGTCGGCAAAGCCGCCCATGCCGAGGCGCTCGATCAGGCCGTCGCTGCGGCGTTTGAGGTCGGGCTCGGACACTTGGGAGAGGCGGCCAAAGAAGAGCATCAGTTCGCGAGGAGTCATGCGCGGATAGAGGCCCATGTCGCCGGAGAGAAAGCCGATGGACTCGCGGACCCGGGCCGGGTCCTTTTGCACGTCGAAGCCATGGATGGTGGCGCGGCCAGCGGTGGGGGCCAGCAGCGTGGCGAGAATCCGCAGGCAAGTGCTCTTGCCGGCACCGTTCGGACCCAACACACCAAATATCTCGCCAGGAGCTACCGTGAAGCTCACTTGGTTGACAGCATGGACGACACCACGCTTCTTGTCGGTGAAGCTACGGCTGAGGGATTCGACTTCAATCACGTTCCTCGATCTTAGCCTCTTTATGGGTCGACCGGCGATGCCGGTGTTCGTACGGCTCCTGCTAACCGATTAGCACTACAGTGATCAATTGTTAAGCGCATATAATCAACAGAAGTAATTCGGCTGTGTTTGCAAAAGTCAGAGATGCAAGTGACGCGCGCGACCCAGCAGATCGTCCAAAATTCTCAAAGAAAGTTAAATAGATGCGAATGAAAATGAATAAGATAACGCCAAGTGGCGCTTTCGGTTCGGCCGCTTACCTGCTTTTCTGTGCCATCGCCCTGAGCGCGGTGTCGTTCGGACAGACCTCGGCCCAGTGGCTAACCCAACACAATAACTACCGCCGGGTCATCACCGCCTTCGACGGCAGACCCACCTCCAGTCCTGACTTTATCTGGAGCGATGCCCTGGCGAACGACGCACAAGAATGGGCGACCAAGATGTCAGCGAGCGGAGAGTTCAAGCACCGGCCGAACTCATCGAATAGTTCCAGCACCGACGCGCGTGCCTGGGGCGAAAACCTTGCCTGGGGATCGTCTGCTACCTACAACGGCCTCGAAGGACTTACCGCCTGGTACAACGAGAAGCCGTTCTTTTTACCCGTTACCAGCAGATGCAGCGCCGGGAACGTATGCGGGCACTACACCCAGGTGATTTCGCAGTTATCGAGAGAAGTGGGATGTGCCACCGCTTCCGGGCCCAATGGGGTGTACGCCGTCTGCAATTACACGCCGCATGGCAACGATACCAGCAACGGTGGTTACGCGGATCTTTACCCGAACCAGAGAGCACCCGTGCCCGGCGGAGCGGCATTTGGCAACCTCAAGAACGAGCTGAACTTAGATTTTAGTTATAGCGAATGTCTGAAGACGGTGGCCGATGGGCTGCTCGCCGCCAGCGTCCCCACTACCGCAGGCAATCCGGCCGATCTGGCACCGGCGTGCAATTTCATGAAAGTGAGATCCTATGACACCGGAGTGATGTCGGCGTATACGGGAGCCCCCGACAGCGCTGCCGCCACCTTCATCAACTACAACTTCCAAAACAAAGTCCTCGGTACGAATGGAGCGGTGGCGTTCAGTTTGAATCCCGCGCGGGCTGTTCTGGTTACCGGCGAGTAGTCAGGCCACTAAGGGGTCCCCGGCATTTCTCTAAACCCGATCAGGCCCCCAGCCAGATGCGAATCTTCGGCCATTGTTGCGCGAAAGCAATCACCGAAATGCCAATGTAGAAAACGGCGCACAGCACCAAACCCGCGCATTGCAACAAGCCCGGCCGGAGTGGCTTCGGCAACAGCACTAACAGGGCATAGATGGTGTGCAGCGACGAGAAACCCAAGGCAAAGTTCATCATCACGCCGCTGGCGATAGCGAGCACCAGGGGATCGGGCGTCAGCCGCAGAGCGACCAGTCCCCAGACTCCGTAAGCGGCCAGGATCGTGTAGTAGACGTACTTCACCTCGTGGCCTTCACGGCGATGCAGCTTCTTCGAGCCCACCCAAAGCACGTCCGTCCAGCGGCGGCAGATGGCATCCAGCTGGCTCACCTGCGTGGGGGCCATGATCAGGAACCCGCAGAGCAAGGTGAGATACCAGAAGACGACGCCATGCCGGTCGGCGATGCCCTGCGCCGTAATCGCCGCGACGGCGTTGCCGTCTACGTTCTTGATGCCGCGAATGAATTCGAGCGAAAACATGGCCGGCAGGGCCACGCCCAGAATGCAGCCGGGGGCCCACAGCAGTAACTGGTCGCGCCGGATATGGCGCAGCCAACCTCGCCAGCGCTCGAGCGACGCGGGCGTCAGGTCAAAGACTTTGCCGGTGTGTGAGAGCTTGATGGAGCGGCCGCCGATCGCGCTCGGGATGGCACCGGTCCGCGCGCCCATGCCCCAGCCTTTGTCGCGCGCGTAGTTCGAGAAGCCCATGTTCGTCATGCCGCCGGCACCGGCGATGGCCGCAAAGGCCGCCAGCGTCGCCCAGTTGAAATTGCCCGCCGGCAAGGTGCCGAATTGCACGAGCCCCGTGCCGATTTCCTTCCAGGTGGTGGCGCTGACGAAGAACACCGTCACAAACGTGAGATACGCCAGGATGATCGCCAGTTTGGTCACCATCACTCGCTCAAGCGTGTTGTAGATTTTGCCGCCAAAGATCAGCGGGATAAAGGCCGTCAGAAAGACCGCGTAGCTTAATCCGCGCACCAAGCCGTCGTCAGCCGCGCCCGGCAGCCGGCCCAGAATCACCGAGGCGAGCGGCACAGCGGCGTTCGAGGAGAGGTACGGCCAGACGCTGCCGAATTCGAACATCAGGTAGAAGAGACCCCAGAAAATAGGACCCGGCCAAGTGCGAAAAAAGCCGATCATGACGGGCTCGCCGGTGTAAAGCGTATAGCGCATCACGCTGAGGTTGTAGAAGACTTGCAGCAGGATGGAGACCGTCGCCAGCCACATCACTTGCCCGCCATACTGGGCCGTGACGAGGGGGCCGAAGAGCCATTCGCCGCCACCGATGTTGGCACCGACCATCAGGAGGCCTGGGCCGATCAAAGCGGTCCAGGGGCGGCGGCTGAAATCGGGAGGCGGGGAGAGGCTATCTTTATCCCAGGGGGGAAACTGCGGCATGAGCCGCAATCATATCACTGCGCTGTTTGAGCGGACTTCGCGGCGCGCTTTGCCGATCGCCGCTGCCACCGCCGGTGCGGAACTCTCGAGGGCCGCCTGAAAAGCGGCGTCTTCGAAGTGACTCAGAAACACCCGCTTATCGAGATCCATCCGGAGCCCCTTTTTCTGCAGCGCTCCGGCTAACTCATACTTCACAATGGCGAATGGCAAGGGCGGCTCGTCAAAGATCGTCGCGCCGACGAAAACCACTTCGACATTCTCGCTGAGGCCCACCGGCAGCCGAATTTCGCGCGTTTCGTAATGTAACTTGATCGGTTGTGTCATGGCTAAAAGACCTCCCAACGCTGCAATACCTGTGGTTTGGCAATCAGCGCCCACCGCCAACAATTCCGCGTCCCGCAACGCCCGCACCAGCGCTTCCAATTCGGCGTGCAACTGCGGCGGACGAGGCGTGGGCCGATCTCCGGGAGGAAATAAAGCCGTCCGCTGCATCTCACCGGCATGGCCGTCCGGATCCACCACGCCCAACAAGAAGGACGCTTGCCCATCGTGATGATAGGACTTCCATTCGTAAGGCGA
>JANLPT010000137.1:0-1957 GCA_031367405.1 Bryobacteraceae bacterium
GCCGGAAGAGCAGGAGCGTGTTCGCCGGGAGGCCCCGCTTGACCTCGAAATATTGAACCATCATCGGGGTCATAACTTTTTAGACCCCATCGTTATACCTACCTGAAATGAATCAAAAATATTCGACTTAGCAACCGACCGATCCCGAAGGGCGCTACCTGAATATGCAGTTTCGGGCGTGTGGCTCGCGATATCGGCTGAATGGAACTCGGACATTCAGGTCATTGAAGACAAAACTCTTCGTCGTCGCAAAGCTCAAACACGTTAACGCGAAGATCGCACGACCAAGTCATCACCGGAATATCGTGGTCAAATCTACCTCAAACTTGAAAGGGCGGAATCTCCTAAGCTTTGCGTGATGGCATCCGCAACAAGCGAAGTGCATTCGCGACAACCAATAGGGTCGCTCCCGTATCGGCCAAGATTGCCAGCCAAAGGCTGGCATGGCCGATCAGTGTCAAGGCGAGAAAAACCACCTTCAATCCAAGCGCGAAAGTGATGTTAAACCGAATGATGCCCATCGTGCGCCGGCTCAGACGGATGGTATCGGCGATCTTCGCCAGGTCATCGGTCATCAGGGTGACATCGGCTGTCTCAATGGCGGCATCTGTGCCGACGCCACCCATCGCAATGCCAATGGTGGCGGTCGCCATGGCCGGGGCATCATTGACGCCGTCTCCCACCATGCCGACCGAGCCATGCTTGTCCCGCAGGGCTTGGACAGCCGCCACCTTGTCCTCGGGCAACAAGTCACCGCGGGCCTCATCGATACCCACTTGCTTGGCGATCGCGTCAGCCGTACGTTGATTGTCGCCGCTCAGCATCACCACGGAAGTTACTCCTGCGGAATGTAGCGAGCGGATGGCTGCGGCGGCATTGGGCCGGACCGTGTCGCCGATAGCCAGAATTCCCAGAACCTCTCCAGCGCAGCCGTCGTGCGGTCGGTGCCCGACCACCACGACCGATTGGCCGCGGCTTTCGATGGCCGCCAGCCGGGCTTCGGTTTCCGGTGAACAAACCCCGAGTTCATGGGTGAAGCGGTGGTTGCCGACAAAGTAGGCATGGCCTTCGACCATACCCTCCGCACCGCGGCCGCTGCGCGCCTGGTAGCCGTCCGCTCGCGGGAAGACGACGCCCAGTTTCGTCGCGTGCTCGACCACGGCGGCGGCCAGGGGATGCGGGGAATGGACGTCAACGGCCGCCGCAATCCGCAAAATCTCCGAGTTTGATTTCCCACTGATTGACTCAACTCCCTGCACCTGCGGCCGGCCCTCCGTGATGGTGCCGGTTTTATCCACGGCCAGCGCCTGGAGTTTGGCGATGGCTTCGAGATGGGCGCCACCCTTCACGAGCACGCCCTGCCGCGCCAGCGCGGTCAGGCCGGCGACGATGCTGACCGGAGTGGAGATCACCAAGGCGCACGGACAGGCGATGATAAGCAGCACACAGGACCGGTAGAGCCACTGCGACCAGTCCCCGCCGAAGAACAGCGGAGGGACAACCAGGATCAGCAGCGCCACAACCGTGACCGAAGGAGTGTAGTAGCGGGCGAACACGTCGACGAAGCGCTGGGTCGGCGCCTTTTCTTCCTGGGCCTGCTGCACCAACCGGATGATCCGGGCGAGAGTCGTGTCGCCCGTCGCCTTGGTGACACGGACTTCGAGCGAACCTTCCCCGTTGATGGTGCCGGCAAACACCGTGTCGCCCGCCTTCTTATCCACCGGGACGGATTCACCGGTGATCGGCGCTTGGTTGACGGATGATTCACCGGTCAGCACTTCGCCGTCGAGCGGGATGTTCATCGCGGATTTGACGGCGATCGTTTCTCCAACCGTGACTTCCTCCGCCGGCACCTCGACGAAACGGCCATCGCGTTTGACGGTTGCCGTCTTGGGGGCGATTTCCAGCAGGGCTTCGACCGCCCGGCGAGCCCGGCGGTCGGCCCAGCCTTCCAGCC
>JANLPT010000144.1:0-21078 GCA_031367405.1 Bryobacteraceae bacterium
AATGGCCATCACCACATCGTCGACGACCACCACTTGACGAACCACTTCGCCAGGGAACATATCGAGGGCGAATTTAGCGAGCCGCTCCTTCTCGGCGGCTTCCATTACCTCCGGCACGATATAGCCGGCAGGCATCTGCTCACCGTAAAAGGCGACCGGCCAAGGGCAGGCATGCAAGAGGGTGATCTCACTATGAAAGTGCTTGGCCATGGCGATGACCGAAGGCACGATCAACTTACACGGTTCAGAGTGGTCGACGGGAAAAAGGACTCTCCGGAAGGGTAACATGTCAGAAATTCTCCAATTCAAGTCAAGCGATTCGAACGTACCGCGCGTTATGCCTCTGAAGGAGCACTTGGGTGGCCAAACGCCATTGGCGGAGTTTGGAGCCGGTTTTCCGGCATTGGGCACGGCACTGGCGCTCAATCGCGCAAAAACTGCGCTAACTATATCATGTTGCTAGGAAGTTTCGATTGCGATGAAGCAGTTTTGGATGGGCCACTTGGAGGGACGGAGTTCGTGGCGGGAGTCTTTGAGTTGCGATAAACTCAAGGCCATCGCTTTCCAGGGGGTTTTCCGATGAAGAGTGCTTTTGCTTTGACGCTGGTTCTTGTCTCCTTTATAAGTGCCGCGTTCGGACAGACGGCGTCGGCGCGGGTGAATGGGCGCATTACCGATGCCACCGGTGCCGTGATTCCAGGCGTGGCCGTGAAGGTGACCAACCTGGGCACGAACATCGCCCAGACGGCCACTTCGAGCGAAACAGGCGATTTCACCATTCTCTATCTGCCGCCGGGCCGCTATGAATTACAGGCTTTGGCGGAGGGGTTCCATTTGTATAAACAAGCCGGGTTCACCCTGGCGCTGGACCAAGGGCTGCGGCTCGACATTAAGTTGGAACTCGGCTCCACATCGGAGAGCGTCACCGTGACTGAGGCCCCGCCGGTGCTCAATACCGACAATGGCACGCGTGGGCAGACGATTACCGCAGCAGAAATTGCGGAGATTCCGCTGGATGGCCGCAATTTTTCCGACTTAGCATTACTCACAGGCGGGGTGATCCCCAAAGGGGACGGCGGCGATGGTTCTTATGCGGTGAATGGCGCGCGCGCCGATAATACCGGCTTTATCTTGGACGGGATGAACAACACGCAGCGGCGCAATACGGGAGCGGTGATTAATCCGCCGATTGAGGGCGTGCAGGAGTTCAAGATGATTACTTCCGGCTTTTCAGCGGAGTACGGACGTTATGCGGGCGGCGTGTTGACAGCGGTGACGAAGAGCGGGACGAATCGTTTGCATGGCTCGCTGTACGAGTTTTTGCGTAACAACGCGCTGGACGCGACGGGTTACTTCGATGTGACTAAGTCGAAGTTGCGGCGCAATCAGTTTGGAGCAACAGTGTCGGGCCCGGTGTGGCTGCCGAAGATTTACAACGGGCAAAATCGGACATTCTTCCTATTTACCTGGGAGTCGCTTCGATTGGTGGATGGCAAGACCCAACGGGGGATTGTTCCGGACCCCGGGATGCTGCGGGGCGACTTTTCAAAAGCGGTGGATGCATTTAGGCGGCCGCTACGGATTACCGATCCATTGGCCAAAGCGCCTTTTGCCAATAACCAAATTCCATTGGCGCGGCTGGATCCGGTGGCGCTGAAATTGGCCGCCTACTTCCCGGCCCCGAATCTCAGCGGCCCCAATAACTTTATCTCCCAAGGGAATGGGACCACCAGTTACGACAACTTCGGGATCAAGGTGGAGCATTTATTAACCCCTAAGGATCGATTGACTTTCAGCACTTTCTGGCGGCCGAACACGACGTTCGATCCGGTGGTGAACGGCCGGTCGCCGTTGCCGCTCTTTGGTTTAGGAAATAATACGCTGGATTTGCTGACTTACGTGCGTTACTTGCGGACGATCACGCCGGCCATGTTTTTAGAACTGTCGGCTAATTTCTCACGAAAGGCGAACAATCAAGTGTGGCCGTTGAGCGGGCAGCAGGATTGGGGCGCGGCGGCGGGCTTCCTGGGCGGCACGACGAATCCGGTGGCGAGGGGCTTGCCGCAAATCGATGCCAGCGGTTATATCTCGCTGGGTCCGGCTTACGATGTGCCGAAGATCTGGGCGTTCAATAATTATCAGTATGCGGGGACGATGACTTGGGTGAAGGGCCGGCATAGCGTCAAGTATGGGGCGGACTTTCTGCGGATGCAGTATTTTTCCCGCAGCTTTGGCGATACGCGCGGACGGGTGACATTCCTGGGCCGCTTTACTGGCGAGCCTTTAGCGGACTTGGTGCTGGGCTATCCCCAGAGCACGCGGCGGCAGTTGGACGCGGCGGGCCCCTATCATTTGATCTCGAATTACTCGGGCTTCGTCCAGGACGATTGGAAGGTGTCGCCGTCGCTAACCATCAATGTGGGGCTGCGTTATGAGGTGATGAAGCCGCCGCTGGAGAAGTTCGGCGCGTGGAGTATGTTTGTGCCGAGTTTAGGCAAGATCGTGATTGCGGGCCGCGGTTTGATTTCAGACTTCGATCAAAGGATTCAGTCAACAGGCCTTTCGCAGTACATTACGACAGCGGCCAATGCTGGGTTGCCGACGACCATTCGTAAGACTGATTACACCGACTTTGCGCCCCGTTTTGGGTTTGCCTGGCGGCCTTGGGGCCGGACGAATTCAGTCATCCGGGGAGGCTACGGCATTTTCTACGGCAGCAGTTCGCTCTACCGGATGGATGAGTATAGCGACACATATCCTTTCTCGATCAATGAGACTTACAATGCGGTGAGCACGAATCCGCTGGCGCTGACGTTGTCCGATCCTTTCCCAGTGGCGCGACGGACTGTCGGCGGGGTCACCAGTACGAACGGGCAGGACGCGAACATTCAGAGCCAGTATCTGCAGAGCTGGAATCTGACGTTGGAGCGCGAGTTCGCCAAGGATACCGTAGTGGAGATTGCCTACGCTGGATCGAAAGGTACCCACTTACAGCGGCGATACGATTTGAACCAGCAGATTCGCGATTTGGACTATCGGGCGGCGAACGGGGCGTTTCCGCGTCCTTATGCAGCGTTTTCGACGATTAACATTATCGCCGACGGTTCGAATTCAATTTATAACTCGGGCTTAGTGACGCTCCGGCGGCGGTTTAACCGGCAGCTCTTTGTGCGGGCGACTTACACATTCGCGAAGTCGATTGACGAGAGTTCGAACACGGGCGGGACTATTCAGTACAATTTCGGCAATGCGCAGGACTCGAAGAATCTGAAGGGAGAACGGGGCCGGAGTGACTTCGATACGGGCCACGCTTTTGCGGCGAGCTTTATTTGGTCGCCCAGCTTTAGCAAACATCTGGCACTGCGCGATTGGCAGTTGGCGGGGACGGCGACAATGTACACGGGATCGCCTTTTACACCGAAGGTGGCTAACTTTAACTACGCGAACGGCGAGGCGAGCCGGCCGGATCGTTTGTCAAAGGGGACGTTGGCCACGCCGGGTGTCGACCAATGGTTTGACCGGACGGCATTTCCGGTGGTGCCGCTGAATTCATTTCGTTTTGGGAGCGGCGGGCGGAATGTGTTGGATGGTCCGGGGACGTTCAATGTGAACGCGTCGGTCTCGCGCCGATTTCGCTTGGGGGAGCAGCGGGCGTTGCAGTTTCGACTGGAGTCATTTAACTTACCGAATCACCCGAATTTTAATTTACCCGAGAATCGAGTGGATATTATCAGTGGCGGGACGATTTCGCGGGCGAAGAGCAATCGGACAATGCAGGCGGCTTTGCGGTTTGAATTTTAACGTGCGCCGGTGCTAAGGGGTTTCGTTTTCGTGAGGGCCGGTGAGGTAGCCGTAGAAATCGAAGGGGCGGTTGCGTTGGGCTTTGGCGAGGAGGATGATTTGGAAGGTGTGGCCGGAGAAGTGTTCGACGGCGTGATAGATCGCCTCTAGCGCGGTGAGGCGAAAACCTTGAATTTCTAAGGTCTGCATTAGTTTTTCCTCGGGTAAAGCCCGTAATGTGCCGATAGCTTCAGTGAGAGTACTGGTGAGGAGTTGGCTGAGTTCTGCGCTTCCGAAAGGGCAGGCATCGAATTCGGTGTCGCGCTGACGGGTATCGGGCGCGCCGCCGACGCCTGAAATAATCCATTGGCGGACGTTGCCGGCCAGGTGCAGGACGAGATGGCCCACGGCGTTCGACGTGTCATTCGAGCGAGCCCAGATTTGGGCTTCGGTGAGGCTATCGAGGCAAGTGCCGATGCGGCTGGCCATTTGAAGAAGCTTGCGGCAGGAAAAGTTGAGAAAGACGGCTTCCGATTGATTCACGAAAAGAGTATAAACTGACACTGATGAATTCTCGACGAACATTATTAGTGGGCGCGGGCGTCACCGCCGTTTCGCACTTGGCGAGCCGGCAGGCCATGGCCGCGAACGGCAAAATCCGCATCGCCGTAATCGGCGTGAATGGCCGCGGCAAGGACCATATTCAAGGCATCATGAAGCAGCCCGATGCGGAAGTGGTGATGCTGTGCGACGTCGATACCGAGGTATCGGCGAAGGCGGCGGGGCAAATCGAGAGCCGCTACGGCAAGAAAGTGACCACGGTGCAGGACATGCGCCGCGTGTTCGACGACAAGGATATCGACGCGGTGACGATCGCGACGCCGAACCATTGGCATTCGCTGGCGGCCATCTGGGCGTGCCAGGCGGGCAAAGACGTTTACGTCGAGAAGCCGGGTTCGCACAATATTTATGAGGGGCGCAAGCTGGTGGAGGCGGCGGCCAAGTACCAGCGGATCGTCCAGCACGGCGTGCAATTGCGGAGTTCGGAGGCGTTGCAGGAAGCCGTGCAGAAGATGCGCGCAGGCGTCATCGGCAAGGTGTATATGTCGCGCGGCCTGGTGTACCGCTGGCGGCCCTCGATTGGCCGGAAGGGCCCGGAGGCCGCGCCCGCCAACCTCGATTACAACCTGTGGACCGGCCCCGCTGAACTGAAGCCGTTCTCTCGCCGTTGGGTGCATTACAACTGGCACTGGCATTGGAATTATGGCAATGGCGACGTGGGCAACCAAGGCATCCACGAAACCGATATGTGCATGTGGGGCTTGGGCGTCGATACGCTACCGGCGAAGATCACGTCGATGGGCGGCAAGTTTCTCTTCGACGACGACAAGGAAACGCCCGAAGTGCAAACGTCGATCTATCACTATCCAGAGCAGCAGAAGTTGATCCAGTTCGAGGTGCGGCATTGGCACACGAACGATGAAGCCGGGGCGGGCGTGGGCAATATCTTCTATGGCTCCGAAGGCTTTCTGGTGGTGAATGGCTACGACCAGTACGACATTTACGTGGGCCAGAAGAAGGAACGGGTGGGCGGCAACAAGGCCGGGGGCGACCATTACGCCAACTGGATCAAGGCGATTCGCAGCCGCAAGACTTCCGACCAGAATGGGCCGGTGGAGACGGCGCACATGGCGAGCGCGCTGGCGCATCTGGGCAATATTTCGCACCGCCTTGGACGGCAACTGGAGTTCGATCCGGCGAAGGAGAAGTTCGTCGGCGATAAGGATGCCGACCAGATGTTGACCCGTAAGTATCGCGCGCCGTTTGTGGTGCCGGAAAAAGTTTAACGGATCAAGGCGCGGATCGCGTCGAGGCACAGGACGGCGACGTGTTTGGATTCGGGGATGAGGCCGCCGAGGGCAGCGTCAATCGCTTCGCGGTTGATGGCCTTTACCTGAGCGCGGGTTTGATCTTCCATCATTTCGGTGAGCGCCGAGCCGGCGGCGACGCAAGCCGTACAGCCACGGGCGCGGTAACGGACCTCTTTGACGACATCGCCATCCCAGGTGACGCTGAGGCGCAGAATGTCGCCACAAATGGGATTGGCCACCTCCACGGTGTGCGCGGGGGCGGGCAAGTCGCCGACGTTGCGCGGGTTCTCGAAGTGTTCTAACAGAAGGGCGGGGTGCATGAGGGACATCTCTAGTGTGGCACGCAGTAAGCTGGAAAGATGCTGATGGTGGTGGCGGCGATTCTGGAACGCGACGGACAGGTGCTCATTGGGCAGCGCCGCCCGGGCGGATCGCATGCGCTCAAATGGGAGTTTCCCGGCGGCAAAGTGGAATCGGGCGAGACTCCGGAAGAGGCGATTACCCGCGAATTGCGCGAGGAATTAGCGATTGAAGCCTCCGCCGTGCAGGAGATTCATCGCTATGAGTTTGGCTATGAGGGCAAGCGCCCGCTGTTGCTGGTGTTCCTGCGCGTGGCGGATTTTTCCGGGGAACCAGTGAACCAGGCCTTCGCAAAAATCGCCTGGGTGAGGCCCAGCGAGTTCCGGCGTTATGACTTTTTAGACGGCGACCGCGACTTTCTCATTTGGCTGGCGGCTTCAGATTTGCCTCAAACAGTTTAAGAATGCGCTTATACTCATCGGCCCAACTGGAGGGCTGGATGAAGCCATGATCCTCCACCGGGTACACGGCAAATTCCCAATTCTCCTTGCGTAGCTCAATGAGGCGTTGGGTGAGGCGGACGCTATCCTGGAAATGAACATTGACGTCGACCATGCCGTGGCAAATCAGCAAAGCGCCTTTCAAATTCTGGGCAAAGTAAATCGGGGAGCTTTGTTTATAAGCTTCCGGATCTTTCTGCGGCTCGTTTAAGATGTTCGCGGTGTAGGGATGGTTGTATTGGGCCCAATCGGTGACGGGGCGGAGAGCGGCACCGGCGGCGAAGACGTCCGGCTGCGTAAACATGGCCATCAAGGTGATGAAGCCGCCATAAGATCCGCCGTAGAGGCCGATGCGCTTGGGGTCAATGCCGTGTTGCTCCACCAGCCACTTGGCCCCGTCGGCGTGGTCGTCCAAATCCTTGCCGCCCATGTGGCGGTAGATGCCGGTGCGCCAGTCGCGGCCGTAGCCGGCGGAGCCGCGATAGTCGAGGTCGAGGACGGTGTAGCCCATTTCGAGAAGTAAGTGGTGGAACAAGTAACTCTGGGAGTAACTTGACCACCACTTATGCGCATTTTGTAAGTAGCCAGCGCCGTGAACGAAAACCACGGCGGCGTGATTGGAAATAGCTGGTTTGTAAATACGAGCGTAAACATCCACCCCATCGCGGGCGCGAAAGGTAACGACGGGAACTTCAAGCCACCGATGCTGGGCGAAGTCCGGGGAAGGCGATCGGGTAAGCTGCTTCAGCGCGCCGCCGGCGGCGAGCTGGTATAACTCGGGAGGCTTATTCATGGCCGAATAAAGTACGGCGGTCGACTGGCCGTCCGGCGAATGCGTGGCTTCGTATTGTCCGGTCTGGGTGGTGAGCCGGGTGCGCGCGCCACCGGCGGCCGGCATCGAGTAAAGGTGCTGCTCGCCGGGATGGGACTCATTCGTCACCAGATAAAACGTCTTTTGGTCACGCGACAGTTCAGCGCTGATCACTTCCCATTTGCCTTCGGTGAGGGCCTTCGGCGGGCCGCCGGCGTGGGGTATGGCGTAGAGCTGTAAGTAGCTGGGCATCTCGGCGACCAACCAGATATCCTGCCCGCCGCGCATCCAACCCATCGATTGCTGGCGGCCCCAAAGCACCCAGGCGTCGTCATGCAGAGCCAATAATTGCCTTACCTTGGCGGAATCCCAATCGAAGGCGAAGAGCCACTCGTCCTTGTTGTCGGCGGCGCGGGCGCGGACCACGGCCCGGTCGTTGGTTTCGTTGAAGAGCAAGCCGGTCCATTGCACGGCACGGTCTTTCTCCTTGCCGTCTTTGTCTTTTTCTTTATCTTTCAAGCCGGCATCCACATACTTCACTTCGCCGGTGAGGGCGTTGATCACGGCGAGCTTAGTGCCCGGCTGTTGATCGCCCACTTTGGTGCGGGTCGGGATTTGTTCGGTATAAACACTGCTGGTGATGTAATTCGGAATACTCGCGGTTTTGGCATCGGCGGCCGTCTCGCGAATAAAGGCGATGACATACTTTTCGTCGGCGGAAAGAGTGAGTCCAGCAACTTGTAACTTGAGCCCCAGATAGAAAGGTTTACGAGGCTGGTCCTGTTTCTTACGGGCTTCATCGTCCTTCTTCTTTTCCGCGCGCTGGCGGACAATTTCCAGTAGCGATTCTTCTTCTTTCTTGATGAACTCCTGACTATCGGTGCCCTTCTTGTCGTCAGCGGGGGGAGCGACGCCGGGGCGGATGTCAGTCAGCTGTTCGATGAAGCCGGTTTCGAGCGAGAGGAGATAGAGATTGTTGGCGCGCGTAAAAGCGAGGCGCTTGCCATCGAGAATCCAACGCGGATTGCTTTCGATGTCGGTAGTCTTGGTTAATGGACGAGCGATATCGCGCTGATAGTCGTAATGCCAAAGGTCACCGGACTGCGTGTAAATGGCTTGGCTTTTATCGCGCGTGAGGACCGGATTGAGGGGCGGGGCGAACTTAGCCTCCTCATCAGTCAGCTTACGCGGGCTAGTGGCGTCGAGATTGACGGTGTAAAGGTCGAAGTCACGCTGCAGCGGATCGTTCCATTGCTTCCAGCGGAAGTAGAGGCGTTGATTGTCGCCCGCCCAACGGACCTCTTTGGGCTCGTAACCGTAAAGGTTGGAGCCGCGCATAATGTAGTCGATCGACAATGTGGGTTTGGGCAGGGCGGCGACCTTTTTAGGTTTGGGCGCACCGGTAGTCAAGGTGGCGGCGAAGCACAAGGCGAGGATCAAACGCATTGTTTAGTGATAACACGGGCGAGCAAGTCGAAACTATAGCGCGGCCTGGAAGATGCGGAAGGGAATCGCTTCGCCCGCGCCGCGCGTGCCTTGGACGGAGACGCGCCAGATGCCGGGTTCAGGATTGGGAATGCGGAAGACTTTGCCCAAATTTTCCGGGGCGTAACCGGTGGTGTCGTCCCAGGGGCTGAAGTGGCGGCCTGAGGGGCTGACGAGGTGCAGGTCAAGATCGTAAGTGGCACCGTCCCAGGTAACCCTGATGTCGAGGGCGCGGGCGCCGCGCGAAACGGTGGTGGTTTTGGTCCACCAATCAGCCATGGCGACTTGGCCGGTCCAAGTAGGAGTGAGGGTGCCGGCAGGTAGCGTAACGGTTCTGCTGAGTTGGCGGGGCGGCACGGCCGTGCCTTGGCAACTGCCATAGGGCGAAGCGTTTCCCGAAGCGAAGGTGCCCCGGAAGCCAGGGCGCGCGGCGGACGGAAGGTCCTCAAATTGGAACGGAATGCTATTCGTGGAGATCCAATGCTCGCGCGTGACGTGTACATGCACGTGCGCGCCGAATGAATAGCCGGAGGTACCGACGGTGGCGAGCGCCTGGCCTTGCTCCACCACTTGCCCGGTGCGGACGCGGAAGCTGCCCGCGCGCAGATGGGCATAGTGGCTATATTCGCCGTTATCGTGGGCGATCGTGATGTAGTTACCGAAGATGCGCAGGTTCGGCGTCTGGCCATAGCCGAGGTCATAGGCGGAGACGATGCCCGCGCGCATGGCGACCACGCAAGAGCCGGCGGCAGGCGCGATATCGTAGGCGTGCAGGCTGCGTCCCCAATGCGAAAACGAACCGTAAGGGCCCTGGCTAAGGATCCACGGCTCACCCGCGCGGGTGGGCAAGCGGTAGCCGCCGCGGGAAATGACAAAGCGCGCGGGCGGGCTCAATTTGCCATCGGGATTACGCAGAATCACGAGGTATTCGGCGGCGGATAAGGCGGGCAGGCGCACGGTGATGCGGGTGGCGCTGTAAGTGGCGGGGAAAAGATGGTGCAGATAAGTCCAGCCGCCGGAAGCCGTGTATTGGGCGATGTTGACGACCGAGTCCGGCGCAAAGCCGAGCCCGTCGACCACCAATTCGTTCTCCGTCGCCGAGACTTCCCGCAGGTTCGCGGCTCGGATGGCCATGCCACTCGCTTGGGGGTCGGCCTTGATGCGGAAGACGTTTTGATGCAGCGCCGCGCCATTCACCGTCACCCGAACGTGCCACTCGCCGGGTTGCATGGCCGGGGCGAAGCCGGCGACGGGTAGTTGGCTGACAAAGCAAAGGGAGGCGGCCGCCGGGAGTTGATCGTAAGGCACTGTCACGGCGACGGTACCGCTAGGATCCACCCAATCGAGCGTCAACCGGTCAGTCGCGGCGACGCTGGCGAGAATCAGCCGGTAGAAAACTTGACGGGCCGTCGGCTCAAAAATCGAAGTGGGCTTCGCCAACGCGCAGCTCTGCTCGCTCGCCTCCAGGGCGAAGCTGGATTGCTGTACCGTAGCCGCAGGAAGAGCGGCGGCGAGGCTAAGGGCCAGGAAAAAGAGTCCGCGATGCAACAAGGGAGTATCGGCGGAAAAGTTCACCGGCTAGATAGGACTACTAGACCCAAACGCCTATGGCCGGCGGGAATTTGGTTCTTGTCGAGCCTGGCCCAATGGCCCTATACTCAGGGGCGGATGCAGTACATCTTCAAACCCGCGTTTCCGGTAACCAGCCTGGTGATGGTGACGCTGCTGGTGGCGGGGCTGGTGTTGAGCGGGGACGAGTCGCTGGCGCTTTCGACGGGCGCGCGGCTGTTTTTTCTGATTCTGGCACCCTTGGCCATCTACCACCTGCACCGGATCGCGTCGAGCTTCCAATTTTTTGAGCTGACCCCGGAAGGGGTGGCCGTGCAAGGTCTGTTTCGCCGGAAGATGTTGCCCTATCGGGCGATTGAGCACGCGGATTTCTCGCGGCTTACGGGTGCGTTCGTTTTGAGAAGCGGCGCGTTCCGGTTGGCGATCCCCGCCGCGACGCAGCGTTTCGGCGAGTTGCAATTCGCGATATTAACCGGCGTGTGGGCGCATCAGGGCCAGGAAAAATACGAGTTCGCCGTTCATCGGCAGCCGGTGGCCGGTCCGGTACAGGCATTGAAACCGGGTTTTGCGGAACGGCTGCATGCGGCCTACGCGGTCGCGGCGCCGGTGATTTGGGCCGGCTGCTTGGGGTGGACGGCTGGTCCGGCTTGGTGGAGCATCGCGCCGCTGCTGTTACTCGGCGGATTGCTACAAGCCGCGATGAATTTTCATGGTCTGCGGCACTTATTCAATTGGTACGAGTTACGATCGGATGGCTTAGTGATTCATTCGCTGCTCAGCCAACAATTCTTACCAGCCGGCGAGTTTCTTACTTCGATGGTACGGGACGAGGGACGCAGCCTGGAATTGGCTTTTATGAAGCAGACCGTGCGCATCCGGTTCGGCTTCCGGATGCCGGCGGAAGAATTAGCCGGCATGTTAAATCAGCGTTGGACAGCGCAGACAGGTTACTGAAGCCCGCCATGAGTCTCCGCATTTCATCCTGGGAGGTAGGACGAAACGAGGGTCGCATCGGCGGAAGTTAGTAGCTTTAAACCTGCGCGGGGCGGCCCGGCGGGCGGCCCGGTGGCCTGCCTGGGCCGCGGACCGGTGGGGGTGGCGGTTCAGGCACGGCTTCTATTTTCTTCGGCCGCGCGTCCAGATGCTTGGACGTCAAATCGATTCTCGCCTTGGCAAACTTCGGCGTGCCCGGCGTAAAGCCCGCAGCCACCACGTCGGCGTCACTTACCTCTTGCGCCACTAACACATGTTTCTGCAGGAAATTCTTGATGCGATCCTGCACGATGCGCTGCGTGGAGTGCAGTAACAGGTAGAGCGTCTGGTCACCCGGCACGGCAATCAAGGCGTAGTAGAGTCGTGAGGCCCGTTGTAACTTGGGGCCCATCAATTCCTTTTCCAGCTTTTTCGCTTTGCCTTCGAGTTTCTGCCAGTTATCGGCTTCGAGCTTCGTCAGTTGCGAAGTCTGAATCAACGCCGCTTTATCCTTGGGCGAGAACTTCTCCGTTAGCGTCGAGAGGAAAATGGCGAGATGGTCGGTGTGCAGGTCGACGCCGAAAGGGATAAGGGCTTTGGCTTTTTCCAGCTTGCCCAAGCCGAGGCCATTGAATTTCGCGCCCGTCAGGGAGGGGGCAAAAAGCGAAGTAAGTCCGCGCTCTTCCAGCAGCCGGAAAATTTCGGCAACGTTCGATTCGCGAGAGATAGCGAGGATCTCGCGATGCTTGGTTTCGGCGGTAATCTGCGCGGGCATCCCCGCCGTGAGGCTATTGGTTAAATGATTGGCGGTACGTTCATCCAGCGTCATGCCGAAGCGCGCCTGAAAGCGAAAGAGCCGCAGGATCCGGCTGGGGTCGTCATAGAAAGCGTAGTTACTCACCGTGCGTAACTGCTTTAGCTCGAGATCCGCCAGCCCGTTGTTCGGATCAATCAGTAGCCCGCGGGAGGCGCGATTGAGCGATAGCGCGAGCGAGTTAATGGTAAAGTCGCGGCGTTTCAAGTCGTCATAGATCAGCCCTGGCGCCACCACCGGCCGCGCGCCCGGTTTCGGAAAGCGCTCCGACCTCGACATGGAAATCTCCACGGTCACGTTACCCGGAAACATGAGTTCCACGCTCTTACGATGACTATCTTCGGAAAGCAACACGGCGCCCGCGTGCTTCACCAGATCCTTGGCCAGCTTATTGGGCGTGCCTTCCAGGGTGAAGTCAAGGTCGCGAATAGGAAAATGACCGAGTAAGTCGCGCACGGCGCCACCGGTGAGAAACAGACTGTATTCCGGCTCGGCGGCGGCCATGACGGCGTTAAAGGCGGAATTTTGCTCAGAGCTCAGACGGCTCTCGAGCATGAACATGTAGTCACTCATGGGGATCCTTTCGCGGGTTCCGGGCCAGATTGCGGGCCGGCCGGAGGGGCGGGCTGGGCGCTGGTACGCTGGGCTCGGGGATGGTGTTGGTCGACGACTTGGCGAAGCCGGGATCGCGCGACATGGGTATAGATTTGCGTGGTGGAGATGTCGGCGTGGCCGAGCATCGTTTGCACGCTACGAAGGTCGGCGCCACCCTCGAGTAAGTGGGTGGCGAAGGTGTGCCGGAGAACATGCGGGCTGAGCCCCTCAAAGATACCGGCCCGGCGGCCGCGCAACCCCAGAGCTTTCCAAAAACCCTGGCGGGTAAGCGGACCGCCGCGCGAGGTGACAAACAGATACTTCGAAACGCGGCTCTTCAATAATGGCGCCCGCGCCGTCCGCAGGTATTCGGCAATGGCCGCCAGCGCTTCCTTCCCCACCGGCACCATGCGCTGCTTGTTGCCTTTCCCCAGCACCCGCAGGACGCCCAGTTCGGCGTTCAAGTCGGCGGTCTCCAGACGGCAAAGCTCGCTCACCCGCAGGCCGGAAGCATAGAGCAATTCGCACATGGCCTGGTCGCGTAACTGTTGGTGTTGGAAGGCTCCGTCAGCCGCAGCGGCCACCGGAGCGGTGATCGTTTCCACCTGCTGCCGGTTTAAGTATTTGGGCAGGCCCATCCCGTGGCGAGGCAACGGAATCAAAGCCGTCGGATCGTGAGTGATTTGATTCTCCGCCAGCAGAAACCGGTAAAAGTTGCGGAGGCTCACGAGGTGGCGGCCGATGGAGCGACCGGCAAGGCCGGAATCGTACAGAGAATCGAGGTAGCGGCGAACGTGTTCGCCACTGGGGACTTCGGCGGCAGTTCCCTGCCCCGTACACCATAGATGAAACTGTTTAAGATCACGAGTATAAGCGTCAACCGTAAGCGCAGCAAGGCCCTTCTCGATCCGGCAAAAATCGAGATAAGCCCGGATCATTGCCGGCAGTGGCGCGGGAGACTCTGAAGCCGTTCGCGGCGCTTTTTTCATTAGATGCCCGCTGGGGCTAACCTCAGCGGCCCGCCCCTCAAAGGGGAAAAACCGCATCACCTGGAGCCAATGATACAATAAGCGCGAAACTGTTTGAAACATTTCAAAGGATTTAGGTGCGGGCTTGGCCGTCTCAACGAATAAAAAAGTGACGTGCCTCCGCTTCGACCGGGAGTTGCTGACCGGCTTTGTGCAGCCCGGCACCTATCTGCAAGCCGAGGGTTTGGAGCTGTTAAGCCCCAGCGGCACGGTGACGGTGCTGCCCTACGGGGATGTTAAATGTGTTTGTTTTGTTCGAGATTGGGACCATGCCGACAAGGTTCTCGAAAAGCGGACCTTCGTCTCCCGGCCCAAACAAGAAGGCCTTTGGGTCCGTTTCGTCTGGCGTGACGGCGACACGATGGAGGCTTTGCTTCCGAATCGCCTGTTGGATTTAGAGACACTCGGTTTTACAGTTGTTCCGCCTGACCCCGGCGGAAACGCGCAAAAAATCTTTCTTCCGCGCGTCGCTTTGAAGGAACTGGTGGTTTTAGGCGTCGTGGGGGGCAGTCAGCTGCGCCAACAAAAGAAGGCCAAGCCGCCGGTGCCGGACCAGATTACGCTATTCGATTAGACGCAGGCTAAGCTCCAACCGGGGCTGCCGAAGTGACGCCGGCAATCGTAACGTCCTTGGCCGTGCGCCAGAGACGGTCAAGGTCATAATAGGCGCGTGCGCCTTCCGAAAAAACGTGGACCACCAGGTCGCCGTAATCCAGCAGGACCCATTCCGCGTTCTCCAAACCCTCGACATTCGTGGGCCGCTCGCCGGTAAGATTCAGCTGCTGCTGGATCTCGTTGGCGATGGCTTGCACTTGCCGCGAGTTCGACGCGGAGCAAATAACGAAGTAGTCCGTAAAGGTGGTTACTTCGCGCAGGTCGAGAACCCGCAGGTTGATCGCCTTCTTCGAATCGGCGGCTTCGGCCGCAACGAGCCAGTTGGACAGGGTAAAAGGTCTCCTGGCTGAATCATACTACACTGACAGGAAACCCCGAAACTTGAGAATTGAGGCCCCTGATGTCAAATGCCGCTCCCGCGACCGTTTTGCGTGACCCAGCCAGCCTGCGCGTGCTGATTTCATCGGACAGAATCCAGCAGCGCGTGGCGGAGATGGGCCAGCAGATCAACGAGGATTTTCCCGGCGACGGGCCCATTTACCTGATCGGAATTCTGAAGGGCTCCTTCATCTTCATGGCCGACCTGGCCCGCGCCATCCGGCGCTCGGCGCGGATTGAGTTCATGGGCGTCTCGAGCTATGGACGCGGAAAAAGCAGTTCGGGCGAAGTGCGCGTGCTCAAAGATTTGGACGTTTCCATCGCCGGTGCCGACGTCATCATTGTGGAGGACATCGTCGATAGCGGCATCACGCTCACCTATCTGCAAAGTCTGCTCGAAGCCCGGCAGCCGCGGATTTTGCGCATCGCCACCCTCCTCGACAAGCCGGAGCGCCGGCTGCGTCCAGTGAAGGTGGATTACGTAGGCTTCCAGATTCCCGACGAGTTCGTGGTCGGCTACGGCCTCGACTTCGCCGAAGACTACCGCAACCTGAAGGAAGTCTGCATCCTCGAGTAAGTGGACGGGCACCCCGGCCCGTCACTAACTGACTATCTAACTAAAAATCTTCGACCGCTTCCCCAACCGGCAATCCCGCTCGCCCTCGGCATTGAATTCGCAGCCCACCAGCGCGATGCCCGCGAGTAAGTAAAGCCAAACCAGCAGCGCAATCACCGCGCCGATGCTGCCATAGAGTACGTTATAACTCCCAATATTCTGTACGTACCAACTGAAGGCTAATGTGGCCATCAGCCAGAGTAAAGTAGCAACTACGGCACCCGGCCATAGACGGCGGAAGGATCGTGGACGAGAGGGGCCGAAGCGGTAGAGCATCGTGGTGACAAAAACCACCGTGCCGAAAGTAATCACCAGCCGGGTAATCGCACTGAGCCACTTGAGTCCACCGCCAATGGCCTCGGCCTCGTAGCCCATCCCCGTCAGCACGGTGCGTTCTACCGTTTCGCCGAAAAATAGCAGGGCGGAAGCGCCGATAGCAGGCAGCGCGACCATAAAGACGAGGCCAATCGCGATCGCCCGCTGACGCCAGAAGTTACGTGTATTCGGGACGCGGTAAGCGGCTTGGAAGCCATCCATCAGGCTGACGATCACCCCCGAAGCGGCCCAGATCGCGAGCAAAGTGGCCACCACCAAAAGCCAAAAAGGCCGCGTGCCCCGTTCAGAAAAAACGTAAAGGACAAACTCCTCGGAGCCCGGCGGAACAACCTCGAAAAAAAACCGCGCCAAGTTACTCGATACTGACTTGGCATTGGCCTGCACCAGAATCGCCGTGAGCGTCGTCAGTACCGGAAAAAATGAGAGTAGCCCGGAGTAAGCCGCGCCCTTGGCGATGGCGTAACAACCATCGAGATGGGCGCTCCACAAAGCGCGGCCGAAGAGTTTCAGAACCTCGGCGATCAGCTTCATAACAGCTTAGCTAGTTGCGTCAGGCAGTGGCTAACGTCTTGCTCATGGTTGAAGAAATGAGTCGAGATGCGCAGGTATCCGTGACGCGCTGAAACAAGAATGTGCTGTTGTTTAAGGGCGGCGGCCAGCGCGACAGCTTCGCGATGGGGCCAGCGGGCGGCGACGATGGGGCTGGGTCCAGGGTCGGCGAATTTCGCGCCGAGCTTGGCGAGGCCATCGCGGACGAGTTGCGAAAGACTCAGCGCGCGGGCCTCAATCTGTCCTATGCCGAGTTCCCGTATCAGGTCGACGGACGCCTCAAAGGCATAGAGCAGAGTGCTGGGCAGCATGATGCCTTCGTATTTTTCGGCGTCATCGGACAATACCGGCGCGCCATGGTTGAGGTTGTTCACTTCGCGCCAGCCACGATCGCTGCGCCAGCCCACCACCATCGGCGGCAGCCATTCGCGTACGCGGGGCGCGACATAGGCGAAGCCCGCGCCGGCCGGCGCATTCATCCATTTATAGCCGTGGACGGCGAAGACATCGGGGTCAATGGCCTGTAAGTCGATTTCGAAAACACCCGCACCCTGCGTGCCATCGACATAAAACAGCACACCCCGTTCGCGCAGAAACTTACCCAGTTCGGCCAAGGGCGGCCGGAAGCCAGTGGAGTAATTCATCGCGCTAACGATGACCAGCTTTGTCCGCTCGTCAATTGAATCGTACAAGGGCCAAGGGCTCTCGACTAACTCGACACCCTGCGCCGCCAACAAAGCCGGGTAGTAAACATTATTCGGAAACTCCGGCGACAGCGTGACAATCCGGTCGCCCGCCTTCCAAGCAATCCCGTTCATCAACAAGGAAAGAGCATGCGCCGTGGCCGGGATGAAACAAATGTCGTGCGCGCCGGCATGAAACAGCTGGCCGAGCTTCGCGCGCAGGCGATCCGCATCGTCGAACCAATTTAAGAAATCACCGCAGGCAAGCTCATCGCGATGGGCAAAGTGCCGGCTAACTGCGCCGGTCGCCCGCCTGGGCAAGTGGCCAAACGTAGCCGTGTTGAGATAAGTCCAGTTAGCCAGCGCGGGAAATTCAGCGCGGACCTTGTCCCATTCCATCAATAGCCCTTAAATGGCCGCCCTAATAAAGGCCACCGCATCGGCGATAGCGACGTCTTGCGCGACTTTCCCTCGCCGCTCAAAGACTTCCACTTTGCCCTCTGCCAGCTTCTTGCCCACCGTAATCCGCCAGGGAATGCCGACTAACTCGCCGTCCTTAAACTTGACACCCGCGCGCTCCGCCCGATCGTCCAGAATCACGTCGAGCCCGGCTTTCTTCGCTTCCAGATAAAGCGCTTCTGCGGCCTCTCGCAGCGCATCGTCCGCCATATTCACCGGTACGATCACGACATCGAAAGGTGCAATCGAAGCCGGCATCGAGATGCCATCTTTGTCGTGATAAAGCTCCACGGCGGCACACAGAATCCGTTCCACGCCGATACCGTAGGAGCCCATGATGACCGGGATCTCCTGGCCCTCCGCATCCAGCACGCTAAGCCCCATGGCTTTCGAATAACGATAGCCCAACTTGAAGATATGGCCAATTTCGACGGCCTTGTAGACGTCGATTGGCGCGCCGGTAACCACGTCGGTATCGCCGGCCACCACTTGCCGGATGTCGGCGTAAGTAGCCTTGAAATCCTTACCCGGAGTCACATTGAGCAGATGATAGCCGTCCTGATTAGCGCCGCAGATCATGTTACTACGGCCTTCCAGCGCCGAGTCAGTAATCACCCGCATCGCCACGCCGATCGGGCCTAGCGAACCCGCATCGGCCCCTAACCATCCACGCATCTCATCTGCAGTCGCGGGACGCAACTCTTTTGCGCCGCCAATCGCCGCCGAGAACTTAGTCTCACTCAATTGGTGATCGCCACGCAATAGCGCCATCACCGGCTGTCCATCCGCCGACATCACCAGCGATTTAATCTGCGATGTGGTAGGTAACTTAGTAAATGCCGCCACTTGGTCGATCGTCTTAAAGCCCGGCGTGTGAAATTTCTCCGGAGCCAGATCCTCTAAAGAATCCGCCACCGAAGGCGCTTGCGGACGCGACACGGCCTTCTCTAAATTCGCCGCATAACCCGTCGAAGCGCAGTGAACGATAAAGTCCTCGCCGGCATCCGTGCGCACCATAAACTCGCTCGACTGCGATCCGCCCATGGCCCCCGAGTCAGCCTCCACCGCCGCAAACTCCAGCCCGCAACGCTTAAAGATGCGGCAGTAAGCTTCGTAGTGCTTGTCATAAGCGGCATCGAGGCCCGCTGCGTCAATGTCGAAGGAATACGAGTCCTTCATAATAAATTGCCGCACGCGCAGCAAACCGGACTTCGGCCGCGGCTCGTCGCGGAACTTCGTCTGAATCTGATACCAAATCTGCGGCAATTGGCGGTAACTGCGCACTTCGCCGCGCGCAATCGACGTCATGATCTCTTCATGCGTCATGCCAAGGCACAACTCGTGGCCGTTGCGATCCTTCAGGCGGAACATGTTCGCGCCCATCCCCGTCCAGCGCCCGCTCTCTTCCCAAACTTCCTTCGGATTCAGCGCCGGCAGAAACATCTCCTGGCCACCGATCCCGTCCATCTCCTCGCGGATGATCCTTTGGATCTTATTCAGGCTCCGTTGAGCCAGAAACAGATAATTGTAGAGACCAGCCGAAAGCTGGCGAATGTAGCCGGCTCGCAACAGCAACTGGTGGCTGGCGACTTCGGCTTCGGCAGGCGTCTGCCGCAGGGTGGGAATGAAAAGTTGGCTCCAACGCATGGTGTTTGTAGGGAAACCTTGAGTGTAACTCACCCCGTGCTGACTCATCGGGTCCTGAGCGTCCTGGACCTTTCCTCATCCCCCCATCCGCCCTATACTTCCCTGTGTCCGTCGTCTATTTGCCGTCCCCAAAATGGCGAACCCTCCACGCGCTTTCCGCCGTCGTTTACGCCGGGCTGTTCCTGGCCGGGCTCAACGGCAACCCGCCCTGGCACCCGCTCTGTACCCTCGCCGGCATCGTCGGATTCATGGTCCACTCGCGCCGTGCCGCCCTTCATGGGCAGCAAATCGAGCTCACCAGTACCGCCCTCATCTGCCGAACAAGATTTGGCGAACAGCGCCTCGCCTACCGCCAAATCGGCACCATGCGTTTCGCCCCCTTGAGCGGCGACCTCCTCCTCGAACGGCCCTGGGTGCGCGTCCGGATTCCCCGTCGCTTCGCCCGCGGCGACGAGATCCGCCGCGCCGTATCCCTCGCCATCTGGGCCCATCGCGGCGGCGACGTTCCGCCCGACTTAGCCGAAGCCGGCAGCGCATTTCGCTAAAGTAGGAAGGTGGAGACCACCGAAACAATCGGCAAATTTCGTTACTGGCCCAATCTGCCGCAGTTAGGCATGTTGGCCTTCCTCGCCAGCCTCACCATGTTCTTTGGCTCCCTCATCTTCTCCTACGCCTGGGTATTGCCGGACAATGCCGGCACCCAAATCCAAGTGCCGCCGCTACTGTGGCTCAGCACCCTGCTCATCGCCGCCAGCGCGGGGACATTGGCCACAGCCCGCTGGTGGATCCGCCGCGCCCTCCTCCCCAAATACCGCCATTGGCTCATCGTCACCATCGGCCTCGCGCTCAGCTTCCTCGCCAGCCAGTTTTGGTCCTGCATAATTCTGGAACGCCAAGGGGCCTTCGAAGCCCTGGCCGGCTTCCAGCGCGGCAATGTCTTTTACGTCTTCGCCGGCTTTCACGGATTGCATCTCATCGGGGGCATCGCCGCCCTAGCCTCCCTTCTGTGGACCGTGCGCGGCTGGACGAACGTGGAAGAACAAGCCCTCCGCCGCCAACGCAATCGCGCCAGCATCGTCGCCATGTATTGGAACTTCGTCGCCATCAGTTGGGGCGTCCTCTTCGCGTTGCTCCTCTATTGGACCCACCCCTAATGCCGCCCCATCTGGCCGCGCTCACCATCGCCATCATCGCCGCCATCGGTGACCTCCGTTCGCGCCGCATCCCTAACTGGCTCACCATCTCCGCCCTCGTCCTCGGCTTCGCCTGGCATCTCGCCAACGGCACCTGGCGAGAAGCCGTTTGGGGCACCCTACTGGGTGCCGTCATCTATTTGCCGATGTGGCTCGCGGGTGGCCGCGGCGGCGGCGACGTAAAGCTGATGGCTGCGCTAGGCGCTTGGCTGGGTCCCGCATCGTGGATCCAACTCTTCGTCCTCACCGCCCTCATCGGCGGAATCTGGGCCCTCATCCTGGTCATTGCGAAGCGCCGCCTGCTCGCCACGCTCCAGAACATTTGGAGCATCTTACGTTCTCTCGTCACCGGCCGCCAACCCGCCCACCGCCTAGGAAACGAAACCGCCCTAGCCATCCCCCACGCCGCCATCGTCGCCCTCGCGATGCTAGCCTGGCTAGCCCTAATACGCCCCTCGACCTAGCCCAGTGCCGCAGTAGCTCCCCGCCCAAAGGACCCGTGGTCACCGCCCGCGTCCCGCTGCATAGTCCCAGAACAATTCAAGACCCAATGGGATGGGCTCCCCAGAAAATCTTAAGCGCTATTTTAGACGCTGACTGCGACCTGGAACCGCGCACTCGGAAGGCGCATGGACGCGAGGGGTCCATGGCGGGGTTTTGTTCGGGTTGAAATGCCGCTTACTCGGGTTGGGTTTGGGGAAACGAGGCGCGGACCATGCGGGCTTGGTAGTCTTCGAAGCGCTGAATTTCGGATTGCATGTATTTTAGGCGGGCCTGTTCGGGAGTTAGGGTAGGTTCTTCGGGTTCTGGAGTTTCGATAATTGCTTCGACAGGGGCTTGGACGGTTGTCTCGATAGGGATTTCGGCGTCGGGGATGG
>JANLPT010000145.1:0-8541 GCA_031367405.1 Bryobacteraceae bacterium
CAAGATTTGGGACAACATCGACGCCATCGTCGATGCTTGCTGCGCCGCTTGGAACAAACTCGTCAGCAAGCCAGAAACCATCACCTCAATCGCAACACGAAATTGGGCAAACGTGTCAGGGCATTAGACGATTGGTATAAGTCCATCCGACGAGCCAATCCATCACCGCGAACTGGTTCTGGAAAGTCTCGGCTTCGGTAACCGTGCTCTGATATTCGGCCGATTTGAACGAAGCGCGGGCGTTGTCGAAATCACCGCTGCGCAGATACAGCAAGCCACGGTAGTAATAGGCCATGGCGCGTTCGTAAGGTTCGCCCTTGAAGTCCTTGTTCGCCTCGTTGTGGAACAACGATCGCGCGGCTTCAGCCTGCTTGTTGTGCGCATAGACGGCTTCGATGCGCGCGAGTCCTCCGTCGAATGCGAATTCGGCGTCCTGCCACGAACCCTGGTCCATCGCCGCAAGGCCCAGTCGCTCGAAATTGAGCACGGCATTGCGTTCGCCGCCAGTGAACAAGGCCTTGTAGAGCGGCTGCAACACCTCCGGCTTGCCCGTCAGATAAGCGGCGATCTCGTCGGGGTAAGGCCCTTCCCCGTAAAGCCGGTGCAGGTCAGCCAGCCTTTTGCGCTCGGCAGCCTCGTGTTCGCGCTGCAGCTTGCGGGCTTCGGCTTCTGCCTGCTTCAGCTGTTTGGGATCGGAGGCGGGCGCGGACGATGCCAATTCAGCCGCCGTGCCGGCACCGCTCGACAGCGCGAGAGCCGTCGCACCGGTCTGCGGCGCGAATGCGACGCTGGCCGCAACCAGCGCAAGTATTGAACTCATAACATTGATTTGCATGACTATTTCCTCCGGATATGCGATTTATCGATAGACAATGTCATCGCCCGACGCGCGCAGGATGACGTAGGACTGGCTGGTCCAGGGCACCTCCCCGGTTTCGAGATCGACCAGCTCGAACACGATCTGGGTGCGACGTTGGGTCAGCCCGGACTTGCCGTCGCGCGTGTCTAGCGAGGTCATCTTGCCGATCATCTGGAAGTCGAGGCCGGCAATTGCCCGGGTCAGCCCACGCGTTCCGACATCGGCGGTTCCCGATCGCTTGAGCTCGCGCTCGCGCATCACCAGCGCCATCGATTCCCGGCTGACGAAGCGGATCCGGCCGGCGGCGGCGCGGTTAAAGCTCGCGCGCAGCGCATCGGTGATCATGTTCCGATCGATCCGCTGGGTGCTGTCGTTGCGAAAGGCTTCGCTATCGACCACGATCCTGGGCGGTTCGGCGGCCTTGACCAAGTCCGCGCGCGACATCAGCTCGCGCACGACCTGATCGGCCATCGCGTCGATGTCGCGCGATTCGATGCCGATGCCAGAGATCGCCCCGCGTCCCGATGGATCGAGCTCGGTCGCTTGCGTTCCGCCCTTGTTGCCCGCCAGCGCGGGAACCGGGGCGGCGACAAGCGCAAGCAAGGCCAGGCCGGTACAGCAATCGCTCAGCTTTTTCATGATCTGCCCAATCTCCGATCGTTGCGCGAGCGGCCCAATACTGCGGTCGACAACGACGTTGGTTTGACGCCGCACGCCGCTCAGCAATCGTGAGGGCGGCGTCCTTGGAGCATGAAAAAATCATGAAAAGTGCAAACTGTGCGGGGTCATTGCCGCGAGCCAAACTGGCGCTGGCGCGTGTTTCGTCACCGACTCGCGGAAAAACATGCGCAACTGAAATTGTCTTGCGCAATTGCGCGCGATTGCCAAAAGTGTTGCGGGGTGAAAGGGGGGATCCAACCATCGCGCAATCTGGCCGTTCTTATTTGCGTTTGATCGGACCTTTCGGCCTGTTTTTGCCGGACGGAGCGCGAATCGACATTCCCAGCAAGAAGTCGATCGCGTTGCTTGCGCTGATCGCCACCGCGGCGAATGGCGAGCGCACGCGGATCTGGTTGCAGGGGATATTGTGGGGTTCACGAGGCCCCGCGCAAGCGCAAGGCAGCCTGCGGCGCGAATTGTCGAACCTGGGCAAGCTGCTCGATCTGCACGGCGCCGGGCATTTGCTGCGGCGCGAGAGTTCGCGGCTGGCGCTGGCACTCGATTGGATCGATGTCGACATACAGTCGCTGGCGGAGGGGGTGCGTGGGCCGAAGCCCGTCGCGCCCGGGGAGTTCCTCGAGGGTATCGACCTGCCCGACAGCGACGAATTCGAAAGCTGGCTGTTCGATCGGCGCCAGTGGTGCCGCGAAGTGCAGGCCTACACGCTGCCCGAAGCAAAGCCCTCGCCGACCGCGGAACAAGTGCTCGGCGCGCCGCTCCCTTCGACCGACGATCTCCTGTCATCGGCGCCCAAGCGGTTGCCGCTCAAGCCATCGGTTGCGATCCTGCCGCTTCGCCAGCGCGGTTTCGAGTTTGAAAACAGCTTGGTCGGCATCGGGATTGCAGAAGAGATCGAGATGGCGCTTGCGCAATTGCGCACGCTTTTCGTCGCCTCCAGCCGCTCGACCGCGGTCCTGTGCGAGCGCTTGACGCCGATGGAGATCGCCGCGCAGCTTGGCGTGCGCTATCTGATCGACGGTGCGGTCCGCCAGCACGATGGCCAGTTGCGGATTGCGTTGGTGCTGATCGATGGCGGCGATGGTCACCAGGTGTGGTCACACGTTTATCACGGGACGGTGGATACCGTGTTCGATCTGCAAGTGCAGATCGCCCGCGAAATGGCGCCGCGCATCCATTCACGGATCGACGGTGCTGAGCTGGAAATCTCGTTGGCGAAGTCGGGGCTGGTGGGCGATACCTACCAACTCTACTGGAAGGCGAACGCGTTGTTCCGGCACTGGAATCGCGAAGCCTTGAGCGAGGCCGTGCTGCTTCTCGAACAATTGCTCGAGATCGATCCGGCGAGCGCCTGGGCGGCATCGATGGCCGCCTTTTGCCACGCTTCGCTGTTTGGGGTGGGATGGACCGATGACAAGGAAACCAGCCGCCGCAAGGCGGTAGCGCATTACCAAAACGCCTTGCGGCTGGGCGGAACCGATCCCACCGTACTCGGCTATGCGGCGGGCACGCTGGTCCTGGTGCGTGGCGACATCGATGTGGCGGACCGCCTGATCGGACAAGCCCTGGCCAGGCTGCCCGCGCACCAGCCCACGCTGTTCTGGGGCGGCTGGGTCGATATCGCACGTGGCAACGCGGCGCGCGCGCGCGAAAGGTTCGAACTGTCGCTACGGGTGAATCCCGAAGCCGGCGTACGTGCCAACACCATCACTGGGATCGGTGTAGCGCTGTTGATGGAGGGCGATATCGCCCAAGCATACAGTGTGTTGTACGAAGCGTATGCCAGCATTCCGAACGACCCGATGACCCTGGCTGCGCTGACCGTCGCGGCGCGGTTCAGCGACCACACCGATCTGTCGCGCCGCACCGCACAGCATTTGCGCGATAACGGCGGGCTCGAACAGGTCCTTGGCATCGTGCAGAATCCGCAACATCGCGAACTGTTGTTCGCAGGCATCGAAGGGGCGCTGGCGAATCCGTGAAACTAATCGGAGTCAAAGTTCGGTGATCAAGCCCCAGTCGCACAGCGCATGGTTCCAAAGCACGGCTTGGGCTTCGCACGAAACGATCCGATTGCGCGCTTTGCGCCAAAGACTGACAAGCGAGTCGGGATCGGATGATGGACCGAACTCACGTTCGACCTGAGCGGCATCGGGCGCTTGCAACTTGGCCCAGTGCTGACAGTAATTGATAGTCGGTTCCTGTTGCAACGCAGAGACCGTCGCCAGCGCCTGCTCTTTTGAGTTGTAGATCGACGGGGCGAGGCCTTCCATGTCGATCACCACCGACTCGTCAAACCGTGTGAACGCCATCGCGCCCTTAGCCGAGCTGACGAAGCGCAAAGTGTAGAGCAAGTGATGTTCCTTGCCTTTCGCACTTTCGCTTACCGCCTCGGAACAGCGGCCCAGGACCTGATCGATCGTCGTCCGCTCAACCGCGAACGCTGATGTATAGACCACTCCGCGCAATTCTTCGTGGGGTGGCGCGGCGTGGAGCGCGCCCCATGGCGCGGCACCGATGGGCGCTGGTCCCACTGTCTCCTTGAAATACTGCGCAGCATAATAAGCAAACAGGTCGGGGACAGCCGTTCCGTCGATTCGCTCCTTGCCAAATGCGGCGGCATATTGCCTGATACCATCGAACGGCCGCAACAGCGCGATGCTCGCCGCTGCCGGTGCCGGAGTCTTCGTCCGGAAAAACAGCGTATGCAGGGCCGGGCTAACAAACAAATTGAACGGATCAACCTGAACTTCGTAGTAGGCTGGTTCCTCGTCGTAACCGAGCATCCTGGCGATCGCACGGAAATTGCCTTCCCGCACCGCCTGCATCCAAGCCTCGCAGATCGGGTGAGCTTTGCGCAGGACCGCGAAATTGTGCTTGGGGGCCAGTTCCAGCACCACCGAGTTGACGATGCCCATTCCGCCCAGATGAACCAGGCATCCTGCGAACACCGCATCGTCGCGGATGACGTGGTTGGCAAACTGATCAATCGCCTCGTCCGCAAGGACCGGGCTCGATTGCGGTTCGACCCAGACCGAACGGTCCTTACCCGCAATGAAGTTTATCCCGCGCACCTGGTTCTGGAATCCGCCATACCCCAAGCGCGATCCGTTGACTGAAGTTGCCAGCGATCCGGCGACCGAAGGGCCAAGGTAGGACCCGCAAGTCCAGATCGAGCGATCGAGCCATGCTTCGGCAAAGCTGGCCAGATCGAACGCTTTGGTACCCCCGCCCACGAAGAGGCAATCACGATGATCAAGCTCGCTGGCTTCGTCGAGGTCCCGCGCGCGCAGCGGGGTCATGGCATTGAGTTGATCTGTGAGGAGTTGCAGCCGCTCCATTCCCACAAGCCGCGACAAGCTCCACCCCGAACCGATGACGCCCATGCCGGCACCTTGGTCGATCGCGTGCCCGATCACCCGCTGGAGTTTTTCAACCGACTCACCGACCCGCATCGGGCCATCAGCCTGATAGTTGATGATCTTGTCGACGTGCAGCGCGATGTTGCGGTGGTAGTTTTCCCAATTGTTGGGAGGAGTCGTGGACATGTTCGGCTTCGTTGCGTTTTGGCGCTGGCCCAATCATCTCCGCAATTGGGCAGACGACGCAATCGCGATTTAAGGCGCCAAGCATTTTTCACGGAATCCGGACGGTTCGTGCTCACGTGATCAATTGCCATGACGCAGGATTCAAACGATGACTGCCGGGTCACTTCTGTCGGAGCAATGCGGATTGTTATGACATATCGCACGATTATTCTGTCAGCTCTGGCCCTATGCACGTCGGCTTGCGCGGGTAAGCCGCTCAAGATCGACTGCCCGGGCTTTGCCGAGCGCCTGACGTCGCTGCCAAAGTCGCCGGTGGTGCAGGACATCCAGGCCGATGTCGGCCAGCCAGTCCCGCCAATTGGCTTCACCGATGAAATGCTGATCGAGCATGCAAAACAAGCGGTACGTAACCACTCTTGGCCGGAATCGCTGCTGGCTTCGTTTATTTCGGACCTGAACCTCAGTGCCGCGAAGGCGCAGCTAAGTAGCTCCGACGCAATCGTCGCAAAGGCTGCCCAGGCGAAACTGCATTCCCCAGTGGAGGAATCGATGCTGCTGCTTTCGGGAGGCGGCCAGTGGGGTGCGTTCGGCGCGGGCTTCCTGGCGCGGGTTCAGCAGAACAAGCCCCAGTTCCTCCCGCGGTTTCGCGTTGTGACCGGGGTCAGCACCGGGGCGATGCAAGCGCTGTTCGTCGGACAAAGCAATATTGAGGTCGAACGCGCCGCCGCGCTTGCCGGGATGCTGCGTGAATACACCATCGCCGACGAGCGCGAAATTGTCCAACGAAGGGGCATTGCCGGCGTTGTGTTGCACGGCGCGATGGCGGATCTTGGCCCCTTGCGCCGGCGGATCGAGCACGCGCTATGTCCCCAGGGCCCTGAAAAGGCGTGCCCAATGATCGAGGCCCTCGCGAACGGTAAGGGCCCTGCTGTGTTTGTAGGAATGGTTGATCAGGCCAGCGGCGATTTTAAATATGTCTCGCTCAACGTGCTCGCCCAACTCGCTCTCAAGGACGGAAGCGAAGGCAGGCGCAACGCGCAACAATGCCTTGCCGGCGCGGTGCTGGCGTCTGCGGCGATGCCGGTGTTCTATCAGCAAGTCATGGTGGGCGATCCGGTTGGGGGATACTCAACATACATCGATGGTGGAGCGCGCGAATCCGTGTTCGGTACATTCGCGGCAGGGATCTTTTCGCCCAAGATCCTTTGGCAGGCTCAAATCTATCTGCCACCAGCGACGCGCCGAGTGGTGCTCGACACATCGAAGCTGCCAAGTTCGCTGCCTCCGCCCATGCCGATCTATGCGGTCCGTAACGGGCCGACCATTGCGCTGCCTGACCACAAACCGGACGGGTCGCCCGAAGACGCGCTGACTCTTGGCCAGCGCGCTTATGCGATCATGGTCAACCAGTCCGAAGTTTCCGCACTAGCCGCGATCAGGCTGGAACAGCCAATGGGCAAGTATTATGTCATTACTGCCGACGGGTATGACCGTCCGGACTGGGACATCGCCGGGTCTGCAAGCCCTCACCCGAATGTCTGCACCAAGCAGAACGGGCCTATGTTTGACCCTAAGTTCATGGAATGCCTACGTGGCTTCGGCGCAACAAAAGCTGATAGAGCACGCGCCGGTTCATCGCCATGGATGGAGGTGCGCTAGCAGGTAGTCAAGTTGATCTCGACACTAGTTCTCAGATTTCGAAGAATAAATATCTCGGGTGTGGCGGCAGATTTGGAGCACCGGTACGAAGGGCTGGACGCGCGTGGCGACCCGCTGGTGGCGATCGGCGCGGCAGTGCCTTTCGAGATGTTCCGGTTGAAGTTGAAGACAGCGCTGATCAAGGGCGGGCTGCGGCGATCCGAGGCCGATCGGGGAGTGTCCCAAACTTGGGGGTCATGCGGAAGTTGAGGCGCAAAATGCCTACCTCCTGTTTTTTGCAGGAGAGTTTTTATGGGCTGGAGGCTTGAGCTGGTTGGATCAGACGATTGCGGACCGCCGGAGCGGCTCACGGTCTGCGAGCTTGGCGAGATCGCCGCACCGGTAGATCTCGACGGCGTGGGTTTCCCTCTCATCACTTCCCAGCGGGTTCTATGTGATTTGCAGCACGCGATTGTGATCATCCAGGAACGCGCGCTCAAATCCAAGGCGGGACTGATGCGGCAGGTCGATCCGACGCTGTCGCTCAAGGATTATCGATCGCGCTCGGTCCAGACCCTGTTTGGAACGTTGGTTATTCGGATCCCCAGGCTTGAGCGGCATGGATCGCGACTTGCGCCACCGTGCCTGTTCCGGAGTTCGGCGCGGTCCGGCACCGAATATGATCAACTGCGCAGTCGCCTTGGCGCCTTCATGAGTTATCGAATGGTTGAGCGCCTTGTCAGTGATCTCTTCCCGTTTGCTGTCGGGCGCGCCAGAAGCACCACCCGTTGCCAGTTGTTGCGCAGGGCAACACGGCTCGAAGGGGATTTGGATCAATGCGACGCACCCGCACGGCGGGCAGCAACCTCAATCGATCTCGGCATCGATACGACCTTTATCAGAAGCAACCAGGCTGAGGGTCCGCGTCACCATGAGGTGTTGATCGGCGTTGGATCGAACGACAACGGTCAGGTGCTCAAAGTTGGCGCTGTGATTTCAGCGATCGATCGGCCGCATGAGCTGATCAAGACGTCCTTCCGCCGCCTTGGACAGGTCGACACGACAGGTGTCACGACATTTACGGATGGAGATAAGATGTTGCGGGGGTATCTGAAACAGGCCGGCGTTACCGAGGCTCCCATTCTCGACTGGCAGCACCTCTCGCGCCGCATTCAGATGGCCAAGACGACCGCCAAAGGTCTCGGCTGCCTCACCAACGCCGAGCGACGCGCGCGGCCGCTCATCGCGAAGGCCCTGGACAGTCTGCACTGGAGGCTCTGGCACGGCAACATTTTTGGCGCGCGCCAGGCGATGACACGGGTCTTCAAATTGCTTGAGCCGTTCTCCATCGACCGGACACGGGCCACCACGGCGTTAGCGGCCAAACGACTGCGCACCGCGATGGGAAAACTCAGCGACTACATCGATGGGCAAAGCGCACACCTGGTGAATTACGGTCTGCGCCATCGTCAGGGACAATCGATCGGAACAGCAACGACCGAAGGTCTGGCAAACACGCTGGTCAACCAGCGCATGAACAAGCTCCAACAGATGCGCTGGTCCGCCACGGGTGCGCACGCTGTCATCACTGTTCGAGCCCACCATTTCAATTCCATCGCCGCCGCAACCACGGCTCAACCGCTGGCCGCGTGACCCCCAAGTTTGGGACACTCCCCGCTACTTTTGGGGAAAATGTTACGGGAACCCCAGCCACCGCGCCGGTAAATCCTCCGGCAAATCGACATCGTTGGCCAAGCCCGGCCGATCCACGCAACGCAGCAACGGCCCGGCCGCGGCGCAATGTTGCAAGAAGCTGCC
>JANLPT010000156.1:0-15585 GCA_031367405.1 Bryobacteraceae bacterium
GTTGACCTCCGGCGAAATGGGCCGCTCGATCGACCAACTGCTTGATCGCGAGTATGGACCCGTACGTTTACCCGGGCACTAACGTTCTGCGAAATCTGAGAGACATTCGGGATCCCGAGCGTCTCGCGGTGGCGGAAGCCATTGCCACCACCCGGCGAATCGCCGAATTGCCAAGCGATCCGAAGATTGGGAACTTTGACAAGGCGCATTTGCAATCCATCCATCGCCATATTTTTCAGGACTTATTCGACTGGGCCGGCGCGTTCCGGACGGTGAACATTGCGCGGTCCGGACAGATGCCCTTCGCTTTCCCGCAGCACATCATGGCCAGCGTCCAGAAACTCTCGAGTGAGCTTGCCCGCGAAGGCTATCTCGCCAATCTGAGCCATGAGAAGTTCGTGAAGCCAGCCGCCCATTTCATGGGCGAACTCAACGCCATTCATCCTTTTCGCGAAGGCAATGGGCGGACGCAACGGGAGTTCATCCGGCAGCTAGCGGCGAGGAACGGCTATGGCCTGGATTGGTCCCAATTGACGCAGGCGCAGGTATACGCCGCCGCCCATTTGAGCTTTCAGCGCGGGGATAATTCAGGTTTGGAGGAGATGCTGAAACGCGCTATGCATCAGTAGAGTCGGGACGATCAGGAGTGGTTGCCCTCGTGCTTTCAGTCGCGTCACGGAGATCTTCCACATCGGCTAGATCGCGTATCCGGCCCGCAGCAAGCTTGGATGCGATCAGATCATCCTTTGAAATGAAAAAGGCTTTGAGGCCGCTGACTGGGTCGATGACGCCCTCTACGCGCCGTTCCCAGGCCTCATCGAAGTCAACGCCAACGATACCGGGCAGAATGTCAACCGCTACTGGCTCTCGCCCGAAACGAATGAATTGGAGTGGGTCGCCCAGGTCTTCCACCGTGACTCCATCTAACGGCGCGCCGAATGAGGCGAGCGCAGCGTAGGTTGCGCTCGCATTGGCGGGATCGGCTTGGATGAATAGGTCGATGTCTTTGGTCGCGCGGGGTTGCCCGTGAAACGACACCGCGTAGCCGCCGACGATCAGATACTTAACGCTTTGGGCGTGGAATGCGGACAACAGGTCCTTGAAGTCTTGGTACATCGAGGATGCTGCCTTTCAACGTGTAAGCGGCGGTGGCGAGTTCAGAAACCGCAGTCATTCGCTCGTGGACCGGGCGGCTTTGCCAGTAACGGTATTCGTCCGCTTTCATTTCTTTGTGGCTGGTGTACTTACGAATGATCTTGTCCATGGGCCCGCTTCCAGTTTACCCGCTAGGAGTAAGGGCCGGCGCTGGCCAACCTCACTTCATCTTTAGAAGCGCTGGCCCACTTCACCGCCTTGCTCTTCCTGATCCTCGAAACGCTGCAATGCCGCCCCTGTCGCGTCAGCGAGATCCTCGTCTGCCCCTGAGTCAGACCATTGGATCGCCCGCCCGTCGGCGAGGTCAGCCAATTGGCGTGCCCAATTGAGCATCTTGCCCGCTTCGTCCGGCGGGAGCGCACGGATCACACTGATCAATAGTTCTTCCTGCGCAGAGAGCACCATCAACCCATACTATCCCCGCGGACTGAGCTGAGCGGTGGCGGGGAGATGACGCAATACTGAAAGCGCTCCGGACGGCCACTCGGTGACCCTTGAAGACGCGTTGGGCTATATTCGATAATGTGGATAGAGAGGATCGTTGACATGGAAGTGCAACTCACTGATGACCAGAAAGCATTTGCCCGGCAAGCCGTCGCGAGTGGCCGCTACCGTCGTGAGGAGGACGCTCTGCGAGAGGCCTTGTCCCTCTGGGAACGGCAGGAGCGCAGGCGCGCTGAAATCCTATCCGCAGTCGATCAGGTTGAAGCATCTCTTGCGCGAGGCGAAGGCCGTACCGTTACGACCCAACAGGAAACGACTCAGCTTATGGATGAGATAAAGCGTCGTGGTCTTTCCAGGCTTTCCGCCGATGCTTAGCCGGTTCGGGGAAGCCGAAATATGAAGGGTCGTGGCGAGAGTGGCGTCGCTGAAGCGGCTGAAGTGATAGACCGACTTCGCGATGCACTCAGTCAATTAGAGATTTCGGACCGACGCCTCGCATCCTTTACTGGGCTTCCAGTAATGACCCATGCTTTCTTTCCTGGAGGGAACGGACTGTGGCAGGGTGTTCACGCTATCCAATTGCCGGTTAGGGGTGTCCTCGTTCTCGGATCCAACTTCGGATCTCTTGGAGACTTCGTCAATGAAAAGGGTGAGTTGGTGGTGCTCGACGAGCGGCCAAACCGTACGTGGCGGCCATTGAGAAAAATTCTCGTGGGCTCCGGAATTGACCTCGAAGAGTGTTTTTTTACTAATGCTTGGCCCTTCCTACATCATGGTGACAGCAATCTTGGGCCAATTGCCGATTGGCTCGGCGATCCCGGTTTGATGCGCGCATGTGTTCGTTTCTTCGCCATCACCTTAGCCGAGATTAGGCCTCGGATGATTATCGCGCTTGGGACCGGCCCGGCGGCATTCCTCGGCTCGATCTGGCCGGAGCAGCTCGGCCAATGGCGAGGCTACAACATTAGCGCTTTGGATGATCTGCCGATGGCCGCTGTTAGCCTTGGGAACAAGGACGCGATCTGCGTTGCCGTCACCCATCCCTCAATGCCCAACGCATGGCGTCGGCGACCGCCGTATCAAGGCCGAATTGGCGAGGTGCAACTCCTCATCGAAGCACGCAACCAGAGCGGCCTCCTCAACGGCTAATACATGCGGCACGAGCAGCATCTAGCCGGAGCCCCGCTTAGGCCGGAGGCCTGAAGCCTCTCCAATGGTTAGCGACTTGCCACCGGCAGCAGGTGGCGTATTGGCGCTACCATGAAAGGGAGGTTCACCATGCCACAACTTGACTGGTCCCAATGCCCTGCGGTCGAAAGCATTCCCGGTAAGGTGAGCGGCGCGTGGGTTCTCAAAGGCACTCGCATGCCGGTCCAAACGATTTTCGAGAATCTGGAAGCCGGACTTTCCGTCAAAGAGATCACCGCCGTGTTCGATGTCACCGAACAGGAAGTGAAAGCTGTGCTCCATTTTGCAACCCAGAGCCTGGAAAAAGCTCCTGCCTTCGGATGAAGATCCTTTGTGATAACGGTACGCCGAATCCCATCGCCCGCAGCCTGGTTGGGCATCAGGTGGCTTTTGCCCGTCAGATCGGCTGGCACGAACTCAAGAATGGCGAGTTGTTACAGCAGGCCGAGGACGCTGGTTACGAGTTGCTTCTGACTTCGGACAAGAACCTGCGCTACCAACAAAATCTATCCAGGCGTCGCATTGCCGTCCTTGTGCTGGGCAATCAGCAATGGCTTGACGTCAGGCTCCATCTGGAGCGGATCGCCGCCGCCGTCAACGCCGCAACTCCAGGTTGTTATTTGGAAATTGAAATTCCGCGCAAAGCATGATTGGGCTCGCTCAAATTACCGCGTCGCCACGGGCAGCCAATAAAGGTTGCTGGACCCGCGTCCTCGATTGGACTCGGCCCATTGCCGCGAATTGACCGTGGCTTGATAAAGCGCTTGCTTGGCCGCGCGCAGAAAGCGCTCGTAGGGGTCGAGTAAGTCCTCAGGATGCGCAGAACCGCCGGGGGCGTTGCCAAGGGTCCAGGGCTTGTTGAGGGGCGATAGGTCGGGCTTAGCGGCGTAGCGCGCTAGGCCTTGGCGGTAGAGACTCTGGGCTTCGATGCCGGAGCGGCTCAATAAGAAATCGAGAAACTCGGGGGCTTGGGCCTCAATGGCTCCCGGACGGCCTTCGTAGGCGGGGACGATGGCTAGGGCGAGTGCCTGAAAAGTCTTCATCTCGGCGGGCGTGAAGAACTTGCTCCAGCCTTCGGCGACCGCGTCGGCGGCCGAGAGGGGGATGGCTTCTTGCGAGAAGCCACGTTCGGGCAGGGCAGCGAGGCCTAACAAGGCAGCTATGATTTGGCGGCGGTCGACACTCATCGTTACGACGCTACCACAGCCACAACTCGATTGGCGCGCCGACACCGCAGCCTAGTTGCTTGGCCGCATTGCCCTGATTGACGCAGACCTCCACAAAGCCCGAACTGCCGATGATCGCTACCGGTTCGCCGAACGCGACCTCGGCGTAGTTCAGCGCCAGCCGCTGGATCTTTTCCGTGCCGATGGAGAGGGCGAAGGGGCGCGTCTTGATCTCGCCGTATTCGGTCTCCGAGAAGTTCGAGATCAGGTTGCCGAAGCGGTCAATCTTGAGCACTTGGCCGGTGTAGGTGCGCTTGGAGGTGCGGGTGGGCCAGAAGTTGTGCAGCTTCAGATAGTCCTCAATGCGGGGGCCGAACTTGGCGGGCGTGATGCCGTTCGCCAGATGAGCGGCCACCGGCGCGAAGATGTCGCGGCCGTGAAAAGTGCGGCTGACGGGCTGGCGGAAGTACTGCTCCTTAGCCAAGTGTCGGACGCGGACAGGCTCGTTGCGATCATTTATCGGGCCGTAGATCATGGCGAACAGGCCGTTGTCGGGTCCGACGAAGTAGTGGCCGCCGGCTTCGACCAGGATGGGCCGTCGCGAGGTGCCAACGCCGGGGTCGACCACGCCGACGTGGATGGTCTTCTTGGGGAAAGCGCGCCAGGCTTCCATCAGAGTGAAGGCGCCTTCGGAGATTTCGAATGGCGTGATGTCGTGGGTGACGTCGATGATTTGGGCGCTGGGGCAGAGGCTGAGGATGGTCCCCTTCATGGTGGCGACGAAGTGATCGTGGTGTCCGAAATCGGTGGTGAGCGTGACGATGGGCTGGGGCATGGGCTGGGGCATGGGAAACTGGAAGGTATTCGATCCTACTTTGACCATAACGCGACGACGCCCATTTCGGAAGCTGCCTTGGCGGCTATGACGGAGTGTCTGCGTTCCGCGCCCGGCAACGCTTCGTCCATTCACCATTTTGGGCAGGAGGCCAAGCAGCGTCTCGAATGCGCGCGCCGTCAGGTGGCGGCGGCGGTGGGGTGCAAGGCCGACCAGGTGGTCTTTACGGGCGGCGGTACGGAGGCCAATAATTTGGCTCTGTTTGGGAGTGTGCGTAATGAGAGGCGGCACGTCATCACCACCGCCGTCGAGCATCCTGCGGTTCTCGCGCCGGCGCAGGAGTTGGATGCCACGGTGGTTCCAGTCGACGGCCAGGGGCTCGTGGACCCCGATGAGATCCGGCGGGCGATCCGCCCGGATACGGCGCTCATCTCGGTGATGGCGGTGAACAACGAACTGGGCACCATCCAACCGCTCGCCGAGATCCTCGCCATCGCGCGCGAGCATGGCGTGCCGTTGCATACAGACGCGGTGCAGGCCTTGGGCAAGATCCCTGTGCCGATGGCGGACTTAGTGACCGTTAGCGCCCACAAGGTTTATGGCGGACAAGGCGTGGGCGCGTTGATTGCCCGGGTGCCCGTGAATAAGGTGACCTTCGGCGGCCACCATGAGCGGGATCGTCGCCCGGGAACCGAGAACGTGGCCGGCATCGTCGCTTTCGGCGCGGCGTGCGCGGAGTTGCCGTTGCCCAACCCCGCCTTGCGCGATCAGTTGGAGCGCATGATCCTGGAGCGTATTCCCCGGACACGAGTCAATGGCGCCGGTGCCCCGCGCGTCGCGAACACGACGAACATTCTATTTGAAGGAATTGAGGGCGAACCGTTGGTAATTGGGTTGGACTTAAAGGGCTTTGCGGTGTCGAGTGGCGCGGCGTGTTCCAGCGGGGCCGTGGAGCCGTCGCATGTACTGACGGCGATCGGGCTCTCGCGCGAGGATGCGCGTTCCTGCTTGCGCTTTTCGCTGGGCCGGGCCAACACTGAAGCGCAAGTTTCGGCGCTGGTGAATGCGCTCGAGCCCGTGGTGGCGCGCCTGCGAAAGTTGTCACCCGCCTATGTCTAACCACACGATTGCAATAGCCATGTCGGGCGGCGTCGACTCGTCGGTCGTCGCGGGCTTGCTGCACCAACAGGGCTACGACTGCGTCGGCTTAACCATGCAGCTTTGGAACCAGCGGCGCTTGCCGGAACTCGCGACCGACAAGGCCACGGGCCGCTGCTGCTCGCTCGACGACGTCTACGACGCCCGCGCCGTCGCTAACTTCGTCGGCATTCCTTATTACGTCGTTAACTTCGAGGACAGTTTCGAGCAGCATGTCGTGAAGCCGTTCGTCGATGAGTACCTGGCCGGACGCACGCCCATTCCGTGTACGCTCTGCAACAACTTCATCAAGTTCGACCAGTTTTTGGAGATGGCCGATGGCGTGGGCGCGGCGAAGATCGCGACGGGCCACTACGCCCGTATTCGCTACGACGAGCCGTCCGCTCGCTGGCAGATGCTTCGCAGCGCCGACACCACGAAGGACCAGACCTACTTCCTCTTCGGTCTGACCCAATCGCAACTGGCGCGGACCCTGTTTCCGCTCGGCGCGATGTTGAAGCCGCAGGTGCGCGAACTGGCTGTTGGGCTGGGCTTGCCGGTGGCGGAGAAGCCCGATAGCCAGGAAATTTGCTTTGTCCCCAATGGCGATTACGGCGCTTTCATTGAGGCCTACTCGAAAGAGCAGGGCATCAGCCGCCCCCGGACAGCCGGCCAAGTGGTGACGCCCGATGGCGAGGTGCTGGGCGAGCACGAGGGGGTGCATCACTTCACGGTGGGGCAGCGCAAGGGTATCGAGGTGAAGCGGCAAAAGCCCGAGCCGTTGTATGTGATCGAGACTAATCCGGTGACGCGGCAGGTGGTGGTGGGGTCGAATGCCGAGCTGTTGCGGGCCGAACTGGAGGTGGGGCAGATCAACTGGATTTCGATCGCTGAGCCTTTAAGGCCGATTCGGGCCGAGGTAAGAATCCGCAATCGTCACACGCCGGCTTGGGCGACTTTGACGCCGGCCCTCGGGGGCGTTCACGTTCGCTTCGATGCGCCGCAACGGGCGGTGACGCCGGGCCAAGCCGCCGTCTTCTACGACGGCGATATCGTACTCGGGGGCGGCTGGATCGCTTAGATTTATCAACTAGATACCAAGGTAAATGAATCTCATGGACGAGATATATCTCACCCATTGAACTAGATAATCGGTTGATAATCTGAGGCCAGATCGAATGCCGCAAACCAGCATCGTCCTTCTATCAGCAGGATCGGGCTGATGTTCCCGTGCTTGACCAAGGGCGGCGTGGTGGGTTTGGCGCTTTCGGCGGCCGCGACCTACGCGCTTCGCAACATTCGGGTGAACTGCGTGGCTCCGGGCTTAGTGGATACGCCGCTGGCGGCGCGCATTACTTCGAACGAACCGGCGCTGAAGGCCTCGACGGCGCTGCACGCGCTGGGCCGGATTGGGCGGCCGGAAGACGTCGCGTCAGGCATCGCGTGGCTGCTGGATCCGGCGAACAGCTGGGTGACGGGCCAGGTCTTGGGGATCGATGGCGGGTTGGGTACGCTGGTACGCTGCGGCCCCGGTAGAAACAGCGCGCCTATTCAATTCTGATGCGGACCACGTTCGAGACGCGATCATCCGCGACGACGATCAGATCCTGTTCGCCCGTGCCGCGCAACCCGGAATGCAGTTCCAGCACCAGTTCATCGGCACGCACCGTTTGGTCTCGCCTTCACCGCCACGCCCCCAATGGTGGCTCGGACTTCTGCGGCTTGGCAGCAATCCGGTGCCAAAGAGCCGGACGCGTTGTGGCGCGCCCACCGGCATACCCACGATGCGGTCTTCCTGGATTGGCGATTGTGAACTTGTTACGTCGGCAAAGCGTGTTTACCGCCTAGTGGCAGCCCATGCAAGTGAAGCGGCGTCCGTGGCAAGCGGCACAAGTCGCCTTGTCCAGCCCCGCGTCTTTGCGGTTGTGGAGATCGATAAAGCCCGCGACATGGCTCACCGGCTTCAGCGTATTGGTGTCTTCTGCGTGGCACTGGACGCAGGAGAACGGCGGGTCGATTTTGTTGTGGCAGACGAGGCAATCGGCCATCGCGGGATAGTTGGCTTTCGCCAGCACGCCGGTCGCTTCCGGCAGGCCCCGATGGCAGGCTTGGCAGACATTTTCTGTCTCCAGCGCCGTCCGCAACCCGGCCGTCGCCACGCCCAAGAACTTCTTCGAGTCGATGGCCTGCATCAGCGCCTTCGATACCCCGGGAATGGCAACGTGCGTCGCATGCGAGAACTTCACCCAGCGCACCGGACGCGCTTCCCGATGCGAAATTTGACGCGATTTTGGAATGGGCGCATGGCATGGCTGGCAGCCCTTCACCGTCCGCAAGGCTTCGGCATGCGAAAAACTTTGGCCGGCCAAAGTCCCACCAAAAGCCAGCAATATGAATGCGTGATAAGCGCTTCGCATAATCCCTTTAGCCCCGCCCGTCTGCGAGCCAGCTGCGCCAACCCCTAACCCTTATACGAAATGCGCCAAACCTTATTCCCTCCGTCATCGGTCACCAACAGACTGCCGTCCGGCAACTGCAGGAAGCCAACGGGGCGTCCCCAAACCTCACGCTGGCCCGGCGACAGCATCCAGCCCCCTAAAAACTGGCGTGCTGCGCCCGACGGCTTGCCATCTTTAAACGGCACGAACATCACGTTGTAGCCTGTTCGTTGCGACCGGTTCCAGGATCCGTGCTGCGCAATAAACACGCCATTGCGATACTCGGCGGGGAATTGCTTGCCCGTGTACGGCAGAAAATCAAGCACGGCTACGTGTGCGCCCAGCACCACATCCGGCACAATCGTCTTCTTCACGATCTCCGGATTCTCCGTGCGCCGCGGATCGGCATTCGGGCCAATATAGGCGTACGGCCAACCGTAGAAGCCGCCCTGCTTGATGGACGTGAGGTAGTCCGGCACCAGATCGTCACCCAGCGCATCGCGCTCCTGTACGGCGGACCACAGCGTATCGGTGCCTGGATAAAACCGGATGCTCGTCGGATTGCGCGTCCCAGCGGCGAAGATCTCCTGCCCCGTGCCATCGGCATTCATGCGCGAAATCGCCGCCCGCATCGCGGGCTCACCGTGGTCGACATTGCTGGCCGAACCCACGCCCAGATAAAGTTTGCCCTTGCTATCGAAAGCGATCGTCCGCGTCCAGTGGCCTTTGCCATAGTCCGGCATCTTCACCAGTTCCTGGCCGGCCCCCACCGTCATGGCCTTGTTGTCGTACTTGTACCGTTTGAGCGACGTGGTTTCCGCCACGTACAGATAGCCGTCGTGGAAGGCCAGCCCGTAAGGACGGTCGAGCCCCGTAATCAGCTCGCGGCGCGCGTCAGCCACAAAGTCTTTGTTCTTGTCGAACAACAAAATCACTTTGCCGTCGGTCACCGAGTCCGTCAACAGGATCTCGCCGGAAGGGCCTTCGAGCAGGTAGCGAGGCCGGTTGAAATCAGTCGCGTATTCCGCAATGGAGAACCCGGCGGGCAGCGTCAGTTTCGCCCCATTGGGCCGGTCAATCACTTGGGCGCGATTGGTCGAGGAAGGCGTGGCATAAGGTGCAGGCAATTTAACCGAAGCCATCTGCCAGGCGAGTCCGCCACCAACCGCCAGAGTTACGGCAAAGATCAGTTTTTTCATCTCACCTTGATCTTATCCGATCGACGGCTAGTCAGCATCGGTCACCCGTACTTCGGCACCGCGAAAGGCCCAGGCCAACAAGGGGGGAGCCACAATGGTCGTCCCGACGGCCATAAAGACCGTGATCGCGTATAAGCTCTGGCTCACGACGCCCAGGGTGAGCCCCAACTGCGCCACCACCATGCCTACCTCGCCCCGCGGTACCATGCCGGCCCCAATCCGTAGTGCATCGCGCGTGCCGAACCGGATGGCGCCCAAACCGCAGCCTACGATTTTGGTGACCACCGCCGCCGTCAGCACCGCCAAACCCAGCCAAAGCGTGCGCGGGTCCCGCAACGTGCTCAAATCCAGATTCAAGCCAATCCCCACCAGGAAGAAGGGCACCAGCAGTTCCGTTGCGCCCTTTGTGAAGTCGTGCGCTCGCGACTCGAGTTGCCCGGCCAGCACGACGCCGGCGAGAAACGCTCCCACAATCGCCGCCACGCCCGCATAGAGCGCCAACAATCCCAGCGCAAAAAGCACCGTCATCGCGATGGCGAAATCGGCTTCCGCCCCGCGCATCGTTTGCCTCACCTTCGGCACCGCCCGCTCCATCGCCCGCGCTCCGTACTGAATCGCCAGTACAAAAAGAGCAATCGAGAAGAACGCCGTCAGCCCAATATCCCAATAGTCAAGTTTCCCGCGCGACATGCCGCTCACCACCGCCAGCACGATTAGGCCCAGAATGTCATCGATCACCGCCGCCACCAGAATGACCCGGCTGGCCTGCAGATGCAGCCATCCCCCCTCCTGCAACACCTGCGCCGTGATCCCGACGCTGGTCGCGACAAATGCTGCTCCCATAAAACAGGCCGCGAGTTGTCCGGCACCAGAAAAGGTCAAGATTCCCCATCCGGCCAGGAACGGCAGCGCCACGCCGCCCATGGCCACCAGCGTCGCCGGGCCTCCCACGCGCTTCAACTCCGCCGCCCGCACCTCTAAACCCACGCTGAAAAGCAGAAACATTACGCCCAGATCCGCCAGCGAATGTAAGAAGGGGTTGGGCGCAATCCACCCCAGAACGGAGGGTCCAATCAATAGCCCGGCGGCAATCTCGCCCACTAACGCCGGCAGCCGCAGCCGGATTGAGACCTCGCCCAACAGCTTCGCGGCACCGAAAATCATCAGCATCGCCAGCGGCAAGTCGTAGTCGCGCGCGGTGCTGGAAGCGAGACTGAAGGGCAGCGAAAACATAAGGGCGGACGCTCTTCCGCTCCAAGGTTAACATTGGGCTTTGGGGGGTCATAAGAATAATCGATTTCCCCCGCCGCTCAGGGCCGACTAGGATGGCCAGTATGATTCGCCCCCATCTAATACGGTACGGTGCCCTCCTCACCACACTGGCGGCCGCAGCTTTGGCTCAAACCCCAGCTCCCACAGTTGAGTCTAAAATCGCCGCGCTGGAAGCGGCCGTCAAAGCAGCGCAGACCTCCGGCGACAACGCCTGGGTGCTGGTCTCCTCAGCCCTGGTGCTGTTGATGACCGGGCCTGGTCTGGCCTTGTTTTATGGCGGTCTCGTCCGGAAGAAAAACGTACTGTCGGTGTTCATGCAGTGCGTCATCCTGATGGCGCTGGTCTCCGTTCTGTGGGCCCTCTTTGGGTACTCACTGGCCTTCGGTGAGGGTTCGCCGTTCATCGGCGACCTTCGATATGCCTTTCTAAAAGGCGTCGGTGCCGACCCCATGGCCGACTACGCCGCCACCATTCCGCACCAAAGTTTCGCCATCTTCCAGATGATGTTCGCCATCATCACGCCGGGGCTGATCTGCGGCGCGTTCGCTGAACGGATGAAATTTTCCGCCATGGCGCTCTTTATGACGCTCTGGCTTTGCCTGGTTTATCTCCCCATGGCCCACATGGTCTGGGGCAAGGGCGGCTTCCTCAATGCCTTCCTCGGCGGTGCCGTCCCCTGTTATGACTTTGCCGGCGGCACCGTGGTCCACATCACCTCCGGTGTCTCGGCTCTGGTCTGCGCGCTCTATCTCGGCAAGCGCGTCGGTTATCCTAAGGAACCCATCAAGCCGCACAGCCTGGTGCTGGCCACCGTGGGTGCCTGCCTCCTCTGGGTGGGCTGGTTCGGCTTCAACGCCGGTTCCGCCCTCAGCGCCGGTTCGCTCGCCAGCGCCGCCTTCATGACCACCCACCTCGCCGCCGCCGCCGCCACGCTCAGCTGGACCGTTGCCGAATGGGTGAAGCAAGGTAAGCCCACCATTCTCGGCGCTATCTCTGGTTGCGTCGCTGGTTTGGTCTGCATCACGCCCGCCGCTGGCTTCGTCACCCCGATGTCCGCCCTCATCATGGGTGCCCTCGCCGGAGTCGTCTGCTTTGTGATGGTCGCCATTGTGAAGAACATGTTCGGCTACGACGATGCCCTGGACGCTTTCGGTGTCCACGGTATCGGCGGAACCCTCGGAGCGCTCCTCACCGGTGCCTTCGCGGACAAGGCCATCAACAGCGGGCTGAACCTCGACAAGGGCAACGCCGCTCAAGTGATGAACCAGGCCATCGGCGTCGCCATTGCCTGGGCGCTGGCCATCGTCGGCACTCTGGTTATCCTGAAAGTGGTCGATGCGGTGGTCGGCGTTCGCGTCAACCAAGACGAAGAGATCGAAGGACTCGATCTTTCTCAGCACGGTGAAGACGGCTATAGCTACGAATCCTAGGCCCGGAGAAATCAAACCATGAAAAAGATTGAAGCCATTATTCAACCCTTCAAACTCGAAGAAGTGAAGGAGGCCCTCAAGGGCATCGGCGTGGACGGCATGACCATCTCGGAAGTGCGTGGACACGGCCGCCAGAAGGGCCATAAAGAGGTCTATCGCGGCCAGGAGTACCAAGTGGACCTGCTGCCGAAAGTGAAAATCGAGATGGTGATCCCCGCCACCCGTCTCGATGAGGTCACTTCGACCATCGTCAAAGCCGCCCGGACCGGCAAGATCGGTGACGGTAAGATCTTCGTCTACGACGTCGTCGAAGCCATCCGGATCCGCAACGATGATCGCAGCGACACCGCCCTTTAGAGATCAGCGCTTTGAAGAGCGGCAGGGTCAAGTCGAGTCACAAGTCCACGCGGCTTACCAATTGGCACTGAGCGCTCGCTTCGGCGAGCGCTTGGCGTTGGTAGCCGTCGGCGGCTTTGGACGCCGCGAACTATTCCCCTACTCTGACATCGACATTCTGATGCTCGTTGACCGCATCCCCGACTCGGCGGAGGACCGGGAAGCCATCTCCCTATTTCAAAGGCAGCTCTGGGATGGCCACCTCCGTTTGAGCCAAGGCTTGCGCACCATCGAAGAGTGCCTCCGTCTCGACGAACTCGACATTGAGCGCACCATCAGCCTGCTCGACCGCCGTTTTCTCATTGGTTCGGAAGCTCTGTGGCATAAGCTCCAGGAGCGTTTACCCAAATTTCTCGAAGCTAAACGCAATGTACTCGATCGCCACATGTGCCGGCTCGCCGTGTCGCGGCATAGCAAGTTTCAACACACCATCTATCACCTCGAACCGGACCTTAAAGAAGGCCCCGGTGGCCTTCGCGATTTGAATCTGATGCACTGGCTCCGCGAAGACACCCTGCTGCTTGAGCCCGCGCGCGAGTTTCTCTACGGCACCCGCTTCGCGCTCCACGATGCTGCCGCGCGCGATTCCAATGTCTTAACCTTCGACTTTCAGGAGAGCATCGCCGGCAATCCTGACGCTCTCATGCGGGCTTATTACCACCACACGCGCCTGGTCTATCGCGCCGCGCAACGGGCCATCGAGCGGCACGAAGGGCCCACCAGCGGCCTCTTGAGCGCCTTTCGCGATCTGCGCTCCCGCGTCTCCAACGCCGATTTCACCGTTAGCCGCGACCGCGTCTTCTTTCGCGCGCCCCGCGGAGCCACCGATGTCGCCCTCAAGCTCCGGCTCTTCGAATTTCTCGCCCGCCATGGTTTAGACCTGGCCGCCGAAGCCGAAGACCGGGTCGTAGCCGGTTGCGTCGCGATAGCCAACAATCCCCCTCCCTGGTCCTGGTGGCGCAACGTGCTCGCCCAACCGCACGCTGCGGTCGCGCTGCGCGCCATGCACGAAACCGGCGCGCTCACTGCCCTGATGCCCGAATGGGAGCATTTGGAAAGCCTGGTTACCCGCGACTTCTACCATCGCTACACCGTCGATGAGCACACGCTCGTGGCCCTCGAAACCCTGGAGAAACTGCCCGCCGCCAAAGAGCCCGCCATCCGGCGCTTCGCCGAACTCTTCGCCGAAGCCGAGGGCTTGCCCCTCCTCCGCTTCGCCCTCCTGCTGCACGACATTGGCAAAGGCACCGGCAAGGAACACTCCGCCGAAAGCGAACGCATTGCCCGCGAAGTGCTGCGCCGCTGGGGCGCGCCGCCGCAGGATACTTCCACCATCCTCTTCCTCATCGAGCATCACCTCGATCTATCGGCCGTCGCCAGTTCTCGAGACCTGTCCGATCCCGTCATCATTGAAGAAGCCGCCCACCGCGTCCAAACGCTTGAGCAATTGAAGCTGCTCAACCTGCTCACTTTTGCCGACATCAGCGCCGTCAACCCCACCACTATGACGCCCTGGCGCGCCGAACAGCTGTGGCGCGCTTACCGCACCATCCGCCGCGAACTCACCCGCGAACTCGGCTCCGAACAGATACAGTCCTTGCCCGCCGAACGGCCCGAGCTCTCCAGCTGGCTCGAAGGCTTCCCCACCCGTTACCTGCGCACCCATGCCATCGCCGACATTGAGCGCCATCTGGCACTCGGCCTGTTGAGCGAGTCCATCGGTGTCGCCGTCGAACTCCGCAAGCAGCAAGGCACTTGGGAGTTAACCGTCGCCGCCCCTGACCGTGCCGGTATCTTCGCCGCTCTTGCCGGAGCCCTTGCCAGCTTCGGCTTCAACATTCTGAAGGTGGAAGCCTTCGCCAATAAGCAAGGCCGCCTTCTGGACATCTTCCATTTCGCTGACCCTCTCCGCACCCTCGACCTGAACCCGTCCGAAGTCGATTCCGTTCGCAAAAGGGTCACCCAAGCCGTCAAAGGCGAAATCGACATTCCGAAGCTGCTCAAGTCGCGCCCCAAGCCCAAAGCGCGCATCAAGCTGGTGCCGATCATCGAAGTCACTTCCCGTGAAGCGGCCAAATCGACGCTGGTCGAAATCGTCAGCGAAGACCGCCCTGGTCTCTTATACGATCTCGCCTCTGCCATCAGTGACCAAGGCTGCAGCATCGACGTCGTACTGATCGACACCGAAGCCACCAAAGCGCTGGACGTTTTCTACGTCACCAAGTCCGGCGCGCCGTTGACGCCGGAACAAGAGTCCCAGCTCACGATGGCGCTCGAAGCCGCCGTCCGGCCATCCTGATCGGCCCGTCCCCATCAGCCCTCACAGGCCTACTTCTTTTTGGCCCCCGGCACCGCCGGAATCGCCGCAGGAATCGCCGCGGGGAGCGGCAGGTCGGAGTTGAAGATATCGGCGACGCATTTCCACTGGCCACCGGTCTGCTTCTTCCAAACCTCCACTAGCTTGCCGGTGTCGTTCGCCGGTTTCATCTCGATCAAGTAAGTGCCAGTGACATAGGCGAAGTCGCCAGACCGGGCCACTTCCACTCGAGTCGCCTTCCAGGAGACGGCCATTTCCGGAGCCATCAGTGCGGCCCAGGAGGCGCGAATCGCGGCCCGATCAGCGGCCAGCGGCTCGTTAGGCGGCAGCACTTGAGCGTCGTCGCTATAATAAGAAACGACGGCCTCCAAGTTGCGAGACCCGGCGGCTTTTGACCATGCAACATCCGCCTCCCGAATCGCCGCCTCATCGGCGGCGCGCGTGTCCGGCAGCGCCGGCGCAGTACAAGCCGAAGTCAGAAGCATCAGGGCAAGACCGCCACTGGCCACCGCTTTTTCTAACCAACTGGTCATGCGTGAACCCCTCCTGAGGAAGCTCTCAGGCTAACACGGCAGGCGGGGCATTTTTCAGGCGGAATGCCTTCCCTC
>JANLPT010000164.1:0-90897 GCA_031367405.1 Bryobacteraceae bacterium
CCCAGGTAAAGCTCTACCTGGACCGCTGGCGCCAAGAATTCGAAATCACCCCCACCACCGACTGGGCGGCCTGGCTCCGCAGCCCCCGCCAAGCCACCTACCTCGCAGACCTCGCGAAGTTCATCGGCGCACCACCCCAAACAGCCACCCCGCTCCCCGCCCCCACCCAAACCGCCTTAAGAGCCAAGGGCGGCTAGCTACTGGCCCGGTACGTCGGTCCAAAAGATTTCGGCGAGTTGTTCGTCCAACGCGAAATAGATCTGGTTGGCGCGGACCGAGAGCCCGACCGCAGTGACGCGCGAACGGGTGAGGCGCAGCAAGCTGCGGCGCGGCGAATTGAAACGCTGGACGGTGAAAGCAGGGCCGATGGGCCGGCCGGTCGACACGTCAAGCCGCTGGCCCGCGATGGCCCGTTGACCACCCGCGTCGTTCAGAAAAAATAGTTGCGTGGAATCATCGCTCCACGCGGGCAGCATGGCGATGTCGCTGCCACTGGTGACCGCGATCCATTCCGCCGGTGGAGTTTCATGGTCCGCCGGCGCGATAAAAATACGGCGGCCCTCGCGGCTGGTTTCCGCGTAGAGCGCGATCCATCGCCCGTTGGGCGAATAGCGGGCACCCCTCAGGCTATATTCGGGATGGCGGAGCAGGACTTCCGGCTGCCGGGTGCGCAGGTTAAAACGTCCGACAAAGGCAATCGTCGCACCGGGTTCGTAAAGCAAGTAATTGCCGTCGGGCGACCAGGAAGTCGGCGCGCCACAATCGTTACAAACGCGGTCCACTTTGCCGGAGCCGGTTTCGGCAATCAGAATGGGCACGGCAGGTTGCTCATACTGGCGAAAGGCAATGCGCTTTGAATCGGGCGACATCACCGGGAAATCCTGCGGGAAGCTGGACGGATAGATCGGCCTTTCGGTCTGGGTGGAAAGATAACGGAGATAGACTTGGCGCGGCGCTTGCCGGTCCGCCACAAAAGTCAGCCAACGGCCATCGGGCGATACGTCGGGGAACGTCTCGGCGTCAGTGTGGGAAGTGACGCGCACCGGTGGCCCTCCTAGGAGCGAACCCTGGCCATTGGCTTGCAACGGCATGCGCCAAATATCGATTGACGTGGTACCGCTAGCCATCACTAAACGGTGGTGGTTCGAAAGGCCGGCCGATGGAAGATCCTGACGGCGAGCGCGGGTGCGCAGGTCGGCATTGGAGCCAAAGGAGAGCCGTTCGGGCGCGACATTGCCGGAGTAAGTCATCGCGTTATTCAGGGGCAAACGCCACAGCGCGACAGTACTCGACATCGGATTGCCCAGGGGGCTCGAGAAGTAGACGAAGTTGCCGAGCCACTCCGCCGGTTGCTCCAAAAACTCATTGGGCGGGATCTTGTTTCTCCCGGCCGCCAAGTAACGCCGCAAATTAGGGAGGGCGCGGGTCTTGTGGGCTTCGAAGGTGCTGGGACGATTGCGCTCCGGCACTTCAATCACCCACCAATCGTGCTCTTGTTCGGGCGTATTCGAGACGCGGGTACCGCAGAAAAGGATTTGGCGGGAGTCCCCGGAAAATATTCCGTAGTGCGCATCGGCAAAGCCCGTCGCCAGTTCGATGGGTGCGCCACCCTCGGCCGCCACAATGCCGATGCGCCCGGGTTGCCACTCCTGCTCGTTTCGCAGAGTGTAGAGGATCCAACGGCCATCGGGCGAATAGCGCGGGCGCAATCCACCCGGAACCACCATTTTTGCCTCGCCCCCGGCGGCCAGGCGGCGATAGATCCCGGGCGCACGGGGATCTCGCGATTGGTAGACCATCCAACGCCCGTCCGGCGACAAATCCGGCTTGAGGGCGTCGAACGGTTCGAGCGTAAGACGCACGGCTTCGCCACCTTCCAAGGTCTGTTGCCAAAGAGCCATGGACGTGCCGGATCCACGGTCCGCCGAGTAGATGACGGATTGAGCGTCCGGCAATAAAACCGGGTCCGTGGCGAAGCCGTTATCCAGCGTCAGGCGTCTCCAATTGACGGTTGGCTTCTCCTCCGGCTTCCGGCTCGAAACATACCAGCCTCCCGCACCAAGGCCGCCGGCAACGAGCGCCAGCGCCGCCACTACTTTCCACACGCCATTCGCATCCCGTGGGGCCGGGGCGGGTGGCATTAAGGGCGATTCAGGCAAAGGCGCGGGTGCCGGTATAGCTACCGGAGCGAACCGGAACACAATGCCATAACTGCCTTTCGGCAAAACGAACCGGAGCTTTGCGCGCTCACCCGCTTTGGTCGCGTAGTACTGGTCGAGTTTTTGCCGCAGGCGGTGCGCCTCCACCCGGACAATCGCGTCTTCTTTGGGGTTGTAGCCAACAGCGCGATCAAACACCTCCGTACCGATGACGGATTCTTTCAGACGGTCATTTTCGCCCCGTTGACTCATCTCAACGGCGTATCGAATAAAACGCTTCAGGCGATCAGACTGCTGAAAGACCGGCGAAACACAGAGCCGCTCCAACTCACGCGCAACCATTTCCGGTGAGAATAACTCTCGATTCAGAACTTCAGGCGAGCTTCCCATGGGCGAGAGAATATCAAACTAGGGGTTACAAGTCCATAAATTGATGTATAATTCAACACATCGGGGTTAGCTAACCCGGCAATAACCTACTAATGACTTCCTTGCCAATGGAAGCATGCCTGAATCTGAGTTTACGCAACCTGGTTTTCCAGATCGTTTTAGAACCCATTACGACCTAATTCCTTCTCTCTTCTCTCTAGGTCGTTTGGGGCTAAGGCGGCTGGCGACAAGACCTGCGGGTTGGAGCTTTGCCGTCTTTTCGCTTCCTGCAAAAAACGGGGACGGCAGAGCTCAGGATCCCAGTGAGCCAGGATTGCGTCCTAGCCGGTAGTCTCGGAGGTAATGACACGCTCCGTTTGTCATTTTGAACTACCGGCTAGTAACGAAGGGTTCCGGAGCAGGACGTTCTGCTCCGGAACTCAAAACCCGAATCTCCGGTCAACATACACCAATCGACATACAATAGAGGACGTGGAACCTCATCGGCTGGAACGCACCACGGAAGCGATCCGCGAAGTGCTAAGTGAAATGATCTCGCTCGAACTCGAAGATCCGCGGCTGGACGGCTTGGAAGTGGTGGAAGTGAAAGTGTCGCCCGACAAGCGGCATGCCTACGTCGCGCTCAAGAGCCACGCCGGAATCGTTAGCCCCGAAACCTTGTCGGCACTCGAAGGTGCCCGCAGTTATATGAAGCGCGAACTTGGCCAGCGGCTGGAACTGCACCGCACACCGGAACTGCACTTCGACACCACGGCCAATTTTGGGCCACAAAAGCGCGTCGACAGTTTGCTGAAGCGCATTCGTAAGGGCCGCCCCAAGGACGGTGAGGAGAAGCCCGCTTGAATCGCCGCAGCTTACTCGCCATCCCGCTCTATTTAATGAACGCGCAAACACCGAAGAAACTGGTTAAGCCGGCGGCGCTGAAAGCGGGCGACGTGGCCGGGTTAATTACCCCCGCCTCCAACGTCGTCAACCACAGTGACTGGGCCCGCATTGAGCAATCCATGCAAAGCCTGGGCCTCGAAATTCGCTACGGAAAAAACGTCCGCCGCAAGGGCTACATCGCGGGCAGCATCGACGAGCGCATCGCTGACTTGCACGACATGTTCCGCGATCCCGCCATCAAAGGCATCTTCGCCATTCGCGGTGGCTATGGCACGCCCCAGTTACTCGATCGCATCGACTACGACTTAGTTAAAAAGAATCCCAAAATCTTTTCGGGATACAGCGACATTACCGCACTGCACTTGGCCTTTCGCCAAAAAGTGGGCTTGGTGACGTTTCACGGCCCCACCGCCAATTCCAAGTTTCCCGCTTTTACGTTGGCGCATTTCCGGCAAGCTCTGTTCGATGCCGCTCCGCTCGGCAAACTAACAAACCCGGCGGAAGGCCATGCCCTGCGCACCATCCGGCCCGGCACCGCCCGTGGCCGGCTTGTCACCGGCAACCTTTCGCTGATCTCGAACTTGATGGGTACGCCTTTTGAGATCGACACGCGCGACACGATCCTGATGCTGGAAGACGTCGGCGAAGAGGCTTTCCGCATCGACCGGATGCTGACGCAGCTGAAGTTGGCCGGCAAACTGGACCACGTCGCTGGCGTGGTTTGGGGCGAATGCGAAAAGTGCAAGCCCACCCCCGGCGTCGACGTTCCGCTCACCGAGCGCGAAGTCGTCGACCGCATTCTCGGCGGCTTGGGCGTCCCGGTTCTTTCCGGCCTCACGTTTGGCCACACCGACAATCAACTTACTTTGCCCCAGGGCGTCATGGCCACGCTGGACGCCACCGCCGGCACGCTCACCATCGAAGAATCCGCTCTTGCTACCCGTTAGGGTACCCTGAAAGATGGTCCACACCATGCCTGAAATCTTGATCACTCTGCCGGACGGCAGCCAAAAATCCATGCCCGCTGGCTCGCGGCCGCTCGATGTCGCGATGGCGATCTCGCCGCGCTTGGCGGACGCTAGTATCGTCGCCAAAGTGAATGGCGATCTTTGGGACTTGACTCGTCCCTTCGAGGGCGACGCAAATCTGCAGTTACTCACCGCCAAGGACCCCGAATCGCTGGACGTCTACCGCCACTCCACCGCCCACCTGCTCGCCGCCGCCGTGCTGGAGCTCTACCCCGAAACCAAGCTGGGCATCGGTCCTTTTATTGAGAACGGTTTCTACTACGACTTCGATCGCCCCACGCCTTTCTCGGTGGACGACCTCGAAAAAATCGAAAAGAAAATGTGGGAAGTGCAAGCCCGTGGCCTCACCTACGACCGCGTCTACACCAAGAAAGAAGAGGGTCTCGTCAAATATGCGCACGAGCCCATGAAGGCGGAACTGATCGCCGAACGCGCCGGCGAAATCTTCTCCGAGTACACGCTGGGCCCCGCTTTTATTGACTTTTGCCGCGGCCCGCACCTGCCCTCCACGCTGAAGATCAAAGCGTTCAAGCTGCTGAATGTTTCCGGTGCCTATTGGAAGGGCGACGAGAAGCGCCAGCAGTTACAGCGCATTTACGCCACGGCCTGGTTCACCAAAAAAGAGCAGGACGAGTTTCTCCTCCGCATCGAAGAAGCCAAGAAGCGTGACCATCGTAAGCTGGGCAAAGAGCTCGACCTGATCTCGATTCAAGAGCTCGCCGGACCCGGCTTGATCTTCTTCCATCCCAAAGGTGGCATCATCCGTAAGGAAATTGAAGATTGGATGCGCGAACAGTATTTGGAGCGCGGTTACTCGCTGGTCTACACGCCGCACATCGCGCGGCTCGACCTGTGGAAGACGTCGGGGCACGCCAATTTTTACGCCGACAACATGTTCGTGCCCATGGAACTCGACGACGCCACTTATCAGCTGAAGCCGATGAATTGCCCGTTCCATATTCTCATCTACGCTGACCGGCAAAAGAGTTATCGCGATCTGCCGGTACGTCTGGGTGAGTTAGGCACGGTGTATCGTTACGAACGCAGCGGTACCTTGCATGGCTTGTTACGCGTGCGTGGCTTTTGCCAGGACGATGCGCATATCTTTTGCCGGCCGGATCAGGCGGAAGATGAAGTGGTGGCTTGCCTCGAGTTCGCGCGGGACACCCTCAGCACCTTTGGTTTTACCGAGTATGAGGCCGAGATTTCCACGTGGGACGGCGGTAAGTCCGGCAAATACGATGGCGAACCCGCACAATGGGACCATGCCGAAAGCGCCCTCCGGCGGGCGTGCGAAAAAGTCGGTTTGGCCGCCAAGGTGATCCCTGACGAAGCCGCTTTCTATGGCCCCAAAATCGACGTCAAGTTAGTCGACGCCATCGGCCGCAAGTGGCAACTCTCCACCGTGCAATTCGACTTTACCCTGCCACGCCGGTTTGGCCTCGAATATATCGGCGAAGACAATAAGAAGCATCAGCCGTTGATGGTGCATCGCGCCTTGTTTGGCTCCATCGAACGCTTCTTCGGCATTCTGGTGGAGCATTATGCCGGGGCGTTCCCGATGTGGCTCGCTCCCGTGCAGGTGGCCGTGTGCCCGATCACCGACCGGCAAAACGACTTCGCGCACGCCCTCGGCAAACAGCTCAAAGAAGCCGGAATGCGGGTGCATGTGGATGACCGTGGCGAAAAAGTCAATCTCAAGATTCGCGATGCGCAAATGCAGAAAATCCCCTTCATGCTCGTGGTGGGGGGCCGCGAAGCGGAAGCGGGTAACGTCAGCGTCCGGCACCGCAAACGCGGCGACGAGGGCGTCGTTCCGATTGAGGAATTCATTGCCCGGGCGAAGCAATTGATTGTCACTAAGTCGTCCGTTGATTGAAGACTTGGGCGGGCCGCAGGCTCACCCCACTCGAGTAAGCTAGATGATTTTCTGCTTGGTTATTCTCACCGCCGGCGGCTTCGTCTACTTACTCCTCACGGCCATCGCCGCCCGGCGCTACTTACTCACCCGGACGAACGGCGGCCCTCCGATGCCCATCAGCATCCTAAAACCGCTTTCCGGCGCTGATTTAGGCCTCGAAGAAAACCTCCGCAGCTTCTTCACCCAGACTTACGCAGCGGATTGGGAAATTCTTTTCGCGACGCGTACCGCGGATGACCCCGCCGTTCCGATTGTCCAGAAGCTACAGGCCCTCTACCCGCCAGTAACATCGCAACTGATCTTCGTGGGCGAGCCGCCCTATGCGAACGCCAAAGTGTGGAGCCTGCAGCAGCTCGCCCAAGCCGCTCAGCACGATGTATGGGCCATGAGCGACTCGGACATTCGCATAACGCCGCACTTCCTCACCGCGCTGGCCCGCGAATTCGCCAACCCTGCCGTTCACCTCGCCACCTGCCCTTACCGCGCCATCGCCGGGCCCCGCCTCTTTAGCAGGCTCGAAGCCGCTGGCCTCAACACCGAATTCATCGGCGGTCTGCTCACCGCCCGGATGCTGGAAGGCGTCCGCTTCGCCGTCGGCCCCACCATCGTCGCGCGCCGCTGCGTGCTCGAGAAAATTGGCGGCTTCCCCCAGCTCAGCCACTACCTCGCCGAAGATTTTGTCATGGGCCAACTTGCCGCCGGGCAGGGCTTTGGCGTCATCCTCTCGCAGTACGTTATTGAGCACCATATCGGCAGCGAAGGCTGGAGAGAAAACTTCGCCCACCGTCTCCGTTGGAATCGCAGCACGCGCCGCTCCCGCCCGGCCGGCTACGTGGGCCAAGTCTTTACCAACCCGCTTCCCTGGGCCACTGCGCTGTGCTTCACGGCTTGGTGGCCGCTGGGCCTCGCCACCATCGTCCTGCGCCTCGCGACCGGCGCCTACCTGGCGCGCCGCGTCCTTCTAGGACAATTCAGCTGGCTCACCATTCCCCAGGACTTCCTCAGTCTGGTTTTTTGGGTGGCCGGTTTCTTCGGCAACACCATCGTCTGGCGCCACCGCCGCTACCGTCTCCACGCCGACGGGACATTTACTTTGAAACCGCAGTAGACCCCTGCACACTTCGCCGTCTGATAACGTCATACTTACAGGGAGATACCTATGTTGAACTTGCTGCAGCGTAACCGGAGCCGACGGGGCTTTTCACTGGTGGAATTGCTGATCGTGATCGCGATCATTCTGATCATCGCCGCGATCGCCGTGCCCAAGCTGACGCGCACGCGCATGTACGCACAGGAAATGGCGACGATTCGTGGCGTCATCACGCTTCATACGGCGCAGACCCAGTACTATTCGCAGTTCGGTAAGTACGCCTCCACCTTGGCTGAACTGGCGCCGCCCACCAGCGGTACGGCCGGCCCACAAGCGGCCGACTTGATCTCCGCCGATCTTGCCACCGGCAAAAAGGGCGGCTATCTTTACACGCTGCAGGCCACCCAGGGCGGCTACCAAATCAATGCCACTCCGGAAGCGTTCGGCAACACCGGCAGCCGCACCTTCTTCTCCGACCAGAGCCAGGTGATTCGCGAGAACTACAGCCAGGAAGCGGCGACCCCGCAAAGCAAAGCCATCAATTGACGGCCCTGTCATGCAGCCTAACGAAGGCGACCGCCCAAAGTGAGGCCATCCAGTGAGTATCCCCCCGCATTCGCAAGGCAACGCGATCAAGAAGTTACAGGATGCCTGGCATCGCCTCAACGAACGCCCCTATCCGCGCAAGAGTTCCGACCCTGGCGTGGCCGCGCTTTACGACGAGCTCGTCCAGGTGGACGAGGCCATGACGGAGCGGCTGCGCAAGCTGATCGCCGGGCAGCCCGTGAACCGGCTCGACTTTGACCCGCCCATCGACTTTCTCGACCGGCTCAAATTCGCTAGCAACCTGCCGACCGCCGCCGCCAACGAAGCCCGCATCTACATTGACTACGTAAGTGACCTCTACCAAGTGCTGCGCCTGGCCAAGCTCATCGCGCATTAGCGAAAGACACTGGTACCCTGACCGCGTGGTTTCTAACTGTAACTATTGGCCAGCTAACTAGCCCACTGCTAACGCCGTTGGCTAGTTAGATGAAAGTTATAAACCAAACGGTCACCCTACTACTACTCCTCCGTCTTAATCATCCCCACAGAGCGGCTAATCAACCCGCCAATCGCCCCGAAGCCCGCCCCCAAAGGCACCCGCAGCAGGCCGGCCACAATCATGTTCCACAGATCCCGCGCCCCCTGCGTCGACCGGACATATTCCGCAGCTGACTGGCCGCTCTTCGAAAAGTCGACGCTGGCGAAGGGGAATTGCCGCAGACGATCGGTGAGGCCGTAGGAAACGGTGAACAGCGTGAACGTAAACAGCATGGTGCCAATGAGGCCGGCCATGCCTCCCGCGAACGCCGAAAGCCATAGACGCTCACCGGCGGGCTGGAACGCTTTCAGGCCGGTCCAGCCGCAGATGTACATCGTCACCAGCCCCAGGACGGTTTGCGCGAACATCCAGGTCGTCTTCGAAAGCGCCGTCATGGTGCCCGCGTAGATGTCCACCATGGTCATGATGCCGATGATGAGGCCGTAGCGCAAACCCAATTGGAACGCGGGCCGCACGCTTAGCGCACCAGTTCCTTCACCAATGCGCTGGCCCGGTAAACGCTCCGCAGACTCTCCAAAATGCCCTGGCTCGCCACATGGACGCTGCGCGCCATCGTATCGGTAAACACGAAGCGATTCGGCAGGCCTTCGATATTGCCGTCGAACAAAATGCCCACGATTTCGCCGCGCGTATTCAAGGTCGGGCTCCCGGAGTTGCCCCCGTGGGTGTCATGCGTGGTGACGAAGTTGAAAGGCGTCCGCAAATTGAGACGCGGCTTAGCGGCCAGCCACGCGGGCGGCAGCGCGAAAGGATCTTGGCCGGTCACCTTCGGATAGATGCCGCCTATCCGGGTCGACCACGGCACCGCCACGCCTTGGGCGTTTTGATAACCCAACGTTTGCCCGTAGGAGAGGCGCAACGTGAAGGTGGCATCCGGATACTCGCGGTCTCCGTACAGGGCGAAACGAATCTGCGCAATGCGGGTGGCCGCGCCGCGCAACGCGGCTTCCACTTGGTCTTCGTAGCGTTTCCGCACTTCCCGCGCCGGGCCATCCACCGTCAGCAACAGCCGGATCAGCGGATCGTCCGAAGCCTTCACCGCTTCCCAACTCGACGCCAGCCGTTTGCGTTCGGCGATGTCCCCCAGCTTGGTCCCGTTCATGATCGCTTCGGCAGCGGCCCGGGCGCTGCGCCCGGCGAGCGCTTGCCGCAGCGCCGGATGCTCACTGCCCAGCGTCTTGGTGGCCCAGACAAAGTAGTTCTCCAGCATCGCGATCTCCAGGCCGGTGCTGAGCGGGGCGTCCGAGTACATGCGCTGCTCCACCTCGGGCAGCGCGGTTTCGGAATATTCGCGCAGCCGCTGTTCATTGGGCTTGGTCTTTTCGGCGGCGTAGCGGACGATGTCGCGGGCGATGGCCATCAAGTCGCCGCCGCTCAGCGAACGCTCCAGCACCACGTAGGGCCCCATCAAGGCGCGGTAGCGCTCATAGGCGGCAGCGATGTCGTCCCAGGTGCTGCCATAGCGTTTGGACTTGGCCGGATCGTCGGCCACCGCCCGGCGCAGTTTCTGCTCGTCCTCACGTTTGCGCGCCATCAGCGCCGCATCATGCAAGCCGCCGTCGAAGCCCTGATAGGCCTTCAGACTATTCAAAACGCTGTTTAACAATTCCGTGCCGGCCCGCTTGTTCTCCGCTGACAAGGCCATAAACGCGTCAATCGCCTGGCGCATGCCGCGCAAGCGATCCAGGGTAATGGGGAAGCTGACATCGCGCTGGAACTCGAGCTCGGTCATGGTCGCCAAACGTCCGGTGGTGCCGGGATGGCCCGGCACGAAGGTGAGTTCCTTATCCTTGGCACCCGTCTTCGACCACGGGAAAAAATGTTGCGGTTTTACGGGAACGTCATGGTCGTAGGCGCGGAAGAACGCCACGTCCAGGCAGTAACGCGGGAACGTGAAATTGTCCGGATCGCCGCCAAAGGCCGCAATAGCGGCTTCCGGCGCGAACACCAGTCGAATGTCCGTGTATTTTTTATAGCGGTAGAGATGGTATTGGCCACCGGCGTAGAGTGTGACGACGTCGCAGCGTTCGCCGCCCGCCGCGACGCATTCCTTCTCAATTCGCGATTGGGCTTCTTTGCGCAATTGATTCGCCTCGCTCGCCGGTGTAGAGTCAGTTAGCCCGCTATTCACCTTGGCGGTGACGTCTTCTATCGACTGCAGGATGTTCACCTCCAGATCCGGGCAACGTTTCTCCTCCGCCCGGGTGTGAGCCTGGAAACCGTTCTTCACATAGTCATTGGTGGCCGACGAGACCTTTTGAATGCAATCCATACCCACGTGGTGATTGGTGAACAGCAGCCCCTCGCCGGAAACGAAGGAGCCCGATCCGCCGTTATTGAAGCGCACCGAGCCCAATTGCAGCTGCCGTGCAAACTGATCGGTGACGGTAAACCCGTATTTCTTGGCGATGGCCGCCTTGGGCAGCTGATTGAAGAGCCACATGCCCTCATCGCCCCAAACGAGGGGCGAAGAAACGGTGAAAAGAAGGCCGAGACGGATAACTGAGGCAAATTTGTTCATTTTATTCCCTGATGTCAAATGCGCTAGCATTCTTATTGCCGATGTATAACTATATTACCATCTATAGCTTACGGGACAATTCGTCCCGGGGTCTGTTTTGATTATCGCATTGGCTGTGCAATACTGAGATGAAAGTCCGGCGCAAAATGAGCGTGAAAATCCTGGGTGACGCAGTCACCCGCTACCAAAAAATTCTGGAGACTGAATCTTTCCGAGATTTGGCGTGGGCCGATGAGCTCGCCAAAAAGATGGAAGACAGTCGTCTCGTGATTGCTGGACGGCCCGTTTCGCCGTTCTTGCGCCCCCATCTGATCACTCGCAAACAGTACGATCACATGGTGAAGGCGTCCGAGTCGCTTACTTCGGCCATTGATCGCATGAAGCGCTTAGCCTTGGCGACGCCGCACCTGCTTTCCCGCATGTCGCTGTTACCGGCTGAAAAAATGCTGGCGCAGATTGACCCGGGCTATTCCTACTTAGCCGTCACCTCGTTGCTCGATACCCACATTCAGAACGGGCACCTCCACTGCAATCAGTATTCGGCGGAGACTCCCTCGGGCGTGGCGTACGGCGAGTTATTGGGTGACCTGTTCTATGAGACGGCCCCCGTAAAAGAGTTCCGCAAGAAGCACAAGCTCAGCAAAGTGGGCGGCACCAAATTCCTGCTCCAGGCTATTTTGCGGGCGTACAAAGAGTACGGCGGAAAAAAGAAACCCAATATCGCGATTCTCGAATTCCGGCAGCCTTTTGCCAATTTCGAGAGTAGCGAGTATCAATTACTCGCCGAGATGTTCCGCAAGCAAGGTTATGCAGCCGAAGTGATTTCGCTCGAGCAGTTGGAGTATAAGAACGGCATCTTACGGCGCGGAGACTTTGAGATCGATCTCGTCTACCGGCGCGTGCGCATTGCGGAGTTTCTGGTCCGCTTCGACCTCAACCATGCGCTGCTGCGGGCTTATCGCGAGCGGAATGTCTGCCTGGTGAATAACTTCCGCGGCGAAGTGGCTCAGAAGAAGGCCATTTTCGATCTGCTGACCGATGAGTCGGTCACGGCTCATTTCCCGGTAATCGAACGGAAAGCCATTCGCGAATACGTCCCGTGGACCCGTGTGGTGGCGAACGCCAAGACCACTTATCAGGGCAAGGTCGTCAACCTGCCCGAGTTTGTCGGCGTCAACCGGGAGCGGCTGGTTCTGCGGCCCAACGATCAGGCGAGCGACCTGCCCGAGGTGCGCGGCTGGGAAGTGGATGACACTCAATGGGAACGTTCGGTGCGCCGCGCCACGGCCAATTCTTACGTCGTGCAAGAGCGCATTCAGACAGTTCACGCGCCATTTCCGGTCCGGACCGAAGCCGGCCTCGACTATCGCGAGATGAACATCGAAGTGCACCCGCATAGCTTTTTGGGCAAGGTGCATGGTTGCACAACCTGGCTTTCGACGCCCACCGCCAGCGGCTTCTCCACCGCGTCCGGCTTAGCCCCCACTTTCGTCCTCGAAGGCAAATAACAGCGCTCGCTGGCCCACTATCGGGTCGCGGTTAGGCCCTTGCCTTTCTACGCAAACCGGTACATCATTTAGCTAGACTGGGAAATACATTCGATGTTGAACGAAGAACAGATTCACGCCCTGTTGGAAGAGACGGTTTGTGCTGAAACCAGGGCCTACTATTTCGCCGAGCAATGCAATCGGCTCCAGCAGATACAGCGCTGGGTTACTTTTGGTAGCCTGCTTCTAGCCTCGGCCGCAGCCGCCGCTTTCGCCAGCAAGATCGATCCGGCCCTTGCATCGGCGTTAGCCCTGCTTTCCGCAGCGGCCAGCGCATATACCCTCTCTTTTCAAAACCAGAAGCGAGCCATTGATGCTGCTGATTTGCATTCACGGTGGAATCAGTTGTCCATTGAATACACGCTGTTGTATGCGGACCCGAGTTCGGAAGACGCCGAGGCCAGACTCAAAGTGCTGATGGCCCGTGCGGCTGAAGCTTCAAAGGCCGGTTCTGTATTCCCAGAGGACAAGAAATCTATGATGAAATGGCAGAGGCTTGTACACTCACATCATGGCCTTCCTGCCTGAAAGTGAAAGCGAAACGCGCGCCAAGCACTGGCCTCCGCTTCAGTTGCCAGTGCCCCCAAAGCCTTCGCCCCCGCCGCCTAAAAAATAAACCGGGCTAACCCTGGGAGAACGGGGCATCGCGGGGAGAACGGGGAGAACGGGGGCATCGCCGCGTATCCCCCGACCTCCCCCTAACTCGCAGTAAGTAAATACAGTTAACCCATCCCCGATCTTCGGAACTCCCCTTCGCCCGAAGATTCCATCCATGCCAAACAAGCCGCGCCACCCAATTCAAACGCGATCTGCGTCCTTACCCAGTCACAGCAAACCAAAAAATCCTCAACCCACTACAAACAAACCACTTCCCGCCGAATCCACCCTCAATCCAACCGAATTATTTGCCCCCGCCTGTCATCCTAATCATGGAGGAACAAATGTCCACACCGAAACAAACCGCAGCCAACCGCCGCAACGCCGAAAAGTCCACCGGACCCCGCACCGCCGAAGGCAAAACCAAAACCCGCCTCAACCCCCTCAAACACGGCCTCACCGCCGAAACCATCGTCCTGCCCTTCGAAAGCCAGGCCGACTACAACGAGCTCCAGCAGTCCGTCTTAGATGACCTCCAGCCCAAAGGCGTCACCCAACAAATTCTCGTTGAGCGCTTCGTCCAGCGCCACTGGATCTCGCAGCGACTCGCCCGCACCGAACGCGCCTGGCTGCAAGCCCTCTACCAAGCCCAACTGACCGAAGGCATCAAAGATGCCAAAAATCCCAAACCCGACCCCGAACCTTACGAAGGCCTAGCGATCAGCCTCCTCCAAGCGCCCGGCGACCCCCACGACCTCATCCACAAAAACTTCTTCCGCTACCGCGCCCAAATCGAGCAGGACTTCCAACGCGCCCTACGCGCCCTCGAGCGCAATCACCTCCTCGTAACCCCCTCAGAAGAGAGCGATAACCCCGAATTTGGCTCTGTTTCGCAAAACAGCCCTTCCGAACCCGCACCCATCACCCTCGACACTCAGCCAACCCCAGAATGTCAAACCAACATCGATTCGAGCCCCGAGCCAATTCGGCCACCCACCGCAGCCGATCCTACTGAATTTCGACCGTCCGGCTTCTCATGACGAACTTAAATACCATGCGCCCGCCCGTTGAGGAGACCCCGTTCTTAGGAGAGAGTGAGACCATCGGACCTGGGAAAATTAATTATCCGTGAAGAACTTAGCTCGGGCCACGGCGTTGCTGGTTGGCATCCCGGCGATGTGGGGACGGTTTCGGCGAGCGGGGAAAATATGTGGGCTACTGCGGATGCGTTCCGCTTCGTCTGGAAAAAGATGACGGGCGATGTGACGTAAAACGAAACGCGCCACCCAATTTCTCAAAAAAGGGCATGGGCCAAAAGGCCGTTCACAACGAATTTAGACCTGCTTTTCTGGGCGATAAGTCATTCACAATCAATGATTTAAGCTGTCTTGACGTCATCGCCTGCATACGAGAAATAACTAGGTCACCCGCTAAACTCCGGTCAGCTAGGTCGTGCGCGTAAGCGGCGCGTCCTCACTCGAACTTAGGAGTCTTTCGTCATGAGCACGTTGATCCGCGGCTTGGGCCGCTTATTTCTGTTTCTTGCCCTAGGGGCAACGGACGCCCGCTTGTGGGCCCAACCGCCTCTCACTACGATTCGCGATACGGTCTACCGCGCTGACGGCCGGCCGTTCAATGGACTGGTTCTGATCGAATGGAAAACCTTCCAAGCGTCAAACAACGCCAATATCGGCAGCCAGGGCACGACGGTAAGTGTGGTGAACGGGAACCTCTACGTTCGCCTGACGCCCACCACCGCGGCCACCAACGCCTACTATCTGGTGCGTTATAACTCCAATGGCCAGTTTCAGTTCTCCGAAATCTGGAGCGTTCCCTCCTCCTCTGCCGCGCTCCGTTTGCGCGATATTCGCGCTACTTTGCTACCCGGCGGCATTCTCACCGGGGGCGGCAATGGAGGCGTGGTTGTCGGCGATACCGGCGGGGGCGTCCCGGGGTTCGGTGACTCCGAGACTCCGATAGGGGCGATCAACGGGGTCAACGACACTTTTATCCTGACCACCGCACCCTCACCCGCCGCGAGCCTGGTGCTGTTTCGCAATGGTTTGCTGCAAACTGCGGGCAACGACTATACGCTGAGCGGCACCACCATCACGTTTAACCCCTGGGCCGTCCCGCAGTTCGATGACACGCTGAACGCGTACTATCGCACTCCGGCCAGCTCCGGCACCGGCAGCACGCATTCCTTGCTCAGCACCACGCACCTCGACACCACACCCGCCGCGCCCACCCGCGGGGGACTCATCGTGGGCCAAGGCACCAACCCCACTTGGACCCAACTGCCGCTGGGCCAAAACGGACGCTGTCTCACCTCCAATGGTACCGATGCGTCCTGGAATGCCTGCCTCTACACCGGCTTCGCGCCGGGGGCGGTTCCGTTTACCGATTCCAACGGCAACCTGTCGCAGAACAGCACCACGCTCGTCTTCAACAGTCTGCTGCGCAAGTTCTCCATCGGAAACAACACGCCGCGCGCCACACTGAATGTTCACGATGCCACCACCAGCGGCATCACGGAGCTGACGGTAAGAGGCGGCATCGGCCAAGGGTCAGTTCCGCTGCAGACCTGGATTTCGAATGCCGGCCAATCTTTGGCGTTCCTCAATGCCGACGGCGGCTTCAACGCCAAGCGGCTGCTGGCCAATTCCAGCACTACCCGGCCTGGCTACAGCGACGCCGGTACCACGAATGACCCTACGCCGGGCCTCCTCACCGATGGGGACGCTTGGTACAACAGCAACACGAAGGCTCGCAAGACCTTCGAGTCGGGGCAAACTCACTCAGTGGAACAGGTGGCCTGTTCCAATACCGGCACCTTAACCAGTAGCACGGCATTTACTGAACTGGGTTCCTGCGCGCTGCCCTCGGGCTACCTCTTCGCGGGCGACCGTCTCCAGATCGATGCCACCTTCCTGCACACCGGCGGCCTCAGCGGCGGCCAGATCGATCTTTTGGCCGGCACGGTGACGTTAGCCGGGCGAGCCTTTCCGGCGGGCGACGATGTCTTCACGCTCAGCCTCAGCTTGGGGCTGGGTCCGGTTTCGGCCGCTTGGTCGGCGCAATCGGTCGGCGTGGCTTCCGGGAGTAACTATTCGCTCGGACAGACCGCTTTTACTCCGGGCGGGAGCTTTGGTCCTTTACAGCTTCGAGCGCGGCAAGTGAGCGCCGGAACTGACTCGATTCGCTTGATCAACTTCACCGTACGGCGTATTCCGCAGCAAGACAATCCTTAAGCGGCCCTAAGCGCGGCAGCTTAGCTCGTTCGTACTAGGATCGGAGGACTAGTCCTTTAGGGGTAAAATCCTCCGATCCTAGGGTTTGCCTCCTGTTGCGTTTGTAACGGTACCAATGCACTATCTTGGTAGGGGATTGTGAGGGGCTTGTTAAGGGATTTACTGCCGTTTAGACAGAGTGGAGAGCATGAAACAATACATCGACCGGCTTGCTGTGGAAATAAGGTTTCGAGCGTTCGTTCAGGACGACCGAGGCCAGGATCTCATCGAATACGCGCTGATCGTTGGCTTTATGGTCATCACCGTCTACATCATTTTGCCGAACAACCTGATGCCCACCGTCAGCACAATCTTTTCGAAGATTGCCGCCGTTTTTGCTTCGGCACCCTAAGCCCAGCGCTAAGCTTTCTCTAGCTCCAACGCTTCCTGCTGCTGCCGCTCGAAACGCAGTTTGCCTTGCCATTCCTGCCACAGGGTAGAACCACCAGCCCAGAAGTAGCCACAAACGAATAGCATGAGGAACGGTATCGATAGGTAGTTGTAACTGTCGATCGCGTAGGCCACCATCGCCAGAAAAGCCGTACCGCATCCCAGTTCCAGATAGGGCAGCCACCCAGAGCGGCGGCGATACTTCTGTTGTTGATTCCGATGTTGTCCCTTAGCCACGGCATACTTCGGCGTGCGGACAAAGGCGCTGTGCCGCCGCAGCAGGGCCTCAATTACCGATTTCGTATTCGATAGCGTCAACATGACGCCCACGGCCATCAACGCCGGCAGAAAGATAATGGATCGCTTCCAGGTTTGCGGATATAGCTCCCGTTGCGCGACGAGATAAAACGCGCCGATCGACACGAAGTTCGCCACGATCAGCGGGACATCGAGAAACACCATCTCTACCCATCCCATATAAAAACGCACGATCATCACCGGTAACATCAACGCCGAAATGATGATCATGAGGGGATAAGAGATGTTGGGAGTGAGGTGCAGCCAGGCTTCCAGCTTCACCTTAAACGGCAAATCCGCGCGCCAAATTCGCGGCCATAGTTTCAGGGCGCATTGGGTAAGCCCTTTGCTCCAACGCTGTTGCTGAATCTGAAACGCGTGGGTTTCTACCGGCAGTTCCGACGGGCAATCCACCGACGGGACATAGGCGAAACGCCAACCTTTCAGCTGGGCCCGGTAGCTGAGGTCACTATCTTCGGTTAACGTGTCATGCTGCCAACCACCGGCGTCGCGAATCATCGTCTTCCGCAGGATGCCCGCCGTGCCATTGAAGTTGAAGAACAGCCCGTTGCCGCTGCGGGCACCGTGCTCCAGGACGAAATGGGCATCGAGTAGCATGGCCTGCACTTCGGTCAATAGGTTGGAGTCGCGGTTGATATGGCTCCAGCGCGTCTGGACGACGCCGATGCCCTCATCGGCGAAATAGTGGATGGTGCGTTCCAGAAAATCGATAGGGGGCAGAAAGTCGGCGTCGAAAACGGCGATGAAGTCGCCCGTCGCCGTCGCGAGACCATGCTCCAGCGCCCCGGCCTTGAAGCCCGTCCGAATCACCCGGTGAATGTAATCGATATTGTGCCCCGCCGCCCGGTAGCGAGCGCACAACGCGGCAGTGAACGCTGAGGATTCGTCCGTCGAATCGTCCAGCACCTGCACCTGAAACAAGTGCTTGGGGTAGTGCATCTTTAGAACTTGGGCGATCAGCCGCTCAACCACGAATTGCTCATTGAACAACGGCAGTTGCACCGTCACCGGCGGCAAACGCTCAAACAACTTCGCCGGCGGCTGGTTTAGGGTCTTCTTGACGCGAAAATATTCGTGGATCACCTTGTAGCGGTGCAGCCCGTAGAGCGACAGGACCATCAGTGTGCCGAAGTAGGGCAACAGAATCGCCCAATCGAACCAGGTTAACTGATGAATGCCGGCAAACGTATCGTCAAACAACACGTTCAAAATCTTGTCGGTGGTGGACGCGGCAAACAACGGATGGATGGCTGTTACCATGGCGATGATATTTCGACGCAAATTAAAGTTTTCGGATTCGCAATCTTCGCGCTGGCGTGGGAAGCATGCTGGGTGGCCATGGCTTCTTTGCACGATCCGAAAGAAAATTTAATCGAACTGACGATACTCTTAATTCTAACAGGGGCCGGATGGCTGTTGGCGGTTTATTTTCTCAGCCGCCCCGCGCTCTGCGCCATGCCCGCCCCATGGTGGATCTGTCTTGTTCTGATGGGTTTAGCGGCGAGACTAGCCGCCTCGCATGTGCCTTTAGTGTTAACGGACGATCCTTTCCGCTATCGCTGGGAGGGCCGCCTGCAATCGGAAGGCGGCAATCCCTATCTCACCGCCCCCGCCTCCACCAAGCCCCAACCGGGCGACGAGCGCATTCCTGGCTCTGATTTTCGCGCCATCTACGGGCCGCTGCTGCTCCTGGTGGAGCGCGCCACCTATCCGCTGGCCGGTGAAACGATCCTGAATTGGCGCTTCCCCTCTATCGCGGGCGACCTGCTGACCGCCCTCTTTCTCGCGCTGTGGCATCGCTCCCCCAGGTGGCTTATCTATTGGCTCTGCCCGCTCCCGATCATCGAGTTCTGGTCGAGCGGCCATCATGACGCGATCCTGCTCGCCCTGCTCGCGTTGGGCCTTTGGCTCGGCAAACGTGCCGGAGTCATCGCCTGGTCACTGGCCGTTTACACCAAATATTGGCCCATTCTGCTGATCCCTTTTTTCAACGCCCGCCGGGGCTTGATCGCTGTACTGGCCGGATCACTGCTCTTTATCCCCTATCTGGGAGACTGGGACAAGCTGGCCAACAACGCCCGCTACCTCTCCGGCTTCGTCGGAGGCTGGCGCAACAACGACAGTTTCTACGGTCTCTTGCTGGCCATCACCGGTGACGCTTACTATGCCAAGTACCTTGCTTTCACCCTGATCGCGCTGGCCTGGCTCGTCATCGCCCGCCTCGACTGGCCCCTGGAACGCAAGTGCCTCGCCCTCATCATCGCCTTGCTTCTCCTGTCCGCCAACGTTCATCCGTGGTACCTCACCTGGATGCTGCCCTTCCTGACAAAGCAGCCATTTCTGCCGGCCATGGTGGGGATCGTGCTCGCCCCGCTCTTCTATGCGCCGCTCTTCGATTGGCTGTGGTGGCATCACTGGGACGGCGTCCGGGACACGCGTTGGCTGGTGTATGGCGGCGTCGCCGCGAGTGCCATTTCCGGTGCTTTCATCCGTACCATGGGAAGCACGGTACCATCTAATGAGGAGAAATAGGTTCCCTTATGGGCATGGAGTCACATGTCAGAGCTCTCGGCATCATGTACGTCGCGCTGGGCGTACTCGGTGGCTTAGCGGCTTTGATCTTATTAATCAGCTTCGGCGGCTTCAGTGGATTGATGATCCAAGCCGAACGCTCTGATTTCGCCTCGGGACCGATGGTCCAGGTCATCCGGTTTTTTGGCAGCGGGATTACCGCCATTATGCTCTTGCTCGCCATTCCCTCCGTCGCCGTGGGACTCGGCTTGATGAAGTTTCGCCCTTGGGCGCGTTCACTCTCCATGGTGGTGGCGACGCTGCACCTGGCTAACATTCCCGTGGGTACCGTGCTGGCGCTCTATAGCTTCTGGGTGTTGATGTCTCCCGAAACGGAACCGCTCTTCAGCCCGTCCATGCGTTAGGGCATGCGTTAACCCATGAGTTTCGATCTCGATCCCATTGAAGCGCGCGTGCTGGGTTGTCTCATTGAAAAAGAGATGGCGACCCCGGATTACTATCCGCTATCGCTCAACGCGCTGGTGAACGCCTGCAATCAGAAATCGAGCCGCGAGCCGATGATGGCGCTCACCGATGACGTGGTCACGCTCGCGCTGGACAAGCTGCGCCATCGCGGCATGGCGCTGGTGTTTACCAGTGGCCGCGATAGCCGGGTGCCGAAACACGGCCACCGGCTGGTGGAGCGCCTGGAAGCCGGCAATCGCGAGTTGGCCGTGCTGGCTTGCTTGCTGCTGCGCGGTCCGCAGACGCTGGCAGAAATTCGCGCCCGCACGCAATCGCTCTACGATTTTGAAGATGCCGATGGTGTCGAGAGTGTCCTGCGCCGGTTAAGCGACAGGGCCGATCCGCTCACCAAGCCGGTCGCCAATCGCTGGGCCCACTTGCTGTCGGGCGATGTGACGGGCTTTGCTGCGCCGACTCCGGTGATCGCGACGGATCGCGTGGCCAAGCTCGAAGAACAAGTCACTGAGCTGATCGGGCGGCTCGCGACGCTCGAAACCGAAATGGCTGCCTTCCGTAAGCAATTCGAGTAAATGAAAATACGCGCCGCCGTCCTTCGTGAAATGCAGTTGCCTCAGCCGTACGCGGCGTCGCGCCCCTTCACGATCGAAGACGTGGAGCTTGATCCGCCCGGCGAAGGCGAACTCCTGATCCGCATCCACGCTGCGGGACTTTGCCACTCCGACCTTTCTACCGTGAATGGCGACCGTCCGCGTAGCATGCCCATGATACTGGGCCACGAAGCGGCCGGGGTGGTGGTGGAATGCGGCACCGGCGTCACTGACATGGTCCCCGGCGACCATGTCGTGCTGGTCTTCGCCCCCCGCTGCGGCCGTTGCGCTTACTGCCACGAAGGCCGGCCCGGCCTCTGCGAACCCGGCCAACAATCGAATGCCGCCGGCAGCTTGCTGGGCGGCCACTTCCGCCTGCATCAAAACGGCGAACGGATCTTCCACCACATTGGTGTGTCGGCCTTCGCGGACTACGCGGTCGTCCATCGCGGCTCGGCGGTTAAAGTGCCCACGCACCTGCCGTTTGAGCAAGCGGCACTGTTTGGCTGCGCGGTGCTGACGGGCGTCGGCGCGGTCGTCAACACGGCCAAAGTCCCGCCGGGCGCGCGCGTCGCGGTGATCGGGCTGGGGGGCGTCGGCTTAAATGCGATCCTCGGCGCGCAACTGGCCGGCGCCAGCGACATCATCGCCATCGACGTTCATGACGACAAACTCGTCCTGGCCAAATCACTCGGCGCTACCCATACGTTCAACGCCACCTCACCCACTTTGATCGCCGATATCAAAGACCAAACTCACGGCGGGGTCGACTTTGCTTTTGAGATGGCCGGTGCTACGGGAGCCCTGGAAACCGCCTACCGCGTGACGCGCCGCGGCGGCACAACGGTCACCGCCAGCCTGCCGCATCCCGATGCGCGCTGGCCCTTGCCGCCCACCAACCTCGTCGCCGAAGAACGCACACTGAAAGGGAGTTACATCGGCTCCTGCGTGGCCGCGCGTGACGTGCCCCGCTTCATCCAACTCTTCGAGCAAGGCCGCCTCCCGGTCACCGCCCTCCTCAGTGAACGCTTGACGCTCGAGCAAATCAATGAGGGCTTCGATCGCCTCGCCAGCGGCCACACGGTCCGCCAAATCATCGGCTGATCGAATGTTTCGTCTTACGCTGACCATCCACCCCGGCGACGAAGATGACTTGGTCACGCGCCTTCACCAAACCGCGCTCAGCGGGCTGGAGCAGGAAAATCGCGCCGATGGCCTGGTCGATTTCCACGTCTGGTTTAGCACCGCACCGGGTGCCCAGGACGCCGCCGCGCGCCTCCAGAATGCCCACGTCCGCATCGACGAAGTAGAAGACCAAAACTGGAACGCCGCCTGGCAAGCCACGTGGAGGCCCATCCTGGCCGGCCAGCGTTGGTACCTCACCCCACCCGGCGACCAGAGCGCCACTCCGGTAAATCGTATTCGGCTCGAAATGCACCCCGGACTGGCCTTCGGCAACGGCGATCATCCCACCACCCAGCTTTGCCTTATCGCCATGGAGACGCTGGTGAGAAAAGGCGACATCTTTCTCGACGCCGGCTGCGGCTCTGGCTTACTCGGCCAAGCCGCCCACCTACTCGGTGCCCAGGCCTTCGGCTGCGACTTGGACCCTACCGGACTGCCCTCCAACTCCTTCGTGGGCTCCATTGACGCCATCAAAACCCAGAGCATCGACATCGCGGTCATGAACATCCAGGCCGGCACATTGATCGAACTTTGGCCCGGCCTCGCGCGTGTCACCAAGCGCGAAGCCATCTTGAGCGGCTTCCTGCCCGATCAAGCCGACCTGATCGAAGCCATGATTCAACGCCCTTGGCGCGTCCTCAGCATGCAAGAACAAGGCGGCTGGTGCGCCCTCGTGGCCACCAGCCAATAGTCTAATGCCTTCCAAAGTTGTGTCCGACAAGAATTTAACTCTTTTGCTTTCATTTAGTTATGGGTAAGTTTGCGTTTACTAACTAGTGGCTCTTGGACATAACCATCATAGAATCATATAGTTACAGGTATTCGCCTCGGGAGCCTTCCGCGAGACCGTTCCCGGCGGAAACTGCACACTATAGATTCAACTTGACTTATCCCGTTCGCGATAGCTTCGCCGCTGTTCCTTGTGGATCGCCTTCCAGCGCTGCTTCTGTTGCGCTTGGGCCGCCGGATCGACCTCGCGTTCCAGGTGTGCAATCTCGCGCCGCAGCTTCTGGTAGCTGTTCCACCGTCCGCCGTCGAGCCGCCCATCTTCTAAAGCCTGGCGGATCGCGCATCCAGGCTCCAGCCGATGGCCGCAGTCCCGAAAACGGCATTGCGCGGCCAGCCCCGCCACATCGTCGAAGGTGTTGTCGAGGGCGTCCGGCGCGCTCCACAAAGACAGCTCCCGCAGACCTGGGATGTCCATCAGCGACCAGCCCAGATCAAGCGGCATCAACTCGCGATGGGTCGTCGTGTGCCGGCCCCTTGAGTCATGCTCACGCACCGGTTGCGTGCGCAACGCATCGAAGCCGCGCAAACGGTTGGCGATGGTGGACTTTCCCGCCCCCGACGAACCCAGCAGAACGGCTGTTTCCCCGGCTTCCACATGCTGAAGAAGGCCGCCCAAACCGGTACCGGTCAACGCGCTTAATGCCACGACGGGGGCGAGCCTTTCGCAGATTCGCCAGCGCTCTTCTGGGTCGAGGCAAATGTCGGTTTTGTTCAGCACGATCACCGGACGCGCGCCGCTCACGGTGGTCAGGTATAGATAACGCTCAAGCCGCCGCTGGTTATAGTCATGGTCAAGCCCCATCACCAGAAACGCGACGTCGGCGTTGGAAGCGATCACTTGAGGTCGCATGGCCTGCCCTGGATCGCGACGGACAAAAGCCGTCCGTCGCGGCAGAACAGCCTCAATCCGGCGTTCTGACAAAGCGACCCAGTCGCCGGTCACCGGCCACTCGCCGCCAAGCCGCAGTTTGCCGCTTGGTACGGCATCTTGTTCGCCATCGGCAGTAAAAACCAGAAACTGGTCGCGATGGGCCACGCGCACGCGACCGGGAATCATCGTGGAAGCGAATGGCGCAAACAGGCCATTCCAATGGGCGTTCCAGCCCAACGTTTCTAAACAACTCATGGGAAGCAGTCCTCAAGTACCCTTAGGAGACGGGAAGCAGGAGCATCGCGCAGCAGACACAACTCTCCGTGAGGAGGCCGTCAGTGTGCGATTTTAGGCGAGGACAATGGTGGACAAATTGTAGGATAGCAGAATGAGCGAAGAACATATCCGCCGCGTACGCCGCATCTGCTTAAGCCTACCCGAGACGACTGAAAAGCTCTCGCACGGCGCGCCTACTTTCTTTGGACGCAAGAAAGTCTATTGTATGTTCGTGAACAACCATCACCAAGACGGCCACATCGCCGTGTGGATTCCCGTCGAACCCGGTGCCCAAGCGACGCTGATCGCGAGCGCGCCCGGCACTTACTTTAAGCCGCCTTATGTCGGCGTCAAAGGCTGGGTGGGCGTCGAACTCAGCCAAATCAGCGACGAGGATCTCGCCGTTCACCTCCACGAAGCCCATCGCCTGATTGCGCCGCCCCGGCTAAAAGTCAGAAACTAAACCACTCGTGATATATACTCACCCTAAACAATGACCCACGTACTCCTGCTCCTCCTGTCAGCTGCGGCCGAATCCGAACTCAAATTTGGGGACACCACGGTTCGCTACGCCGTGGAAGCCCCGCGCGCTATCGCTCCGGCGGGCACCACGGACCCCGCTAAGCAAGCCGGACTGATCCTCTGCTTCCCGGAACATGACCGCCCCACGGGTGACGAGATGCTACCCGTCCGCGAATCCCTCCGCCGTCAGGGGCTAAGTGACAATTACGTGCTGGTCGGCATCCACCCGCAAGCCCAAAAATTCGGCGACGCCGATCATGAGCCGATCCGCCAGATGATCGCCTGGGCCAGCAAGACTTACCCCATCAACGCCCGCCGCATCTACATGTACGGCAAAGGCGAGGGGGCCAAGATCTCCGGTGAATTCGGCACTCAGAATCCCACCCTCATCACCGCTGCTGTCACTTACAGTTGGGGCTGGTGGAAGATTCCCAGCGACAGCGTACAGCCGCCGGATAAGGCTCCCGAATATTACATGGTTCTCGGCATGCGAGACCTACTCACGCATATCCAGACGGTGCGCGATACTTACAGCCGCATGAACGCCAAGGGTTATCACATCATCTATCGCGAATTCGATGACTTAGGTGCCCGCACCTATCATCCACCGAGTAATGACGATGGACTCGCTTGGGCCCTCAAACTTCGCAACAAAAACATCGAGCCATCCTACGAGGAGAGTGCCTTACTGAAGGTCTCTCACCCGGACACCCTCATCGTCGACGGCTATTTCAAGAATCTCGCTCTCGTCGGCGGCAACAGCGCCGGCCTCCTGACGCAGAAGCTGCTCGCCCACGCGAACCCCAAGGTCCGCGCCGCGGCGGCGGCGACCTACACTCACGCCATCTTCATGGAAGCAGCCATGGGCGGACTTGCCAAGACCCTCGCCGACGCCGACCCGGATGTCCGCGCCGCCACACTGAAGGCCCTCGCCCTCAACGCAAACTGGCGTTCCGCCACCGCTCAGAAAATCTTAATCGACTACGTGAAAGCCCCGCTCAATCCCCTGGACCGCCTTAGTGCCATCGACGCCCTCGGCTATGCCGTACGCTTCCAGGTCAAAGGTGTCCGCCAGGATCCGCCTATCTTCGCCGCTCTCATTGACTTACTCCAGGATCAAGACGAAGAAGCCCGCGTCATGGCCGCGAACATCGCCGCCCCCATCCGCGACAAGGATTTCCGCGGCGATGCCGGCCGTCCCGAAGCTAAGTCGCCAGAAGGCGGCTGGCCCAAGTGGCTCGCCGAAATCACCGCAAAGCAAGCCGGTTACTCCGCCGGCTATGACTTATGTAAGTCGCCCGGCGATCACGCCCAGAATTTATTCTGCGACGGCCGCGGTAATTTTGCCAAAACCAAGCAAGCCGCCGATTTAGGCTTCGTTCCCGCGCAGGCCATGTTAGGCATGATGTACGCCAACGGCCAAGGCGTCACGCAGAACTATCAGGAAGCCGGTGAGTGGTGGGCTAAGGCCGCGGCGGCCGGCCATGCTCTCGCCGCCCAAAACCTCGCCCGCGTGCCGGGCCGCCGCCCCCCGCCGCCCAAGTAGAATAGGGGGCATGACGCCTTCACTCCTGCTGCGCCGGCGCGATCTGTTGCTGGCCGCGCCGGTCTTCGCGCTGGCCGCGCCGCCTAAGCGCCCAAAGATCGCCGCGATCTGCACCGTCTACTTCAAACACTCGCATTCGCAACACATCGTTGACCGGTTTCTGGAAGGCTACGGCTGGAACGGCGAACACCATCATCCGGAGATGGACCTGGTTTCGATTTACGTCGACCAGATCGGCAAGACTGACTTCTCGAAAGACCGTGCCGCCCGCTTCCCGGCCATGAAAATGTACCCTTCTATCGCCGAGGCGCTGACGAGCGGCGGCAGTAAGTTGGCCGTGGATGGCGTCCTGCTCGTCGGCGAACATGGCGATTATCCGAAGACCGATCGCGGGCAGGTAAAATACCCGCGCTATGAATTTTTTAACGAAATCACGAAAGTCTTTGCGAGCAGTAATCGCGTGGTGCCAATCTTCAACGACAAGCACCTCTCCTGGAACTGGGAGTGGGCCCAAGAGATGTACGACACCTCGAAGAAGATGAACTTCCCCTTTATGGCCGGCTCTAGTTTACCCGTCACATGGCGCACACCTTCCCTTGAGATGCCGTTGCACTCGAAGATCGAAGAAGCCGTGTGCGTGGGTTACGGCGGCGTGGATAGCTATGACTTCCATGCCCTCGAAACTCTGCAGTGCATGGTGGAGCGCCGGCGCGGCGGGGAGAGCGGCGTGAAGTGGCTCGAAGCCTACAGCGGCAATCGCTTCTGGCAGGCCTTGAAAGAGGGCCTCTGGTCGCGCGACCTGATGAACGCCGCACTCTGCCGCAGCCACACCCTGAAGCCGGCCCGCCCGGGCTTCAATAACATTTTCCCTACCGACGAGGACATGGCGCGGTTAGTAAAAAATCCGGTGGCTTACCACTATCAGCACGCCGATGGACTTAAGTCGACGATGATCCTCTTCAGCGGCTTAGTGGAAGACTTCAACTTCGCCGCGCGTCTTACCGGGCAGAAGAAGCCGTTCTCAACGCAAATGTATCTGCCCATGCCACCCGCGCGCACCTCGCTGGCCAATTTCTTTTCGCCTCTCGCGAATAGTGCGGAAAAAATGTTTCTGACCGGCAAAGCCACTTACCCGCTTGAGCGAACCTTACTCACGACAGGACTTACTTCCGCCGGCGTCGATAGCCTCTATGCCGGACAGAAGCGTATCGAGACGCCGCACCTCTCGCGGATCAACTATCAAGCTACCAAAGAATCGACTTTCTGGAGAACCTAGTGCCCAAACGTGTCGCAGTTATCACCACTCTATATAAGTATCTTTCGCACGCCCAGCACATGGCGGACCGGTTTTTGACCGGCTATCCCCACCAAGGCGAATGGCACAAGCCCGATATCCAAATCGTTTCGCTCTACACTGACCAGAAGCCAGCCGGAGACCCCGCGAGCGGCGGCGACCAAAGCTATGTCCGGGCAAAAGAATTCGGCTTCACGGTTTACAACACCATCGCCGAAGCCCTGCGCTGCGGTACGGACAAGTTAGCCGTCGATGCGGTTATGATCATCGGCGAACATGGCAATTATCCCAAAAACGAAAAAGGACAAATTCTTTACCCGCGCTATGAGTTCTTCAAGCAATGTGTCGAGGTCTTTGAGAAAGACGGACGAGCGGTGCCGGTATATAACGATAAGCACCTGAGTTACAGCTTCGAGAAAGCCAAGTGGATGGTTGACCAATCGAAGCGGCTGAAGTTTCCCATGTTAGCGGGCTCCTCATTACCGGTAACCTGGCGATTGCCGGACCTGGAACTGCCATTGAATTGCGTAATTGAAGACGCGCTGATGGTGGGTGTGGGCGGCTCTGACCCGATGGATTATCATGCGCTCGAAGCGATGCAATGCATGATCGAGCGGCGCAAGGGTGGCGAAACCGGCGTGAAGTCGGTGCAGCTGATTGAGGGCGATGCGGTTTGGCAAGCCGGCGAATCCGGCCGCTATTCGAAGAAGCTGCTGACCGCAGCCTTATCGCGCAGTGACTCGCCGCAGGGAAAAACCCTGCTGGATGGGCGCACCCAAGACTTAGTGGGGAATAATGAATTGCCGAAGCTGGTAAAGAATCCGGCGGCCTATTTCATCGAGCACAACGACGGCTTCAAAACAACGCTGCTGATGCTGGACGGCGCAGTCCACGACTACTGCTTCGCCGCTAAGGTGAAAGGCATGCCGGGCTTCTCTTCCACCCAGTTCTTTCTTTCGCCGGTGCCGAACGTCACTTACTCAGCTTGTTTGGTAAGTAAGATCGAAGAAATGTTCGTCACGGGGCGAGCGCCTTATCCCGTGGAACGTACACTGCTCGTGAGCGGCGCGCTGGAAGCTTGCCTGACGTCTAAGGTGCGGAACCACGAAGTATTGCAGACCCCAGAGCTCAGGGTAAAGTACCGGGCTCCGAAAGAATCGCAGCATGCGCAGACTTAGTGGAATACATTGGGAAGATCATTCCGCGCGTTGAAGCCATGCCCGGTTGGAAAATACTCTCGCCCCTCGCGCTCTTGTTTTGCCTATTGGCGGGCTGTGGAAATGAAGAGCGCCATCCGCCTAAGCGCGTAATTTCCCGGGCGTACGCCGGGGAAAGGCGAATCGATTTGCGCAAGGACCTCGCGATCCGCGCCGACATCGTAGAAACGGCGGTCTTCGGCGAAGCCCTCGACATTCTGCAATGGAAACGCCGCTACGCGCTGGTACGGACCGCCGGCGGTAAAGAAGGGTGGTTAGACGGCCGCGCCCTGGTGCGCAGCCAGGAGATCGACGCGTTGCGGCAAATCGCAAAAGATTTCCGCGATACGCTTCCCATGGGCCAGGGCAAAGTCTACGAGACGCTCAATATCCACACCAGCCCGAATCGCAGTTCGCCGAGCTTCGATAAGTTGCCGCCGGACGAAACGGTGGACATATTGGGGCATCGCGTGGCATTGCGAACTCCTTATCAGGGGCCGGTGCAACCGGCAAAGGCGGCCAAGAAGAAACGGAAAAAGAGCGAACCGGACGATGAACCTAAGGTCGCGCCGCCCCCGGTGCCGCGCGCCCCTGGCTTACCCGCCGATTGGAAGGAGCTTTCCCGCGGCGCGCCCGATGAGCCAGTAACAAAAGCCGCCAAGCATGCGCCGGTAAAGAACGCTTACTTACTCAATAAAATAGTACCGGTTGACTTAGGCCCGCATTATGACGATTGGACCCTGGTGCGAACTAGAAGCGGTGGCATTGGCTGGGTGATTTCCACCGCGCTGACGATGGCTTTGCCCGACGATGTAGCGCAATACGCCAACAAGAATCGCATTACTTCCTACTTCGTCATCGGCGAGGTGACGGACAGCGAGAAAGGCCGCAAAAAGCACTTTCTCTGGACCACCATCAGCCAGCGGGCCAAGCCCTATCAGTTCGATAGCTTTCGGGTGCTGGTCTTCAACACGAAACGCCATCGTTATGAGACGGCGCATTGGGAAAAGGAACTCACTGGTTATCTACCGATCCGCGTGATGGATCCGTCGGAAGGCGCGCCTATCTTCAATCTGGTGCTGGAGGATGGCGACGGTACTTTTTGGCGCCGGCGCTATGTGTTTGAAGGCAACCGGGTAAAATTTCTTGACCAAGCTCGCGTCGAGCGGCCCAGGATTCCCACCGCTCCTGAAGATCTGCCCCCGCTGGAAATGCCCGACACGTTGGAGCCGGAAGAGTTGACGCTATGGGGCCGCATCCGGCGGCGCGTCCTGGGGCAATAGCAGTTCCCGCCGGTCCCCGCCGCTTGCGGGAAACGGCTACAGTTAAGGCATGCCAGCCTGCTTCGTGCTGCTCGCGCTTGCCCTGTTTGCGCAAGAGCACAAACCTCCGATTGACGACCCGGCCACGGTGCGGTTGCCCGATGGCAAGCTGCAATCGGAGGAGATTCTGAAGGCGGAACATAAGCGCACCGTGAAGGAGGCGCAGGAGTTGGTCCGGCTGTCGCAGGAGGTGCAGCAGGAGCTCGACCAGAATGAGCATCATGTCCTTTCGCTTGGTCTCTTGAAGAAGCTCGACGAGATCGAGAAAATCAGCAAGAAGATGCGGGTCAGGCTGAAGCGCTAACATAGAAGTAGCATGTTCTTCCGGCGCGCAAAACCCACCGTACACACCTTCGACAGCCACCTCGGCGATCTGCGAGCCAAGGGGTTTCTGGTGGCGCCCAAGGGCGCGGGCTTAGCGGTCGCGCTACGGGATGGCTGCGCCGCCGTGCTGAAAGACGCCGGTGCTGAAGTCGCCATCGAGAAGACCGGGGTGCTGATCGGCAATGAAATTGGGGTCTTGACGCATGGCGGCTATCAAGTCTACTTCGAAACCTCGCACGGTGAACGCCGCGCGGGCACGGCGGATCAGCTGAAAACTTTGCATTCCTTCGATGCCGATCTGCGTGAAACCCTGGGGCTTACCAGCCTCTATAACGAAGGCCTGGGCACGACGAATGGGCGCCATTTATACGATCGCGTCCGCAACCGCGACAACGGCAAGAAGCCCGTCTTTTCGGTACCCTAGGATCCGGCATACGATGGTGACGATGCGTTTTTCCGCGTGGTTTCTCTTCATCGCGAGCTTGCTCCCTCACCCGTTGACTGCCGAAGCCGTCGATTACTCCGGGCAGATTCACCCGATTCTCGTGGCGCGCTGCATGAGCTGCCACAATGGCGACCGGGGGCAGGCCGGTCTCTCCGTGATGACGCGCGAAGCGCTGTTGAAGGGCGGTGTGAGCGGCCCGGCGATGGTGCCTTCGCAGCCCGCAGGGTCGCCGCTGGTGCAACGCCTGAAGGGGCTGGGCGGGCAGCGGATGCCGCTCGCTGGCGCGGCGCTAACCGGCGAGGAAATCGCGCTGATTGAGCGTTGGGTGGCTGAAGGTGCCATCGTCAATCGCGCCACTTCAAACGTCAACGCGTTCTCGCTGGCCTTGAAGCCGCCGGTGGCTCAAGGTATCGACGAACTCTTGCAGGCCTATGACCGGCGACACCGGATTGCCCCCGTGACCACCATCGCCGACCACCTTTTCGCTCGCCGCGCCTACCTTGATGTTTGGGGCTTGCTGCCCACGCCCGCCGACCAGGAACGTTTCGCGCGCGATAAGCGGCCGGACAAGCGGGCTTTGTTGATCGATGAGTTACTCGCCGCCCGGGTGCCGTTCGCCGAACACTGGGTGAGCTTCTGGAACGACCTGCTGCACAATGACGAGGGCGTCAGTTACATTGGGGAGCGGCAAACGATTACCCCTTGGCTGCTAAAGTCGCTGGCCGGTAACCAGCCTTATAACGAATTTGTCCAAGCGTTGCTGAACCCCGTGGCGAAGGACGATCCCGCAGGGTTCCTCAAAGGAGTGAATTGGCGCGGGACGGTGAATGCGTCGCAGACGCCGGTGATGCAAGCGGCGCAAAATAGTGCGCAGGTATTCTTGGGCGTCAATTTGAAATGTAACTCCTGCCACGATAGTTTCATCAGCCATTGGAAGCTGAAAGAGGCTTACGGGCTGGCCAGTTTCTTTGCGAACGACTTAGTGAAGGAGCCGCTGGAGATTGCCCGTTGTGACGCGGGCACGGGCCAAAAGGCGACGCCACAGTTTCTCTTTCCGGAATTGGGCGGCGTTAGTGCGACGGCGTCTTTAACTGAACGTCGCGCGGCGGCGGCGCGTCTGTTCACCGCGAAGGAGAATGGCCTGTTCTCGCGGACCATCGTCAATCGCGTCTGGAAGCGGTTATATGGGCATGGTTTGGTAGAGCCGGCGGACGAGATGGAGGGCGCGGCGTGGTCGCCCGAGTTACTCGATTGGCTGGCCGCCGACTTTGTCGCGCACAATTACGATATGCGCTACTTATTGCGCACCATGATGACCTCCGCCGCTTACTCCCGGCCCGCCGTACCGGCGGGCCAATTGCGTGACTCGAACTATATCTTCCGGGGACCTTGGCCTCGCCGCTTAACGGCGGAACAATTCGCCGACGCCCTCTCGTCGATCACCGGAGAATGGCGCATTCGGGCCGATAATCGGGCCGTGCCCGGCATTTATGCGCGCGAATGGCGTTTCAAACCCAATTCACTCACGCGGGCTTTGGGGCGGCCCATGCGCGATGGTGCCGTCACGGAACGCCTCACCGAATCATCCACGCTGCAGGGCATGGAGTTCACTAACGGGGAAGTGCTGACGTCGATGTTACGCGAAGGCGCGAAACGCCTGCTTGACCAAGTCGACGCCGCGCCGGCCAACTTATTCGATAGCGGATTGCTGCGCGCCCAAAGCCGCGTCAAAGTAGATCTCGACATCACTGGCCGGAAACAGTTGCGCTTGTTAATGGTGGACGTCGATTCCTATGATCCAGCCCGGGTGGAAGCCGGTTGGGGCGAGGCGGAACTTGAAGGCCCGTCCGGCAAGGTGCCCCTGGCTTCGCTGGCGGCTAAGTCACCGTTCAAGCAAGCCACCTTTACTCTTTTCAAGGACAAGTTACAGCTACCGGTGATCACGGCGGCGATTCCCAACGAAGTGGTCTTCGACATTGCGGGCCAGGGTTATACGCGCTTCCGCGCTACGCTGGCGATGCACGAGCGGACCAATGACAGCGAAATTAGCGCGGCCATTCGCGCCTTTGTTTTCGATGAAGCGCCTAATGAGCGAAAGCTGGTGGCTGTGACGGGCGATACACCGCTTCCCCGCCCTACGCCCGTGCGGGGTTCGGCGAAGATCTTGAGCCAGTTGTATCTGCATGCGCTGGGCCGCGCACCCTCACCCGAGGAAGCGCGGACCGGTGGCGCGTTACTGGGAAATCAGCCCACGCGCCAAGGTCTAGAGGACTTACTCTGGGTGGTGCTAATGTCTCCAGAATTTCAGTTTGTGAGGTAAGGCTAAATGAATCGCCGGGATTTTCTGATGAGTAGCGCCCTCGGCGCGCCAAGTTTACTGGCTAGCCAAGCGCAGGCGCTCGCCCCCCAAGCCGATTGCATGATCCTCTTGTGGATGGCCGGCGGTATGGCGCAGACGGAAACCTTTGACCCGAAGCGATACACGCCCTATGAGCCGGGCCTCGCCTCCAGTGCCGTGCTGAGCACGTTTAAGCCGATCCCTTCGAAGGTGGATGGTATTGAGTTGACCGAAGGGCTGGAACGCATCGCTCAAGTAATGGACCGCGGCACCTTGCTGCGTTCGCACCAGGTAGGTGATTTGGGGCACATCTTACACACCAAGCATCAGTATCATTGGCACACTGGTTACGCGCCGCCGCAGCCAGTGCCCTTGCCGCACATGGGTGCCTGGATCGCCAAGGTGCGTGGGCCCAAACATCCTGACGTGCCCGCCTTCATCAATATTGGCCAAAATCTAGAGCTCGGCGGTGAGGCCGATGCTTTGAAAGCTTTCCATACGGCGGGATTTCTGGGCAGCGAATTCGGCCCCTTCAGCATTCCCGACCCTCATGACGCCATCTCTGCCGTGCGCCCTCCCAAGGAATTCACCGACTTGCGCTTCCGCCGCCGTCACGAGATCTACCAGGAGTTAGTAAAACGCAATCCGGTACTGCGCGACGCCTCCGACTATCAGCAGGACAGCTTAGTGGCGGCGATGGAGAATGCGCATCGCTTTCTCGCCTCACCCGGAGCGAAAGCGTTTGACTTATCGCTCGAACCCAAAGCCAGTTACGACACTTACAACACCGGCAAGTTTGGCTTGGGTTGCTTACTCGCTCGCCGTCTGGCCGAGACGGGCGCTCGTTTCGTCGAAGTGTCGAGCGAGTACATTCCATTTCGCTTCTGGGACACGCATGAGAACGGCCACTCGCGCGTCGTGGGGATGAAACAATCGGTCGACCAGCCGATCTCGCAACTGATTCTCGACTTAGAGGCGCGGGGCCTGCTGGACCGCACCCTCGTCGTTTTAGCGAGCGAATTCGGGCGCGACATGCTGACCGAGGGCAAGCCGGGCTTGGCCGTGCAGGATCAAGTGACGGTACCCGACAAGATGACCCATCCCAAGCACTACGGCATGCACCGCCACTTTACCGAAGCGACCAGCGTGTTACTTTTCGGCGGAGGCATCAAAAAAGGTTACTTACACGGAGTAACTGCCGATGAGCGCCCCTGCAAGGTGGTAAAAGATCCAGTGTCGATTGAAAACTTGCACGCGACTATTTACCGTTCGATGGGTATCGCGGCCGACCACGCCTATGTCGTGGAGAAACGGCCGTTCTATGTCACTAAGGACGGTAAAGGGAAAGCGGTCGACGCGATGTTTGCCCGCAGCTAGATACGCTTGTACTGCTCCACTGTCTTGCCCAATGACTTATTCTTCCTGATATCGGGAACCATATTGGTTTCCCGGACATCGATCTCCTGGGCGCGCTGAAGCACCTCCGCCGCACGCGCGGCGGGCACCCGCACCACGCCATCTTCGCCCGCCACAATCCAATCGCCGGGCATGATCACCACACCGCCGCAGTTAACAGGAATGTCCCGCGCGACACTGGCCCAGCGGCTGACGCTGGACGAGGGCACGATGCTGCGGGAGAACACCGGCAGCCCCAGGGCGCGAATCTCGGCGAGATCGCGTAAGCCGCCATCCAGAATGACGCCGGCCATGCCCCGTACACTGGCGGCGGTCGCCATCAGCCCGCCCATGCCGGCCACATCCAGGCCGTTCTCCACCACGATCACGCCGACTGCGCCAGGCGGCGCATGGTCGATCATCTCCACCGAGTGCTTCGCGCTCAGTTGCGCGGTGGCCTTCTCCTTGGTGGTGGCGCGCAGCAGGGCCGTGGTGGCCCGGCCGACGAAGCGATCGGGAATATTGGGGCCCAGGATGCGTGGACGCATGTCGTGCGAAAGAAAGCCACGCTGGCCCGTAATCTGGTCAACGGCGTCGGCAACGCTCGCCACCGTGGCCTTGCGAAACCCTTCCGTCAAGGCGTCGTCGGCAGACAAAGCGCCGGCAGCTAAAAGAAATAGGGAGATCATCGCCACGATTATGGCAAACTAACGGGTGTTTCTCTCGATCCTCCTCGTACTCGCCGCCCAGGTGCCCGATTTCCAGGTTCCTTCCAGCGTCGCCCAAGGCGATACTTTGCGCATCATGGGCAACCCCGCTGGGGAAGCGCACGCCACGTTGGCCGACAAGAAGCTGCGCCTCTTCGCCCACCCGAGCGGCTTATCCGGCCTGATGCCGGTGCCCGCCACGCTCGCGCCCGGCCAGTATCCGCTCACCATCTCGGACGCGAGTGGCAAAGCGCTCTTCACCCAAAGCGTTACGGTGCGCGACGCCAAGTTCCCCATTCAAAATATCGCCACTACGACCGCCATGACGTCGCTGAAGCCGGCGCCGGGCGAAGTAGAAAGTATTCAAGCTTTTCTGAATAGCGTAAGTGAGGCTCGCCTTTGGAGTGAGCCCTTTCGCGCCCCTACACCCGAGTGCATGAACTCTCCTTACGGCGTCCAGCGCTACTATCAGGGCAAGCCCAGTGGGAACTTCCATCGCGGGCTTGACCTGCGCTCGCCTCTGGGCACGCCGGTGAAAGCTACCGCAGCCGGTGTCGTGAAGCTGGCCCATCCCTGGAACTACACCGGCGGTACGGTCGGCATCGATCATGGGCAGGGCTTCACGTCGATGTATCTGCACCTGTCGAAGATCGCGGCGACCGAAGGAGCGATGGTGCAAGCGGGCGATGTCGTCGGCTACGTAGGCAGCACGGGCTTCGCCACCGGGCCGCATTTGCACTGGGGACTTTTTATCGGCGGCGTCGCGGTGAATCCGCAGAAGTGGGTCGCCATTCCGGCGTGTGGTGCGTCGCCGGCTGCCGCGCCACGCAAGCTGACGCCCCGGAAACGGGCGGCTACGCGCGCACGAAATTGAGTGCTTGCTATCGGCGGCTGGCCGATCAACTGTCCGTTCGATAGTGGGTCCGGTCCGAAAAATTAACTCAGCTTGGTCCGAACAGCGGTGGCGGCGTATCCGGATCGAGCGGGTAGATAGGACGCGGGACTCGCTTGAATGGTAACTGCCGGAGGTTGGCGGTACTCACTCCGGGCGTGTCAACCAAGAAGATCTGGCGGGCCAGTGGCTCGTAAGCGGCACGGAAGCCATTCGGAGATTTGACCACGACAATCTTACAGTAAGTAGGGTCGATGCCATGGCTGCGGAAAAGTTCCGGGTCCACGGTCATGGCGGACCGTTCGGCGATCAGAATTTGTACTTGCCCAACCTCGAGAACGACGGCGCGGCCCATACAAGTGGTAATGCCAGTGTTATAGCCACGCGCGCGCGCCGTCCAACGCCCATCCGAAATTAACCTGACACGACCAGTTACTCTTACTGGCTTCGAATGCTTCTTATCGAACGCACCTCCCACTTTCATCGTGACGACTGACCCGACGCCGGCGGAAATCGCCGTGTGGACCGCCGCCGGATCAACCAGAAAGATCGCCGCCGGGCCAGTAAGTGGCGCGCACACAAGATGCTTCAGCACACCCGTGCTATCGCCGGGCGAACCGGAGCCGGTGCTGTCGGATGACTCCGCTAATACCACCGGCCCCCCTTCGAGGCGCAACGCAGTTGCGATGGCTTCGCTAACTGGAGTTAGTGTAACTTCGTATTTCTTTCTGTTATCCCAGAGCCGGCGGGCGAGCGTATCCGCCTGCCGTTGCGCGGCCAGCCGATCTCCGTTGGTGACGGCCACCACGGCGCAGCCCATTTCCGCAATGTCCATCCAGGGCTGCACGGGAAAAATAGAAACCGCTTCCGCCTTGCCGCTTTGCTCAAATGCCTGCGCCGACTTAAATAACTGGTGCATCGGGCCGCGGTAGGTTTGGGAGTTCTCTGCCGGAATGATTAACGGCAGCTTACGGAAAGCGATACAGGGGCGCACTTCGCCGTTCACGATGCGTAACATCAGTCGAGCTGCTTTTTGGCCCGTTTCGAACATATCGATGTGAGGATACGTGTGATAGCCGACGATGGCGCTGGAGAGTTCAACCATACGGCGGGTGATGTTGGCGTGGAGGTCAAGCGTCAGGACGATGGGCGCGTGCGGCCCCAAGATAGCGCGCGCACGCTGCAGAATGTAGCCCTCGACGTCGTCCTCGCCCTCGGCCGTCTGCGCACCGTGCATGGCCAATAGCAGCGCATCCGGCTGGGCCTCGCGAAGGTGATGCTCGAACTCCCCCGCTAAGCGCCGGAAGTCCGCGCGCACCAAGCGGTTGGCCGTGATGGCCCAGGCCGCACAGACCGGAACCACCGTAGTTCGCAGCCGGGTAGCTCGCGAAGATGTTTGTAACACCTCAATAAAGCCGCCCATCTCGGTGAGTTTGCCGACATGGCGAAGATAGGCATCCCGGCCGAAGACCGGCGAAAAGTCATCGTAGCGGGTACGGACGGGAGAGAAAGTATTGCTCTCCTGCAACATGGAAGCGATCGCGATTTTCAAATGAGTCCCCCTCAGGGACTCTTCAAAATATCAGCCTTTAGCTGCCCTGAAATTCGCGCTGTGAGAGGGGGCTGGAGAGAGACAAATAATCGGGCCGGTCAGCGATGCTTTGGTGGCGGAAGGTGCGGATCACTTGGCCGTGATAAACGACGAATACGCCCGGCATCTGAAAGATATCGTTCTGTAGGCCGAATCCGCGGCCTCTAAAAATGGCGGCTTCGATAAAACGAAACCACACCATCGGGCCAAAGACGTCCAGGAGGCGGCCACGTCCGAGTCCGAAGGCCCGGTAAATGACTTGGGTGGGATCAGCCAGGCGCGCGACGTCGCTGAGTGAAGGAGCCAGCCGGTTGATCAGCACTTCCTCGCTTGCGATGTGTACCAAAACGAGCCGCGTGCCATCGCGTTCGATTGCCGCGCGGTCTCTAGCCAGATCCGCCAACGCTTCCCGGCAAAACGGGCAGCCGAGGTGGCGCAAGAAAACGACCATCACCGGCGAGAGGCGCGAGAGCTCGTCCAAGCTGACGCCCAGGCTGGTGCGAGACCGCATGGCGATCCGCTGGATCTCGGGGCAAGACACGCGCTGACGGCCGATGAATTCATCCCACGCATCGTGGAGGACGATGCCGAGCGGCAGCAACCAAACGCCGTAACCCAGCGTGAGGTGCCACCAGGGAAAAAAGCTTTGAGGTTGCCGGAAAGCAGTGGTCGCCGCGAAAACCACCATCGTCGCGCAGACCGATGCTGACGCCGCGATCACGGCCCACTGCCGTACCGGATTGAAGGAGGCCATCAGGAGCCCCAATCCTAAGCCCAGCGAAGTTCCGATGGCGTGAGCACGCCAAAAACCCAACGCAAAATCAGTCCCGGACACATCTAAACCAACGAGAGAGAGTTGACCCGGGATAATCCAAATCGCCGAGAACAGAAGCAGATGGTAGCCAGCTGCGAGCCGAAGCACGAAAGGCATCCACCGCCGTTGACTTGTATTCCCGTTGCTCACTCTTTCTATTGATGACCATTTCTACATATCCGACTCAATTACCGCGCTGAAAAATGACTTCTACCCCGCCGCTTAGCGTTCGTTACAGTCCGGAAGGCATGTTCATCCCCGAGATTGACCTTTGGCTCGACCCGCGCGTCCCAGTCCAAAACGCCTGGTTCTCGCACGCCCACTCCGATCATGCCACCGGCCGTCCTACAAACGTTTGGGCTACTCTGCGGACTTTGAAACTGTACCGGCTTCGCTGGCCAGAAACTATAGATATAGTTCAAAGCTTGAAACCGCTCGCTTGGGGAGAGCCAAACGTATTCAAAGACGCAATATTGACCGCTTGGCCAGTTGGCCACATCGTGGGGGCAGCTCAACTTTGTGTGGAAAAAGACGGCTATCGGATCGACGCCGCACTCGGCTCAGGTTTAGTGAGAGTGGCGGCGTGCAGCGGCAAACGGGTGGCAGAGTTGCCGTTTTGGCGGCCTACTGGCGGACCGCGATCGTAGTTCCGGCCGGACTTTGCCCGGCACCCACGAAGACCTCAATGGGCGTGGCGGCGTTGGCCGGCGTGGCCAGCGGTAGCTTGAAGTTGATCTGCATGAGCCCCGAAACCAGCGCGGGTGCGGAACCGGCGTAGACGATGTCGGCGGCCGGGACGTCCACGCCGTTCACCCGCACCCGGACGGCGGCGAGCGGCTTTTTGAGGTTGTTGGATGGGACGATCTCGCCATCGACACCGCCCGGGGCGGTCTGGCCTTCGCCCGTGACGTAAAGCACGACGATGGCCCCGGCTTGCGCCGGATTCGATGGACTATTGAACGAGCCGTCGGCATTGAGCGCAGCCGCCTGGCGGCCGTCGGCCGTGAAGATACCGGGGGCGGTGTCGGCGATGCGCGGAGCCAGCGCGGTGGAAGGCGAGTTGTTGTACTCCACCGTCATTTGGGCGAACGCGCGCCCAAAGAGCTGATAGGGTACGGCCGCATTGATCTGGGTATTACTGGCGTAGAGAATGGGCGCGGGGATGCCGTCGAAGAGTACCCGGACTCCAGCAAGCGAGGTAGCGAAGCGTCCGTTGGCCACGGTGCCTGATACCGCCTGCGACGGGCCCAGGTCAGTGCCGATGATGGTGAACAGCATGCCGGGGGAGAGGGGGCCGGGCTGATAGGTGGCCGAGTTGGCGAAGGCGGAAATCATGGGGGCCGGCTCCGCCGGGAAGGACACGGTGAATGAGACGGTGATCGTCGCGGTCTGTCCGCCGGTGAGAGGCACGAGCGTGAGATGGCCGACCGCAATCGGCACTCCGGGAGGCAACGCGGCGGTGATCACGGAGATGGAAATGGATGCCGGCGTCGTCGCGGCCAAGGGCGTCACCGAGAGCCAATTCACATCGCTGGTGACGTTGAACGACAGCGGAGCGGCCGCCATCGTCGAGGCGATCTGCACCGTCTGGGCGGGCGGATTGCTTTGCCCCAGGCGACCGGTGAAGTTGACGGAGTTCGGCGTGGCCAACAGAGTACTCGTTGAGATGACCGTAAGCGTTACAGTAACCGGGGTGCTGCTGCCGGAATTCGTGTCGAATACCGTGATCGTGGCGGTATAGTTGCCCGCCGGCAGCGAGGACGCGGCGCTGTTTAGCGCTACCTGAAGGGTGCCGCCGGATGGCCCTCCCGATTGCGTCACCGTCAGCCAATTGACGCTAGAAGTGAAGGTGAAGGGCTGTTGACTTGACACCTGTATCGTTTGCTGAATCGGGAGGGGTGGCAGTCCTCTCAATTGGGTAAAGCTGAGCGTGGTGGGGGTTACCTGCAGAGCCACCCCCCGATTCACGATGAGGGTTACGGGAATCATCAGCGGCGTACTGCCGGCGGTCTGCGCCGTAATGGTTACGGTGGCAAAGTAAGTGCCGTCACTGAGGAGGGCAGGGTTCACCTGGACAATCAAACTCGATGGCGTGACACCGTTGGAGGTACTCAACGTCAGCCAGTTGGCGGTGGAATTGCCCAGGCTTGAACTAACTCCGTAGCTGAGGTTACCGCTGGTGCTGTTGATCTGAATCGTCTGCGGCGCGGCGAGATTCGCACCACTGAAAATCAACTCGGACTTATCCACGTTGAGCGAGAGAAGCGAGTTGACATTTAAGGTAACCGGAATCACCAATGCGTTAGCGCCGTTCGATACCGTGCCACTGTTGCCGCTCGATACCGTCACACTACCGGTGTAGATGCCGGCGCTTAGCCCGGCGGGCGAAGCGCTAATCGTCAAAGTAGACGGCGTGCTACCCGAATTGACCGTCGCCGTCAGCCAACCGGAGCCGGTGTTGGTGGAAGCGGACGCTGACACAGTAAGTGTGCCACTGGTGCTGGTGATCGGGCGCTGCTGCGCGGGCAGCGAATTGCCGTTCACTTCCGCATTAAAGTTCACCGGCGCGGTGGACATCGTCAACAGAAGGCCGGCACTTACATTCAGCGTCACATTGATGGTGGAGCTGAGGGTGGTGGTGCCGGGCGCGGTGATCGTGACGATTCCTGAGTAATTACCGGGGGGCAGCGTCGAGACAATGTTACTCACTAAACTGACGGCGAAGGCACCCGGCGTCTGGACGATGAGGGGGGTGGCTACGAGCCAGTTTCCCCCGCTCGAAGTGGACGCGGAGATGGTTGCCCCGAGACCGGCCCCGGTCGAAGCGCTGACCAAAAATGTACGTGGGGAAGGCAGCGCGAGTCCGCTCTGATAATTGAAAGTGACCGATTGCTGACTGAGCCGCAACAATGGTCCGTTCGTGATTTCCAGAGTTACCGGTAGGTTCACCGTGAAGGCGCTTGAAAATACTCTCAGACTACCGGAGTAAATCCCCGCCGCCAAGCCCGCAGGGTTCACATAAACCGCGATGTTGCCGGGAGTGTTGTCGGTGGAAGCGATGCCCTGCAGCCAGTTCTGGCTCGATGTGACGGTGTAAGCCAGGACGGCGCTGGGGCTCGATATCGACACGTTGCGCGGGGCGGGCGGCGTGCCGTTGGCTTGAGCGATAAAGCTGAGGCTGGTGGGGCTGAGGATCAACCCCCCTTGGCTCGTCGCGTTGATGGAGAGCGAGACCGGAACGATGGCACCGTTGTTCGATGCTCCGGGCGCATTGAGAGTGATCGCCGCAAGGTAGAGTCCGGTGGCGAGCCCGACCGGGTTCACCCGGATGGTGGCCGTATTGGGGGTGGAACCAGTACTGTTCAACACCGTGATCCAGGGGACATTCACACTGAGGCTAAACGGCACGGCGACCCCGGTATTCGCGGTGACGATCAGGCTCTGGTCAGTCAGCGGGCCGTTCAGCGCGGAGGTGAAGGTGAGTAAGTTGGGCGAGAGCAGCACGATGGGCGCGCCCCCCGCACTCGACACGGTGAAGGCGATGGGAATTTGAATGAGGGAGTTACTCACGGCAGCGGTGGAGATCTGCACTCTGCCGGTATAGGTGCCAAGCGGCAGGCCTGCGGCGTTCACGGACACACTGACTTGCGCTCCATTGGAGATGCTTCCGGGAATAGGGGTCAAGAGTACGGCGCTCAGCCAGGTTTGGCCGGCGACATCAGGGATTGCGGTGACAGAAGCGGCCGGCGATGGGCTCGATGGTGACAGCCCAATCTGAATATTTTGAGTGGATGTGGTGGCACCGCTACCGTTGTAACTGAAACTCAAGGAGGAGGGCGAGTAAGTCACAGTCTGGGTGCCCATCATAGTCCCCATGACGGTCATCGTTACGGAGATAGTAAGTGAAGCGAAACCACCTTGCGCCGAGCTGACTAACAAGTTTGCCGTGTAAGTTCCGGAGGGCAAGGAACCGGGGTTGGCGATCACGGTGACACTGGCCGGGGTGGTCAACGCGGTGGAAATAAAGCTAAGCCAGTCGACGGCCGGATTTTGGGGAGACGTATACTGCCGCGCGATGGTGTAGGGGATGATCGCACCGGTGGAAGTGCCGATGACGAAAGTCCGCGCGCCCGTGGAGGAGGGCGCGACGCTGATCGGGATGGGATTCACATCGGAGACCAGACGCGGGGTGGATGAGGAAGAGGTGTTTAACGTGACGGTGATGAAGACCGGAGCCAGGCCGGGCGAGGAGATGGTGACGGTGGCTGAATAATCGCCAGCGGGTAGAGTGGCTGCACCGGTGGCCGACAGGATCAGACTCGTTCCGGTCTGCCCGGTCTGCCCACTGGTGACGCTGGTAGTTAACCAGCGCAAGGCGGCCAAGCCCGGGTAGCTGACGGCAGCCGTATAAGTGACGGGCGGGCCAGTGTTGACACCGATCAAGACGGGTGCCGAAACCAGGCCGGTGGAGGTGGAGAAGGCGAGCGACGTGGGACTCACGACGAGCAGCGGCGTGGTGGTGACGGTTAAGGTGACGGCGACGGTGGTGGTGGCGGCTCCGCTGCCGGCGGGAGTGAGGGTGAGCGTTCCCTGGTAGGTGCCGGCGGACAACGTTGAAGGGTCCGCCGTCACAGTGACGCTACTGGGCGCGAAGGTTGAGCCGCCTCCCAGGCTGGTGGTGAGCCAGGGGACGTTGGAGGTGGCGGCGAAGTAAATGGAGCTGCCGGTACCGGTGATGGAGAGGGTTTGCGACTGGCTGCTACTGGAGGGCGCGGCGGCAAAGCTGAGCGAGGATGGCGCGGCCGTTAAGACACTCGCGCCGGCACCACCCCCTACGTTGAAGGTGACAGGAACGGTGGCAACTCCGCCGGGGTGAGTGATGCTGAGGTAGCCGCTGTAGAGGTACGCGGGCAGGCCCGTCGGATCGGCCAGAATGGTGATGGTGGTGGAGCCGGTAGTGGTGGTGGTGCAATCATTCACCGAGGCCGGGCACGTCGGGGTCACGAGAAACCTCAGCCAAAAGCCGCCGACGGCTTGCACGCGCCAGGATTGGCCGGCGGCTCCGGTGAGCGTCACTATCTGGGACACAGCCGCAGTGGAAAAGGCGGGAGCACTGAGTGAAACTGTCGCCGGATTCGCGGTGGGAACCTGGGCAGCCAACGGCAAGGTCATGACGCCAATGGTGAGCAAGGCGCGGCAAAAAAGCAATTTACTATACTGCAATGTACTGTACTGCAATGGGATTTCCTCCAGAATTGGGGACGCCTCTCAAGTATGAGGCAAAACGGCCGGTGGCGGCGGCTAGAACACTGCGGGAATTTGATGAATGACCAGATCCAGATGAAGTTTACATTTCAAGGCGGGCCGGACGCTCGTTGCCGCCTCACCTTAGCCAAAAGGGCGCGGGCTGAGTCACTTGAGGAAGCTGCCAATTCCACTTCGGCTTCGTCCAGGCGGCCGAGCTGATAAAGTGCGCGGCCATGTTCGAATCGCACCAGGGCATGGGCCGGAAACTGCTTCGCGGCGGAAGCCAACGGAGAGACGGCTTCGGACGGCCGGCCTTGGCGGATGAGGTATTGGCCATAATGCAAACGAGGCTCGGCGGAAGCGCTTTGGTTGCCGGTGACGGCCTGGGCATACAACGCTTCGGCTGGCTCGCCCGTCGCCTCGGCAACTAGCCCGAGGGCGTCGTCCACTCGCCAGGGAAACCGGTCATCCCGGCGCGCCCGGGTTAGGACTTCTTTGGCTGACGCATAGCGATCTAACGAGAGCAGGGCGCGACCCCACAAGTAACAGCCATTGGTTTCGTTCTTGAGGCACGCGCGTTCGAGCGCGGGGAGGGCCGCGGCGAAGTCGCCACGCTGCAACATGGGCATCGCCGCCGCCACTTGCCAGGCCAGCTTTGCCCAGATCAGCAACTTACCCCCTGAAGCTACCGGTGACGAAACGAACCGGCATGTGATTCATTAGAAAGCAGCCACGACTTTTTGCCGGGCATCCTCATAGATCTTGACTGTGCCTTTGCGGACCAAGTCCTCGAGCAAACCGGCTTCGAACAGATCCATGCGTTCGCGCGCTTTTTTCTGGCGCAGGCGATCGACAATCGCCGCTCGCTCAGTGGCGAACTTGGACACGTCGGGTTCGTTGCGCTCTTTCACGCGGAAGAAAATGCGCTTGCGGTCGACGGCCACGGGACCCACCACGGTACCCAAAGGCGCAGTGAAAGCTTCGCCAAAGGCGCTGGCGGCACCGAGGCCTTCGACGAAGCCGGAGTGCCCGAACTCGGCGGGGGTCTTCGATTCGGCGCTGTAGGTTTTTGCCAGTTGGGCAAAGTCAGCGCCGGGCGCTTTCGCCGCCGTGGTGAGGGCGGAAAATTTTTGCGCGAAGAGCTGGACGGATCGTTTTGCCTGCTCGCTTTGACGAATCATTTCGCGGGCTTCCTCAAAAGTCATCACCGTCACCGGATGCGTATCGCGCAGGATGGGAATCACGACGCGGCCATTGGGCAGGGAGATGCTGCTTCCGACGTCGCCCTTTTTCATGGCGAGCAGCGCGGCGTGCACTTCGGGTGCCGGGCCGAGTTCGCGGAAACCCTGGCGCTGATCGACCTTGTCACCGACCAGCACCGTGCCCGCATACTTGCCGGCGACGGCATCGATCTGGCTAGGTGACTTGATCAGTTCCGCGCGGGCCATATCCGCATTCGCATTCATCTTGGACCCCGCCGCGTCCTTATTGATTTCGGCGCGCAACTGGTCGCGCACCTCTTCAAAAGGCTGGACGCGCGGCTCCTGGCGCTCCAGCATCTGCAAAATGTGGTAGCCGAACTCGGTTTTCACGAGGTTGCTGATTTCGTTCGGCTTGAGCGAAAAGGCCGAAGCTTCAAAGTCTTTCACGGTTTGGCCGCGCACAATGTAGCCGAGGTCGCCGCCATTGGCCTTACTGCCCGGATCATCGGAATACTTCTTGGCGAGTTCGGCAAAGTTGCCGCCCGCTTTCACCTGTTTCAAGACATCTTCGGCCAAAGTCTTGGCCTTGGCAAAGTCGGCGGGGGACTTTTCGGCCGTCTTCACCAGAATGTGCCGCACCTTGAGGCGCTCAGGAAGGCGGAAACGTTCCTGGCTGGTTTGATAGAGCTTGCGCAGGTCACCGTCGTTCACGGGGAACAACATGGCCGTCCTGGCTTCGTCCAACACCAGCAAGCTGTAGCTGTAACGCACGGGATGGTTGTAAGCCGTGGGTTCCTGATCGTACGCGGACTTTAGCTCCGCGTCGGTCAACTGAACCTGGCTGCGGAAGGCGTCCTCGGAAAGCGCTACGTATTCAATTTTCACTTTTTCATTGGAGGCCCGGTAGTCGGCCATCAATTCCTTGTCGGTGACGACGACACTATCTTCAATCATCTTGCCCATGCGCTCCACGGCGATGCTGCGGCGGACGTTGAGCTCGAATTCGGCCACGTTCATGCCGTTTTGGGCTAAAAACGCTTCGTAGGCTTCGCGTCCCATAAACTGGCCGTTCGGGAATAACTGGGGCACACGGGAGCGAATCGTCTCGGCCAAGTCCTTATCGGAGAGCCCTAAGCCCATTTTGCCGGCCTGGAGGGCCATCACCCGGCTCGAAATCATCGAGTCGATGAAGTTATCCACCAGACTTCGGACGGCACTCGGCGGGACGTTCTGCCGACGCATGACGTTTTGGATGCTGGCCACGGACTCGCGCACGGTGACCTTGTCGTCGCCGATCTTGGCCACGGTGTCATTGCGATCATCCGAAGCGCTACTCGAGCCGAAGCCGGGGATCAGCGTGATGACCATGGAAAACGCGATCATGACGAGCACGCCGCCGAGCAGATATCGTACGGCAGTGTCACGCCGGCGAAACAAATCGAACATAAAGGGTAAACTCTCCTCGCGCAAAGGGATGCGGAACCTTTAGTATATCGAAGTATGGACAATTTCGCCTTTCTGCGGGAAAGCTACACGCGCGGGGGTTTGCATGAGGACGAGGCGGACGGGGATGCCTGGGTGCAATTCGGCCGCTGGTTCAAGGAGGCGGTTAGGGCGGGGCTGCGCGAGCCGAACGCGATGACTCTGGCCACCGCGGGCCCAGAGAGCGGGCCAGAGAGCGGCCCGAATGCGCGGATTGTGCTGATGAAAGGCTATGGACCAGAGGGCATTACGTTTTTCACCAACTACGAGAGCACCAAGGGCCGGGAACTGGCGGCGAACCCGCGGGTGGCGCTGCTGTTTTATTGGAACGAGCTGGAGCGGCAGATCCGCCTGCGCGGTACCGCCGCGATGGTTGCACGCGATGAGACGCTAGCCTACTTCCGGTCGCGGCCCCGGGGCAGCCAAATGGGGGCGGCGATTTCGGCCCAGAGCACGGTGCTTTCCGGCCGGGCCGAACTAGAAGCGAAGTTAGATTTATTCGGAGACGGGGAGGTCCCGTTGCCGGATAACTGGGGCGGTTACCGTGTGGCAATTTCAGAGTTTGAGTTCTGGCAAGGACGGCCCAACCGTCTGCATGACCGGCTGCGCTACCGGCGCGAGGGCGAAGCGTGGATTCGGGAGAGGCTGTCGCCTTGATGCTGCTGCCATTGGTGCTGTTGTTTCAAACGCCCGCCGACGTGGCCAGCCGGCTGGCGGCGGCGGAGCGCCGCTACAATGGCGCGTCGACTTTGCAAATGCGTTTCGAACAGCAATACCGGGGCGGCGGCCAGCCCACGCGGGTCGAAAACGGGCTTTTATTCCTGCAAAAGCCGGGCCGCATGCGCTGGGAATACCGGCATCCGGAAGGCAAACTATTCCTCTCGGACGGCAAAGACGCCTGGTTCTACTCGCCGGCCATGAATCAGGTGGAAAAGAGTCCGCTGAAGACGACGGACGACTGGCGTGCGCCGCTCGCATTCCTGATGGGACGGCTGGACTTTAGTCGTGATTTTCGGGACTTTCGTGCCGTGGCGCATGCTGATGCGTTGCGGATTGCCGCCATTCCCAAGTCGGCGAAGTCACCCTACCGGGAGGTGGAGTTCTGGGTGGGTCCGCTGGGTGAACTGCGCCAGGTAAGGGTAGCCGGGCAGGACGGAGCGACGATGCACTTTCACTTTACGGAGGAGCAAGTGGGTGGGCGGATGAGTGCCGATCTGTTTCGTTTCCGCATGCCCCCGGGTGCCGAACTGGTGCTGCGGCCCTAACCACTAACTGCTGTTCTCGCAGCCAGCCGCTGCCCAAGGATTTCGGCCAGGACTGCTGAAAACGCCGAAATTCGCCCGCAGTGTTCCAAATGCCAGACGGGCGTACCGGAGATGACATTGCCGGCCAGCAGGGGACCCAAGACGAAGAGGCCGTCGCTCGCCTCCATTCGATCGTTCACGGCGATGCCGGTGCCGGCGGCCGTCGAGTGAGCCAACCCTCGGGCGACGATGCGCCGGAGAAGATGAGCTTCGGGAAGGTGCTCGATTTTAGAAAAGCCGGCGCAATTGACGATGACTTTTTGGCGATTCGGCAATCGCTCGAGACGTCCGCCGGACTCGTATTCCACCGCCGCGCCTGCGGGCGTGATCGAGGCAATGCCCCGAAACCGGCCCGGGATCACTTCGAGCCGGCCCTGCTGAATCAGTTGAGCGGCGACGCCCAAATACTCTGGGCCCGCCCGGCGCTGCAAACGGCCGATGGCCGTACCCCACGTGGTGGCGAATTCCTTTTTCGCCGCCCGAGGGAGGCTCGCGACCAGGGCGAAAACTGCCGCCGAAATGGGTGCCAACGTGTCGGACGCCGTCAATGCGGCAGCTTCACCGCTGGCGATGTCGAGTACGGCGGCGTGATAGATCTCTTCCGCCGTCGCGTGGCCGCGATCCGCCAGAGCCTGCAGGGTGGAAGGGCTGAAAGCGAGAGCCGGCGCGCGTTCTTCCCAAAGATCAGGAAGTTTGCCGCCCGGAGCCAGGACGTTAAACCGCACGAGTTGGCCCGGACGCGTTACGCGATCGTTGAGGGTGTACAGCAGATCCATCGTGCTGGCACTCGCGCCCAGCAAAAGGACTTCGGGCGACGGGCCGGCGGTGCGGCGCAGGAAGGATTCGATCTTTTCGAGTGAGGACGTCAGGCCCGGTTCGTAGGCGTCTTCGACGAGGCAGACCGGCTCGGCCGGTGAGTCGCCGGACATGCGTGGCAACGTAAGCCGAGGGTGATTCGGGGGAGAGCCTAGCGCCAGTACGACCGAGGTGGCGCGCAGCGGGACGCCGCCGCCAGCGAGCGTAATCTCGAAGGACTCTCCGGTACGGATAAAGTCGGTGACCTCGCCGTGAATCAATTCGAACGCGCAGGTGGCAGTGGATTCGGCCAGAGCCACGCACTGGCGAACCCGCGCATCCATGTACATGCCGAACAGATAGCGTGGCAAGTACAAGTCATCCCAAGCGCCACGGTCGATCGCCTCTCGATTTGTGCGCAGCCAGCCGGCCGACATCGGCCCCAGGTGCTGCTGGTAGAGTTTGAGAGCCCAGTGATGGTTCTCGTCGAGCCACTTGATGAAGAGCGCACGTTCGACGCCGGGAAGGAAGTGCCGCAAGGATGTGATCAATAGCGACGTGTAGGAGGAGCGGCTGCTGTAGGGCCGCCCTCCGAAACCGTCCGCACTTTGCTCCACGATGCCAATGCGCAGGGGACGGGCCCCGCGCGCACGGTTCATCAGGTTCAGGATCAGGTTAAGGATGGTGTAGAGCGTGGAGACACCGGCACCGACCATGAGCAGGTCGAAATCGGTTCCAGCGGTACTCTCGATTCCCATGTGGCCGTGCTCCATCATCGCGTTTGCTTTAGGGCCGGACCTCAATGGGGCGAGGCAAAAGAAAATGCGGTATGGTCTGGCCGCGACGGCCGGGCAGGACCCGGGCCGGATTGCCCACGGCCGTGACGTGGTCGCCGAGGTCGTGGAGCACCACGGCACCCGCACCGACCGTCGTCCATTTGCCGATCTTTACTTTAGGGATCACGATGGCTCCGGCACCGATGTGCGTGCCTTCGCCTACTTCTACGTGCCCGCACAGGGTGACGTGCGGGGAAATGTGGGCGAAGTCGCCGATGCGGTTATCGTGATCGATGCTGGCGGCGGTGTTCACCAATACATGACGGCCGATGATGGTGTGGGGTTGAATGATGGCACCGTGCAGGATCACCGTGCCTTCGCCGATGGTGGAGGACGCGGCAACCAGGGCCGATGGGTGACAGGCGATCCCGTAGCGGGCAGTGAGCATTTCGACAAGTTCGGCGCGTTCGGCGTTGCCGCCCACACAGAGAATTATGGGCGCTTGGAGGGCTGGGAAGTTCGCTTGGCCGGTGAGCCGGATGCCGGGCTGGACGTGCTGGTGGAGCGGGTGCCGGTTTGCGGGGCGGTCGTCGAAAATCCCCTTGATGCCAATGCCCTGACTCCGTAGGACGTCGATGACGACGTGGGCATGTCCACCGGCACCGTAAACGTAAAATAGTTCAGCCTCCGAGGTCATTGACTTACCATCATCGAACGCTTGTTTCTCAATTGTCTATGGCCGCAGGCAATTTGTATTGTGAAACCAAAGTACTAGGCGTAATCCACCGATTGCATCGCCATCTTAGTTACAAAGGGCCGTCACGGGGAGTTACTCGTTTCGTACGACTCGGGCACGATTGAGCGGCGTAATCCCCTTCATGACGGGCGGGCATTACGGCCGGGCATTACGGCCGGGAAAATTACTTCGCTTTGCCCAGCCGCCGGTAATACTCGGCCACGGCATCGCTGTAGCCTTGCGGGATCTTGCCGCCGGTGCCGGTCTTTACCTGGCCGGTGTTCTGCTCTTCCACCTGACGGCGGAGTTGAACTTCGAGTTGTTCCATGGCGGGCAGAACTTGCGAGCGGAGGCGCTCGACCAATTCCGGATTGCCGGGGAATTTCGAAGGGTCAATTTGTTGCATTTGGCGGATGAGGGCTTCGACGTCTTTGCCGAGGTCATCGCCGTTGCTATTCTGCTGGCCTTGTTGCTGCTGGCCGATGGCCTGACGCAGTTGTTGTAAGTCACGCAGACCTTCACGGTAAGTGCGTTCCATGCCGTTCAAGCCGCCGTTGGGCAGGTTCACTTGACGGTCGCCGTTGTTCATGGCTCCAAAGTCGCCACGCCGTTCACCGTTGCCGCCACCGCCTTGCATGCCGGGCTGTTGGCCGCCACGCCCTGGGCCGGATTGGCCTTGTCCCTGTCCCTGTTGTCCCTGTCCCTGTTGTCCCTGGCCCTGTTGACCTTGGCCTTGACCCTGGCCCGGTTGACCTTGTCCCTGACCTTGCGCTTGGCCTTGTCCTGGTTGGCCCTGTTGACCTTGACCCTGTTGACCCTGCTGACCTTGTTGGCCTTGTTGGCCCGGCTGCCCTTGACCGCGCTGGCCCGGTTGCTGGCCCTGACCCGGTTGCTGACCCTGGCGCACCAGTTGCTCCATGCGCGTCCGGACATCTTCCAGGCGATTCAGCGCGCTCTCAATACCCGGCTTGCCGGAGCCATCTTTTTCGCTGCCCGCGCCTTCGGCGGCGTCCTTGATGCGATCTTTCAGTTGATCCAGCGCGCGGGTGACCGGCTGCTCGCGCATCCACATCTGCTCACGCGTGCCCGGCTGATTGCCGTAACCGCGCTTCAGGTATTCGCTCATCTGCTTCATCTTGAGCGACACGTCTTCGGCATCCAGTTCGCCCAGCGCCTGCCGCACCTTGTTCGAGGCACCCTTTTTGGTGGAAGCAAGATCGCGGGAAGTGTCCTTCATATCGCGTTCCAAACGATTGAAGTCCTCCATCAGCTTTAGCTTTTCCTGGGCCAGCTGTTCGTTCTTTTCGTTGTCAATGGGGGTGGGTTGGGCGGCCGCTGCACCTTGACGGCCTTGCATGCCAAAGGTCTGGTTCATGCGATTGGCGAAGTCCTTTTGGCGATTCGCGAGGTCGGCGGAGCGCCGCGAGAGTTGGTCGAGTTGGGAACTGGCATCCTGCTGGCGCATGCCGCGCAGCATGTCGCGGGCTTCACCGAGACGCTCGGCGGCGCGGCGTGAGTCGGCACTCGATTCGCCACCGCGCCGCATGTCTTCGGTCGCGCTCGTGAGACGCTCGAGCGCTTGCTTGATGCGGGGATCGATCTGCTCACGCTGGGCATTCATGCGCGCCTGCTGTGGCGGCTGTGGCTGGCGAGCCTGGGGACGAGCTTGCGGCTGCTGGCCCGATTGACCAGCCTGCGCCTGCTGACCTTGCTGCCCTTGCTGCCCCGGTTGGCCTTGTTGCCCTTGCTGACCCTGTTGGCCTTGTTGCCCTTGCTGACCTTGCTGGCCTTGTTCACCTTGCTGGGACTGGCTGTTGGCCTGTTGCGGCTGTTCGCCGCGCGTCAACTGTTCCATCTGCCTTTGCAGTTGCTCTGCTTCGCGACGCAACATTTCCTGCTGCCAGCGCTGCTGCGGAGTGAGTTGATTGCGCTGAGCCTGTTGTGCCAGTTCCTGCTGCCGGCGCGCCAACTGCTCTAAGCGTTGCAGTGCCTCGTCGACCGCCTTCTGCTTCTGGCCGCCCGAAGCCGATTGCTGCCCGGTCTCATACTGATTTTTCTCCGTGTCCAGTTCGAGATCAAAGAGATTCTCCAGGTCGCGACCGCTGCCCGCGCCGCCTCCACCGCCGCCGCCCTGCTGGCCGAACGCCACTTGAATATCGCGGCGCCGCGCTTCGGCGCGCATGAGGAATTGCAGCGCCTTCTGCTCATTGGGTAAGGCCTCCTTGAAGCCCTTGGCCTTCAACTTGTCAGACGCGGAGCCCATCTCGCTGGCTGCCGACTCCATCTCTTTCACCAACGCGGCAAACGCTTCGCCGGCGCCGGTCAACTCGCGGCTCTTCATGCGCTTGGCCAAGCTGGCGGCCTGCGCCTGCAGCTTGCTTTGCATGTCGCTCAAAAACTTGGCATTCTCATCCTGCAAGGCTTTGTTCTTCGAGCGCACTTCATTCCACGTGGCGGCGATGATCTCCTTTTGCCGCTGGGAGATCTCGTCGTCCTTCTCCTGTTCGCCTCCGCCACCGCCGCCCCCTTGTTGCGATTGCGTGTAGTTGCGTTCAAAGGGCTGGGCCTCAATGAAGTAAATGTCGGTCTGCGCGGTGGATTTCGCATCGCGCGCGACGCCATAAAGGGCGACGATGTCGCCGGGCACCAGTTGAAAGCTTTCGAGCGTCAGCAGATGTTTGCCGTCCACTAACTTGGCACCTTTGGACGGCAGCATATTCAGCGTCTTCTCTTCGCCGCCGTTAACGGTATAGTGCAGTTCCACGGCTTGCAAGCCAAAGTCATCTTCGGCCGTAAGCTCAATCGGAACCTCTTCGAGCGGATTGGCCTTCGCATCGCGCCCGGGCTTGCTTAAGCGGATGGTGGGCGGCAGTTCGGCTTTGGCTTCGATGAAGTAGTCTTCGGTGAGCCGCACGGCTTGGCCTTGCTCAATCGCCGCGACATAGTACATACCATCGCGCTCGATGGTGACCTTGGCCGTGAGCCAACCCTTTTCGCCCGCTGCGAGAGGAAGGCGCGTGCCGTCCTGCATGACGAGCACGCCATTGGCCAGCGGCTTGTCGGTTTGGATCTGGACGTCGGCCTCGGTTCCTTGCACCGCGCGAAGATCGCCGCTCTGTTCGTCAGTGATGGACTTCATGCCCGTCCAGGCCGGGTAATGATAGGCGACCCGCAGCTTCTTCACAGCGGGCAAATCGATGACGGTGAACTTGAACTCTTTTGACCGCGTTCCGGAAGCTTCGACGAAATAGTCTACTGACTCGGGTAGATTCGTGAAAAGAAACTCATAGCCCCCCAGCTTGGCCTGATTCACCATCGGTGCCGATTCCCACTTGGTGGAACCCTTGTAGCGCGCGTGTAATTTCACTTCCGCCGCCGTAAAGCCCAGCAGCCGGGCCGTGACGGTTTGGTCGCTCTTGCGGCGCACCAGTTGGTCGCCGGGCATCACCACAATCTCGTAGAAAGGGCGGGTATTTACTCGCGGCGTGGCACCCCACAGCAAAGCGGCACCGTAACCCAGATAGCCCGGGCCGGCGCTGATCAACCACATCAACATGCCTACGGCGGCTACACCCGCAGAGCCCAATGCGGCGATCCAAGGCGTGCGCGAAACTTCCTTGGGGTGCGCATGTTCGGCCACCTTCATCGCGTCGGACGCGACTAACTCAATAAACGGATTGCCGCTGTTGCCTTGATCCACACAGGTGATGAGCTTCTCTTGAAATTCGGGAAACTTCTGTTCCACCCGTTGCGCGGCGCGCCGGCGATTGAGCGCGAGTAGCGGTAAGACGACGCCGAAAGTGACGGCGAAGGCCACGACCAGAAAGAGCGCGATGCGCGACCAGGTAAGAGCCGGGGCTGCGAATTGAAAAGAGTTGGCGATCCACACCAGGGCCACGGTGGCGACTAGCGCCGACAGGCCGGCGATGGCCGCGCCGCGCGCGAGAGCCGAGACAAGTAAACGTTGCTCGATCCGCCGTAGGTATCGCTCCAACTCGTCCAATGGCCGCATGGCGGACCTCCTATTTACCTTTTCAGATTATTCTCTATTCAACTATTATGCGCCCGGCCGCTCACTCTTCAAGTACTGGTGCGCAAAAAGACTCTCGGCCACCGTCACCGCCAACAGCAGTAACGCCAGCCACCACCAAAAACTCCACGGCTTCGACTCTTCGGGGCCTCCGGACGACGACGTACCGGTATCGCTACCCATTTTCTGCCAGATCTCCACCGTTTCTTTGGGCAGCGCCGACAGGTCAGACTCGCGACGGTCCGCATTCACGGCCACTAACTCGCGGCCACTTTGCCGGCCGACTTCCCAGAAGCCTTCGCGCGCCAGAGTCAAGGTGGGCGCTTTTACCGATTCTTCGAGGGTTAATGCACGCTTGCCCGCCGGATCGAGCACCTCGACACTTACTTGCCGCGCGGGCTTGGCGGCGTCACCAGGGGCGCGCAACTCCAGAAACGAATCGACCACCGCAGAAGCTGGCCGTTCGTCAGCATTACTTAAATACAGCGCCGTCTGTTCAACGAAAGGAACGAAAGAAGGGTTGAGCGGAAAATCGTTGGCGATGTTGTCGAAGCTGCTGCTGAAGAACAGAATGCGGCCTTCGCCCATGGTTCGCTCCGCCAAGAGCGGGGTGCCTTCATTCAGGCGGGCGAGCAAGCGCAGGTTGGTGCTGTCGATCCGCACCGCTTGATAAAACTTGACGCCTTCCAGCCGATCCGCACGCTGGATGGCGGGGTGGGTGGCGTCCGGCTTGATCACCGTCAGGAATCTTTCACCCGACCGCGACGCATATTTCGACTGCTCTACTTTGGCTTCGAGTACCGGTACTCGCTCCTGTCCGGCGACCCCTGGGCCCGCAGTAATCAGTAAGCGACCGCCGCTGGTTACCAGGCGTTTCAACGCATCGATGAATGCTTCGGGGAGATAGGCCGGGTCATTGAGGACGACAAAGGCGAACTTACTCGGGTCAACGCCACCGGTTTGGGCGGGCGTCAATTCATCCACGGCGAAATTCGAGGTGCCGGTGGCGGCAAGGGCGCTTTTGAAGTAGAAAGCGCTGCGCGCCTGCCGTTCTTCGCGCACAAACAAGATCCGGCGCGAGTCGGCCCTTTCGATCGCAAAACGAAAGACATCGTCGGCGGCCAGGGCATCGCCGCCTTCCAGACGGACCTCGCCACGAGACCAGCCATACGGCGCTTCGAGGCCCTGGAACTCGAGCGTCATCCGGCCGTTCGCCGCAATATCGGCCAGCTTGGCCGCCTGTTGACGGCCGTTTAGCCAGAGCGACACGGGCTTCTTCGCCGCCACGGTTTCATAAGCCGTAATGGTGACGAGGATTCTGGTTAGCTTCGGGTCGCCAATCGTCCGCGGCGCTTGCACGCTTTCAAGGGCCCAATTGGCGCGCTTCGCCGGCGCGATCTCATGCGTGACTAACTTAGTCATCGGGCCCAGTTTCAGATCATTAAAGCCCGGGGGCAGCGACGATTTTTGTAAGTCGCTAAAGAAATGTACTTCCACCGGCTTTTTGGCGGCCTCGGCTAGGGAACGCAGGGTCCGGGAGAGTTCACCCAGGGAGCCACGTCCATCGCCGGCCTCAATGCTGGCGATCGCCCCCATGAGTTCGGGTTTCTCTTGAATGGCCTGCGTGAGTAACTCGGTACGTCCGGAGAGGGCGATCACCTGGCCGGTGTCGCCGGCACCGAGGGAGCCGATCACGGCGCGGGCTTCGCTTTTGGCACGCTCCAGCGCGTCGCCGGCCCGCATGGAGAATGAACGGTCAACGGCCACGATCACCAGCTTGGTGCCGGACGCGATGGCCGAAGGGGACCGCCGGATGAAAGGATTCGCAAACGCCAACGCCAGCAAGGCTAGTACCGCCAGCCGCAGCGCGAGTAACATCAGGTATTTTAACCGCCGGTGTTTCACCGAACTTTGCGGCCGGCGCTCGAACAGCTTGAGCGAACTGAACTTGATGGGGTCGTTGCGATGCTGCTTGAGTAAGTGCAGCCAAAGAGGCAGGCTCACCGCCGCTAAGCCCGCCAGGAACCACGGTGCCAGAAAACCCACTTACAGTCTCCTCTGGCGTTTACTGAGATATTCGCGGAGAGCGGCGTCCAGCGGCTGATCGGTCTGCACCATCATATAGTCGAGGCCCGCCCCCTGCGCCGCGCTTTTCATGGCTTCGATGTGGGCGTCGATCTTTTCACGATACTCGGTATGCGCATACTCCGGCGAAACTTCAATTTCGTCCTCGGTCTCGATATCGATCATCACGACCGGAGCCGAAAGTTTGGGCCGCACTTCGGCGGGGTCGAGTAAGTGAAAGAGGACCACTTCATTGCCCTTCCACCGCAGGGGCGCAATCGTGTTGGCCACCACTTCCGGATCTTCCCAGAAATCGGAAATCACGGCGACGATCCCGCGCCGCGTGAGAAATTGTTGAAAGTGAAAGAAAGGCTTGGCGTAGTCGGTCCGTTTGCCGGGCACGGCGCGTTCGATGGCGTGCAGAATCCGGTGCATATGGCCCTGGCGCGCGGACGGCGCGACGAATTGGCGCACTTCATCGTCGAAGACAATCAAACCCGACGAATCCCGCTGCTGGTTGGCCAGATAGGCCAGCGACGATGCGAGAAACTTCGCGTATTCCAGCTTACTCACCGGTAAGGACGAGTAAGACATGGAGGCGCTCGCGTCCAGCAGCAGCGTGACCATGGTATTCGTCTCGCCCTTATAACGCTTGAGGTAACAGCGCTCCGTGCGGGCGTAAACATTCCAGTCGACGTGACGCAGATCGTCGCCGGGCGTGTACATGCGATATTCGGCAAACTCCTGGCTGAAGCCGAAGTCAGGGGAGCGGTGCAGTCCGGAGACGAACCCCTCTACGACGGTCTTGGCCACGAGGTCTAAGCCGGAGATACCGGCTAGCGTCGCGGGATCGAGATAGCGTTGCTGCATCTAGGCCTTGGGAACGGGTTTAGCCTCAAGCAGTTTCTTGATGATGTCGTCTTGCGTCAGCTTGTCGCTCTCTGCTTGAAAATTCAGTAAGAGGCGATGGCGCATGATGGGCACCGATAAGACGCGAATATCATCGTAAGTCACGTGATGCCGGCCATGCATGAGGGCGCGGGCCTTCGAAGCCAGCACCAGATTCTGAATGCCGCGGACGCTACAGCCAAAATTGACATATTTCTTGATGAAGTCCGGGGCCGACTCATCCGTCCGCCGCGTGGCGCGCACTAACTCCACCGCGTAACGGGCGATCGGTTCGGCGATGGGCACCATGCGGACCAGCCGCTGGAATCTGAGGATCTCTTCGGCTGTGGTGACGGGCTCCGGCACTGCGCTGGCCGTGGTCGTCGTCAGGTTGATCACCTTCATTTCGTCTTCGGCGGTGAGATAGTCCAAAATCGTGTTGAAGAGGAAGCGGTCGAGCTGCGCTTCGGGTAGGGGATAAGTGCCTTCGAGCTCGATCGGATTTTGGGTGGCCAGCACAAAGAAAGGCGCAGGCAGTAAGTGATGAGTGCCTCGCACGGTGCAGGTTTTTTCCTGCATGGCCTCGAGCAACGCCGACTGGGTTTTGGGCGGCGTGCGATTGATTTCGTCCGCCAGTAAGACGTTCGCGAAAATGGGACCCTGCACAAACGTCCAACTGCGCCGGCCCGTGCTTTGGTCCTCTTCAATGATGTCGGTGCCAGTGATGTCCGAGGGCATCAGGTCGGGCGTAAACTGAATGCGCTTGAAGACGAGGCCCAAGGTCTCGGCCAGCGTCCGTACGAGCAGCGTTTTGGCGGTGCCGGGCAGGCCGGTGAGCAAACAGTGGCCGCCGACGAAGAGGCTGATGAGCACCTGCTCAATCACTTCTTCCTGGCCGACAATTACGCGCCGGACCTGCGTAACGATTTTCTCGCGGACCTCCTGAAAGCGCGCCACTTGCGCGCGGAGATCATCGGCATCGATGCTGGGTGGAGTAAGTGTTGACATTCAGCCTGAGATTCCTTCAATTCCTGGGTGGCACGGGTCGTTTAGAACGTGCCTCTTGTTTTTCCGTTAATTCTAACAGTAACTTCTGGGCGGGCCGGAAGCCGGGCGCGGATTCGAGGGCGGCGACCACTTCTTCAGCGGCCTCGTCGAGGCGACCGGCCGCGTCGAGCGACCGCGCCAGGTTAAATCGAGCCTGCGCCGGGTCAGATGGCTTCGAGGCGATCACGGCCCGGTACTCGCGGATCGCGCCGGGGTAGTTGGCTTGGTCGAACCATAGGCCCGCGAGCCGCGCGTGCGTGTCTTCATCGAGCACCGGAGAGATCAGATTAATCCGGTCTAAAGTGATGGCCGCTTCTTTCTTTTGACCCGCCTCGGCCTGCCATCCGGCCAATTTCTTGAGAATTTCCGGCATGCGGCCGCCGGTGTCTGAATAACGCTTCAACTCGGCGATGGCGGCTTTCTTGTCATTTTTGGCTTCGTAGGCCTGCGCGAGTAACTCATACGCGCTACCCGATTCAACATAGTCGGGATACTGGTCGCGCAGCGCGGGACCTTCCGCGATCACCTGATCCCAATCCTTCCGCGCCGCGTCCTTATTCAAGATTGCCAGCTTCTTGCTCCAGGCTTCCAGGCCATCGGCTAAAGGCTTAAACTCTTTGTCGATCCAGGCCAGAAATTGCTGGTCGAATTCGGTTGACTCGATGCCGAGCACCTTCTTGACGACGGCTTCCGTCGAGACGGGGCCGGAAAATTCCTTCATCATTTCGAGCAATTTGGCATGGCCCCACTTGTCTTCAATATAGTTACAGATGCGGCCCGCCTGAAAATAGCTCACGATCACTTGGCCGTTGTAACTCGGCCGCACAAATCCCCGTTCGAGATCCGCGATGGGCATTAGCTTTTTGTCTTTGATCGCTTTTAAGACGAGTTGATCTACGCGGTCGCCCCAATCCGGCGATGCAGCGGTTTCTTCGTAAACCGCCATGCCCTCGGTAAACCAACGCGCCGTGCGATGCTTGGTGGCCGTCAGCGAGTAGACATGGCTCATTTCGTGCCACAAAGTACTGGCCCAGTGGAAGCTTCCCGGCTTGCGGCCGGAAGGCGAATCCATGGCCACGATGGAGCCGAAGGTAACCCCCAACGCGCCCAGGCCGGGAATCCCGATCGCCCGCACGGCGAAGTCCTCGTGGTCCGGATAGACTTCCACCTGAACATGCTCGTTGAGATGGAAGCCGTATTTCTGGTCGTAGCTGGCGAAGATTTTCTCCATCTGCTCTTCCATATAAGGCCGGAGTAATTCGGCTTCTTTCTTATGGAGCCGCAGCGTATAGCGATCATGCTTATAGGTGATGAAGTTCTTGTAGCTATCGATCAGCGTCAGGGAGTTGACCGTGGCCGCATTGCGATAGCCGTTTTGATAGGCATGCTCCAGCGCTTGGCGCGCTTCGGTTTCGCGGGCCAGACGCATCAGATTCACGCCCAGCTCGCTGTAGGCTTCGAGATAACCAGGGTCTAACTCAATCGCTTGCCGGTAAAGCCCAATGCCTTCCTCGTAGCGCCGGTTGTGGATGAAAGATTCGGCCGCCATTGACCAGGCACGGCCATAGTGCGGATTGATGGCGAGAATTTTTTCGCGCCAAGGGCTCGAAGTCTTGTCCTCCAGTAAGTCAATGGTCAGATTGATGGCCATCGCATCCAACGATTCGGCGTCCTGGGCAATCGCCAATCCGGCTTCCTCACGCGCCTTTTTCCAATTGCTGTCTTCCAGGGCTAGCTTCGCGAGTAACTCATGCGCTTCGGGGTAGTTTTCGCGTTGCTTCAGCGCGTTGCCCGCCAATTCGACCGCCATCTTATCGAAACCCTCGCTCGCCACCCAAGCCTGCCCGAGCAGGGCCTCGGGGTCATCCTTGTCGAGCGCTAAGGCTTCGCCAAAAAGCGTTCCCGCTTCCGCTTTGTTAAAGCGTTTGAGGAATAACCGCCCCCAGCGTACTTTGATGTGCGGATCGAGCGCGTGTTGCTTAACCGCTTCCTTAAAGGAGTTATTCGCGTCCACAAACTGTTTTAAACCCCATTGCCCCTCCGCTCGCAGGTACGCATCCTTGCTGGCGATGAGCGCGATGAAGCAAGATGCGGCTTCCATCGCTGGTCCGCGCCGTTGCTGCTTCCAGCACTTATCCACTTGTTGCGCGGCGGCCGGATTGCGCTCCGCCGCCTGGTAGGAGACGCAAGCCAGAAAGGGCAGGGTGGCGGCAGTGAGCAGAGCGAAGCGCATGGCTATTGGTCAATATCCTTCTGCACTTTGGCGAGTTCCACGAGTAACAGCTGTAACTGCTTCCGGTAGTCGGCCACGGCCATGCCCGCCTTGTTGTACTTCAATTGGTCAATACGCTGTTCGACATCTTCCTTGAGGGCGAGTAACTTCTGTTTGGCCGGATCGGCGGCAGCTTTTTGGGAGGCACCCAGGCGCAATACGGGCGTGCGGGAGGCGACCAGCCCGTGGCCGTTTTCGGGGGCCGGATTGCGGACACCTTCGCCTTGGCCGGTGTCTTCGAGGACGGCGTGTTCGGTGGCGATGCGCTTGTTGCGCTCATAATACTGCACTGTCTTTTGGTCGGCGTAACGGAAAGCCTCCATCGCCGAGACGGTGTCATTCTTGTCGGAGTCGGCACCCGGGTCGCGCAGCGCTTCCACCCAAAAGCGCGCAAACACCGTCGCGTTTCGCTCGGTGCCGCTCTTGGTTGCCGCAATCACCACGCGATTCGGTTTTTGCAAGGCCGCCACCGAAGAGCCGCTGGCCGACGTGGTGTTAATCACCAGTTGTTTTTTGGCCTTGACACGATCGAGCAACGCGGCGAGTTCGACGCCCGACAAGTCTGCGCCGGGCAGATTGATCTTATAGTCGACCCCGTCGAACGTACCGTGCCCCACCAGGAACACCACCAGGTTGTCGTCGGCGACGGCGTCCGATGCAATCTGCGCGAAAGATTCGCGAATCTTGGCTTTGGTGGCGAGCGCGCCTAAGTGTAGGTAGGCTTTGGACTCAGGCGTACCCGAAACCAGCTTATGCGCCTCGGTCGCCAAGCCGGCGAAGCGAGTTTCGTATTCCGGTTCGCCGCCCAATCCGGAAACTGTGACGTAGTAAGTGGTCGCGGGCAACGGAACACTACCGATCAGCAGAAGTAAAAATCTCAAACCACGCCCCACTTTCGCCGTAGCATCCATTCGGTGGCGCGCAACGACAAGATCATGAAGAAGACGATCGGCAGATTCCACAAGTCCTTCGCCTCGCGGACGGTAATGCCGGCTTCGGAATAAGAGACGTCCTGGGCGAGTTTAGCGGCGTTGGCTCGCGTGTAATAGACGCCGCCGGTTTGCGATGAGAGTTTTTCGAGTAGATCGCGATTCTGTTCCGAGGCAAAATTTTCGGCGATGCCATCTTCGCGCCGGAAGTTGAAAAGATCGGTCCCGAGCTCTTCCGTGCCGCGCTTAGCGACAATTTCGGCGACGTACGCGCCCGGCTTCCCGGCGTCCCACATCGCCACATATTGGCCGGCCGACAGGGGCTCCGGCCGCATTTCGACCAGTTCCGCCGAACCGTCGGGCAGCATGACGCGAGCTTGAACCTTGGCATCCGACACCGGCAGAAAAGTCTTGTCGCGGACTTCCGCCCGGATCTGCACCTTGGTTTCATCGGTCAAGACCTGCTTCGGGGTCGAAGCCATCACGCGGGCGGGCGACGCCGTCACGAGCCAGCGGCACAACTGGGCCCAGAACACTTCGTGCGTCTTATCTTCGATGGGCTGCAACATCTGCCAACGCCAAGTGCCGGCGCTGGCCAGGATGGCCGAACGGCCGCGCCCATAATTTTGCGTGGCGAGCAGCGGCCAGCGCTTGCCGCCGGCGAGGAATTCGGCCAGCACCACGGCACCCGGCTTCGGCGCGCCCGTCTCCTGATAATTATCGACCTCGGGCAACTGCTTCCAGCGCTCGACATTGGCGTCCGGATTCTCCACGAGCCGGGTGATGAGGCTGTCGCGCCCGCCCACGGCCAACTCAACCTTGGCGCGTTCCCGCTTAAAGGTATCGCGACGATCGGTGATCGTGACCGGCACCAGATCCAGCAAACCGGAGCGTCCCCAACCACCGTCGGAAAGCGCATTGCGTCCGCCGAGGAAGAGCAATCCGCCGCCGCGCCGGTCAACGAACTGGCGGATGAGTTCCTGCTGGGCCAACGTAAAGTAACCAATTTCCACGCCGCCAATGATCAGCCCTTGATACTGAAACAGATCTTCGGCTTTGTCAGGGAAACCGGACTCCAGTTCCTTGGGCTCCGCCACGCCCTGCCGGTAAATCTTGTTTTGCGTGGTGCGCAGCATGGAAGTAATGGAGACGGTCGTGTCCTCTTCGAGCGCGCGGCGAATGAACTTGAACTCCCACTTGGGTTCGCCCTCAATGTAGAGAATTCGCGGCTTGAGAGCTTCGACATTCACCAGCCGCGTGACTTGGTTGTTGGCCCGATTCTCTTCGTTTTCGAGCGGTGCCACGCCGATCTGGAGGGCCTTAGGACCGGCGGGCCCGGCATTGAACAGAACGCTCTCGGTTTGGGGTTCGCCATCGGCCTTTAAGACGATCGACTGCTGGCCCAGGATGCGAGTGCCGTCACGCAAGGTGAGCGTCACTTTGCTCTTGCTGTAACCGGTCTGGCGAAGGGTAACTTGAGCCGTGATGCGCGAATCGGCGAGCGCGCGCGGGGGCACCTCCACTGACACAATCTCCAAATCGCGGTCGTACTTTTCGCGGCCGAGGCCCACCGTGTGGACGGGAATGCGCCGGCTGCGGACTTCAGAGATGGTGGCCAAATCGATGCCGCCGGCGTTATCGCCACCGTCGCTCAACAGGATGATGGCGCCGACGGGCACACTGGCCGATTCAGCCGCGACACCGCGCAAGGCGTCCGAGAGGCGCGTGGCCGTCTGCGTCGCTTGCAGGTCGTCCACTTTCTCCAGCCGTTCGAGTGACCGGCCAACCTTGTAGAGGCGCACCTGAAACTGCTTCTTGAGCGCATCGAGCAAGCCGGCATTCAGAATTTCTTTGGCGGCCGCCGACCGCGTTTTGCCTTCATCGGCAATCGCCATACTCTTCGAATCGTCAACGATCACCGCCACCACATTTTGCTGCGGTTTAAGCGTGGCCACCAGCAGCGCCGGTTGCCAAAGCAGACTCAACAGCAGTAAGGCCATCGCGGCCTGCAGGGCCCACAAAACGCCCGCGTGCCAGCCCTTCACCCGAATCGCCGCATCGCGCCGGCTCTGGATATACGGCCAGGCCAGGGCCATTGCCAGCGCCAGCGCCATGAGGCCCAACACCCAGATTGGCCAGCCGGACAGGAGCACAAACTGCCCCTTTTCATAGATTCGCGCTGGATAGCTAAATAAAAACTCGAACAATGGGCCTCTTCGTTTCTTAGTGCGTCATCGCGTAAGTAATGTAATTGATGCCGATTCGATAGGCGAGTGAGACATAATGCTCAGGATAACGTGGCAAGTCGGCATGCTCCCAGGCGTCGCCAATGTCCATGTTGTGGCAAATCCCCACCATCACACGGCCTTTATCGTCAAAGACGCCACGCCACTTGGCGTCGACGCCGTCCTGCTCATAGGGGAGACCCGTGTTGAACATGACGATGCCGGGAATCTGAAAACGTTCATCGAGATCGTAGAGGACGTGAAAGATGGGCTCCTTATTCGCCAGGTCAACCACTGGACGGTCAGGGAAAACGCGGGAAAGCGAGGCCGTGAAGATCTCCCACTCAATGGTGCCGTGGAAGTCGTCGACCATCAGAAAGCCGCCCTTCAGTAAATACTCGCGCAGCTTGGCGGCTTGTTTCTCATTCAAATCCCAGTGGCCCACTTCGACGGCATAGATCCAGGGATGGTTGAAGATTTCGTCGCTATCGAGGTCGACCACGTTTTCGACGGATCGGACGTTGATGCGGGTGAGGCGGCGCACGCCTTGGACGAACTGCCGGTCGGCTTTCGGATAATCGGTGGTCCAGCTGCCGCGGACGCCCCAATAACCGCTGCCGCCCCGGAAAGAAGGGTAGCGCAAGCGGGAGAACATGAACTCTGTCTTTTCGTTAGCGTCAGGAGGCGTGATGAGGGGGGTGTCATCTTCAACGAAACCGCCGCGACGGCCCCGTTGGGCGTACGTCACCGAGATGACCGTGAAGGCCAAGATGAGCGAGAAGATCCAATTTCGGAAGCGCATTTGCCTCATTTGTCAGCCACCGGATATGCCTGAGAATATCACGGACCGTATGATGGACAGACGGTCTGTTTCTCGAAAGGTTTCCCGGTAGCCGTACCAGGATTAGTTAAGTTATGTTGCCGCTCAACTTAGAGAGGAACTTCGACCAGCGTGAGGATCTCCTGGATGACGCGCTTGGCGGCTTCCGGACCTCGGCCCAGCGTTCCCCGGGCGTTCACCGTCACCCGGTGGGCGAAGACGGGCACGGCGAGCCGCTTCACATCGTCCGGCAAGGCATATTCACGACCCTGCACCAGGGCCAGCGCCTGGGTGGCACGAAACAAGGCCTGCGCGCCACGGGGACTGACGCCCAACGTCAAGCCCTCATGATTGCGCGTCCGCTCGACAATCGCCAGAATGTAGTCGGCCAACGCGTCGTCAATCGCCACGGCCTCCACTTGGCGCTGCAGGCGCATCAGTTCACTGGTCTCGATCACGGCGCGGCCACCGGAAGCGGCGCGGGCGGTGCCACGCAGAATGGCGCGCTCACTCACGCGGTCGGGATAGCCAATTTCCAGCTTCATCAGAAACCGGTCAAGCTGGCTCTCGGGTAAAGGGTAGGTGCCGTGGTGCTCGGCCGGATTCTGGGTGGCAATCACCATGAATGGCTCTTCGAGGGGATAGGTGCGCGCATCGACGGTTACCTGATGCTCGTTCATTGCTTCGAGCAACGCCGACTGGGTTTTGGGGGTGGCGCGATTGATCTCATCAGCGAGCAGAAAATTGGTAAAGACCGGGCCCGGCTTAAACTCAAACTCGGTGGCCTGCGGACTGTAAATCGTCACGCCAATGATGTCGCTGGGCAACATATCGCTGGTGCATTGCAGGCGATGGAAGCGGCACTTGACGCCCCGGGCGAGCGCCGAGGCTAAGGTGGTTTTGCCCACGCCCGGTACATCTTCAATCAGCAGATGGCCGCGGGCCAGCAAGCAGACCAGTGACAGGCGGACCACTTGGTCCTTGCCGCGGATTGTTTCGCCCAACGCGTCTTCGAGGTCGCGCAAACGCTCGGGCGGTACCCGGTCAAGATCCGGGCCAGAGGTTGGCACTGAGGCAGCGAGGGGTTCAGTAACGGTGCTGGGGCGATGATCCATGCGACGAGTTCTAGCTTGATTTTACCATGCGGCTTAAGGTTGACGAGCCGCTAAGTGCATGCAATACTTCAATAACTAGTGAAGTAATGAAGGCGCTGACGCTGGCCAAGAAAATCGAACACGCCGCCTGCGCCCCGGGCGAGCATCGCCGCCGGCCCCTTCCGGCACCGGTTTCGCCCGCCGCTTTGGAGCGCGCCGTGCGCATCTTCAAGGCCCTCGGCGACCCTCCCCGCTTGCGCTTACTGGCCATTCTCGCGCAGGGTGAACTGTGCGTCTCAGAGATCGCCGGCATCGATGACGATGGCCTGTCCACCGTCTCGCAGCGCTTACGTGTTTTGCGTTCGGCCGACCTCGTCAGCCGCCGTCGCGATGGCCAACACATCCTCTACGGCTTAGCCGACCGGCACATTGGCGACCTGATCTCGAACGCCTTGGCGCACGCCAGCGAAGGCCTGCCCGCCGCGCCCGCCGCCCTCAAGAAATCGAACAACCTAAAGAAACTGAACAAAAGGAACCTTAAGCCATCTTGAAGCTGATGACTCGCAGTACCCGCCAGCGCCGCGCGATCCGCTCGGTTTTTGAACGTCTCAATCGCCCGTTGGGGCCCCAGGACGTCCTGCAGGAGGTGGCGCAGGAGGTGGATGGCGTGGGCATTGCCACGGTTTATCGCACCATCAATACTCTTTTTGAGGAAGGCGTGTTGGCCAAAGTGGACCTTCCTGGCGAGTCCTCACGCTATGAAATCTCGGGCAAGGCGCATCATCATCATTTCCGTTGTCAGAAGTGCGCGCAGGTGTTTGAGCTCACCGGCTGCCTGGACAATGTGAAATCGTTGGTGCCCCCCGGCTTTCGCATGACCGACCACGAGATCGTCATCTTTGGCCAATGTTCGGCTTGCCGTAAGGCGTCATAGTACCGCTGGAGCTAGCGCACGCGGCCCCATCCCGCTTATGCTGTGGAGGCTTTGTCCACCGTGTTGTCCACCGTCGTTCGCCCTTTTGCGCCCCCCGATCTCGACCCCGTGGTCGCCTGCTGGTTTGACACTTGGCACGCCGCGTTTGCGCCTCGCCGGCATCCGCGCCCGCTGGAGGCTTGGCGCAGCCGCTTTGTCGAAGAATATGCCGGGCAGGCGGAGATCTGGCTCACGCTGGCATCCGGCGATGTGGTCGCCTTTATGGTGCTTTTTCCGCAAACAGGATGGCTGGAGCAGCTCTTTGTGGTCCCAAAATTCCAAGGCCGCGGACTCGGCCGCGCACTGCTCGCCCTCGCCCGTTTCCGGTGTCCGGGCGGGCTCGAACTCGATACGCCCGCCGAGAATTTCGCCGCACGGGAATTCTACCGCCACCGCGGCTTTGTGGCGCAAAAAGTGGCTTTCGATCCGGTGGTCGAGCGCCTGATCATACGCTACCATTGCCCGGCCAGCGAACCAATGTCTACTCCGTCAGCAGCAAAGCGATCTGATCCATGCGTTTGATGGTGTCCGCGCTGCCAAAATCGTTATTCACAAAGATGGCGAAGGCGAGGCGGCCGTGCGTGGGCGAATCGATATAACCGGCCAGCGTTTTGACGCCGGTCATGCCCCCGGTCTTCGCGCGAATCCGTGGTGCGCGGGCATCGCGGCCGAAGCGCTGCTTCAATGAGCCGTCGACGCCACCGCGCGGAAGGGTCTCGATGAAGTTGTCGGACGTTTGCTTTTGGCTCAACAACCGGACCATGGCGTCCGGCGTCACAGCCGTCAGCCGCGACAAGCCGGAGCCATCCTCGAAGCGTGCCTCCGCCGGGGCCGATCGAGGGCGCGGAATGCCGATCCCCGCCATGTAATCGCGTAAGCCTTCCACGCCTCCGGCCGCGCGCAGCATCATCTCGGCCAGCAGATTCTGGCTCACTTTGTTCACCACGGTGAGAATCTCGATCAGCGGCGGCGACGTCCTCTCCGCCAGTGTCACCCCGGTGCGCGACGCCAAGCTGTTCTGGCCAACAGCCCGGTGCCGGGCCAGCGCTTGGCCATCCACCGCCACGCCCCGCTCCACCAGCAACTGTTTAAAGGCTTGGGCCGCGAATTGCGCGGGGTCGTCTTGCGCCAGTGCGCCCGGCCATCCCGCATCGGAGACGGCGATCTGGCCCGTGAGCTGGATTTGCCGCGAACCAGGCAGGCGAATCACGCGAATCTGCCGGACGCCAGACGCTACCGTCACTACCCGATTGTCGAGCGTAAAGTATTCGACGTTTGGCTGCAGAGACACACGAGCCAGGCCGCCGGGCCGCGCACCGGGTAGCAGCGTCAGTTGCACCATGCCCTCGTTCAGTTCGAGGGCGGAGGGTAAGGCACCGTAGTCCCAGGTGAGGTCATCCTGGCTCCAACCATCGGGCACCGGCTCCCAGGGCCAGAGCGTATCGTCACCCAGGATGTCGCCGGCTACGCGGGTGACACCGGCGGCCATTACCTGGTCGGCCAGTGTGGCCAGCGCCGCTAAAGGCGGATGGTCCGGCGTGCCATAAGGGTAGCCGCGACCGGCGAGGGTAGGGTCACCGCCGCCCAGCAGAGTGAGGCTGCCGAGGACCATTCCCTGCCCGGTGGGCTTTTCGTCCGCCATCACGCGGGTAGAAAAACGCGAATCCGCGCCTAGCTTGGTGAGCGCGAAAGACGTGGAGAATAGCTTGGTGACCGATGCGGGCGTGAAGAAGCAGGCGGCGCAGCGGCTTTGCAGAATTTGCCCATCGGCGAGCTTCTGCACGGAAATGCCCCACTCGCCGCGATGTCCGGCCAGGATCAGGTCAATCTTTGCCGTCAGATCGTCGGCGGCCGGGAGCGTCAAAGGTGTCAGAGCGGACAGAAGAAGCAGTCGCAACATGCACCTTCTATCTTCGCGCCCTTCGCGCCGGGCTATCTTGAAGGATGATGCTGCCGCTGCTGCTATGGATCGCGCTCGATTGGAAAGCCGGGTTCTGCGGCCATGCCGTGCCGCATAAGGGAACCACCTACTTTACGGCGGGCCATGTGGTGGTGGAGGTGGAAGTGCTTCCCGATAAAGCAAACCCCATCCGGCTGTCGAGTGGAGAATTCCGCTTGCGGGTGAATGGAAAGAAAGAGCTGCTGGAGGCCGAGACGCCGGGCATGGTCGCAGCTTCTCTCAAATATTCCGACTGGAGTCAGCGCCCCCAATTGCAAGCGCAAGCCGGACCGGTGATTGTGGGCGGGCCTCGTCAGCAGCCGAGGTTTCCCGGCGATCGCCAACCAGGAACTCCCTCGCGCACAGATGCCCGTGTAGATGACCGCGAAGCGCCGCAGACCGATGCCGAAGCGGTGGTCGAAGCGGCTCTTCCAGAGGGGCTGACCCTCGGGCCGACTAAAGGCCTGGTTTATTTTCCCTATCGCGGCAAGCTCAAGGGCCTCAAGACCATTGAAATCTTATGGGGCGAGCGGGTTCTGAAAATCCAGTAAACGCTACCTTGCCGCTAACATGGGCACCGGAGCCAACGGGCCCGGATACTCGCGGCCCAACAAGCTATCGTCGCTGCTAGCCAGCGCGCTCACCAGTTCCATGTGCAGATAGTCGAACATTCCCTTGCCCGGGTCGCCCAGAAACTGGGTCTGGTAGGCTTCGCGGGCCAAGTCAATATCGGCGCGTAGTGCGGGATAAAGCGCCGCATTCTCGCGCCCCGCTTTCACCAGATTCGACTTATAAAGGCGCATCTCCGCCACTTGGACGCGCGCGAAGCGCTGGGCACGGCCATGCAACTCCTGGTCCTCGCGACTCAAGGAAGCCATCAGGTTCACCAGGCTCTTAGCCGCGTCAACTGGGGCCGCCGCGGTGGGAGGCTCGATGCGCACCAGGCCGGCGGGAAGTTTGTTGTCGACCGCTGCCGCCCGCCGCAGACTTAAGGCGAGGCCGGCCACGGTGGCCAGCAATTCCAGGGCACTCGGTTCCAACGGCGCTTCACCGGGCTCAGTGTAGAGGATCGCCACCACCCTCTCGTCCACGACAATCGGAAACAAGTAGACTTTGGTGCCCATCGTTTCGGGAATCAGATTGGCAATCGTCTCGGAGAATTCGCTGCTGGTGCGGACCGCCACCACGGTGTCTTTCGACTCCACCGCGTTCTCGAGCGCCGGTGCCGACTGCAAATCCACTTCAAACTCGCTGGTTTCCACGCCGCGCGAAGTCTCGAGGATCGCGGTCTTCCCGGCAATCCGGAACACCATCGCCACCTGTGAAAACGGCATCGCGCCATCCAGCAGGGCCGAACGCCACTGCTCCAATGACTCGGCCTGATTCAAGCGCCGCGCGGCTTGATTCACCCGTTCACTCAATTCGCGGCTAGCCGCTCGCCCCGCTGCCGTTATAGAGTCGCGCGCCCGCAGCGCCACTTGCTCATAGCGGTGGCTGAATTCGCTCTCCTTGGCACCCAACGCCTCTTCCAGTTCCTTATTCTTCGATTCGAGCGCCGCATGATATTCGGCTTCGCGCGCTTCGAGCGCCGTCGCATACTCGGTTTTTTGGTCGCCCAAAGCCTGCGCCAAATAGGTATCCTTGTCGGCGATGGCCGCGCTGATGGCGGCGTGTTCCGACTGTTGGTCCTCTTGCTGCTTCAACAGCTCTTCCTGGGCATCGATCGCCGCACGCCGGTCAGCCAGCGCCGCATCGAGTGAGCTTTCCAGCTCGGCCACGCGCTCCCGCCATACTTCATGGCTCTCGTTCTCGAGACGGCCCTTCTCCAGGTGCGTCGCTTCCACATGGTCAAGCTCAACCTGCAAGCGCTTTTGTATTTCGGCAAAACGGTCGTCGAAAATGCGCTCCAGGTTCTGGAGCCAGCCCGTGGAGAGGGTCTCCTGGACACGATCAACCTGCAGTTGCCATGCGGCCTGAATCTGATCGCGCGCTGAAGTCTTCGCTTCGGCCAGGGTACGGAAGATGGGATCTTGGTCGGACATCGCTTTGTCTATCGTACGAGAGGCGAGAGTAGTACAGGCCTAAGGTGGATTATTTAGTCATTCTGCGGAAGATTCCCAGTCACTTCGTACTTTGGGGCTCCTCCACTAAGGTCAATTTTAATCGAACCGCGGCTACCGGCCATTTCGATGTTGTCAAATTCCACATCCGGACCCCGCCACCTCACTCGAGCCCGCACGTTCGAATAGCTCTTGCCATTCCAGAGCATCGTCGCCGCTTTCACCGTCCCCTCCACTTGCCGCCGTTCCAGCCATTCCGGCACCGTGCCGTTTGAAAAGCCAAGCGTCCGGGCCATCGCACTCTGGCGCGTGAGCGTCGGAGCGAAAAGGCGCTGCGCCTCCGCGACGTCCAGCACGGGAATGTTCAGGCTGAACAGATGCGGAATCGGGACTCCGGGCTCATACCGGTAGGTGGCGTCAAAATTCAGCGCGCCCGCCCGGCCGTGGAACTGCGAAACCGTCATGCGCCCCGCTGTCAGTTCCACCGAAAGCGGCTCCGCTTGGATGGGTGCCGCGATGCCCGTTACATTGATCTCGGGGGCAGCGCGAAACGTGCCGGACCATGCACCTTGCTCGCCGTTTAAATCGAATCGAAGGCTGCCCGACAGCGCGCCCTTCGAAATATCGGAAAGAAAGCCCGGTGCCCACTCACCGAACAGGCTCGCGAAGGAGCGGCGGAAATCTTCAATGCGCAGCTCCTGGAAGCTGGTTTCGAAAACCAGTTTACGGCCGTCGATCAAGACACCGGCACTCGAAACCGACGGTCCATCGGGCTCGCCAGGCCGGTCATACGCGGCGATGCCTTCGTACCCGCCACTCGAGAGGCCAAACGTGCCGGAGAGCGTCCCGCCGAAATTAGCCGGTTCAGGAAGGTCATAACCGAAACTGCGCAGGAAGCCAACCACGGGCTGAATTTCCTGTTGCCGCAGGGTAAACAGGCCCGCCCAACGCGGATCGCGTAGAATCTCGCGCGAGCGAAAGCGCAGCGACAGGGCGGGCAATTTGGGGTTATCGGCGGGCAGACAATCAAGCGCCAGCGTCTGGCCACGCAGGTCCAGCCCTCCACGATAGGCCAGCGGAAGACCCACGGCGCGCAGCGGGTTCAGATCGCGGCGGGAGGGTTCCAAAGTGAGTTTGCCCTCAATGCCAATCGCCGAGATGGGGCCGCGCAGACGCGCCTCGGTGCTGATCTTGCCCGTCAGATTATTGGCCCGGCGATCGAAAAGCGTCACGACTTCCGCGGCGGAGGTCCGGTTGAGGTCGAGGCTGAGGTCCACTTCCGGCTCTGACCCGCCGGGGAAACGAATGTTGCCGGTGGCCTGAAAGCGGCCAAAGCCCAGGGCCCGGCGATCGGTGCGGGCCGGCTCGCCTTCAAACCGCACGCGAAAACTGACGCCATCCACGGGCGTCACGTCCAGGTCGACGCCGGTAAGGTAGAAGACGCTTTTGCGACGGTTGAAAACGAAGTTCACCCGGCCATTGCGCACCTGCACATCGGGCATGCCACTGTCGGAACGGGAGGTGAGCGCGCGCATGATCAAAGGCGTCAAATTCGCGCCCATGTCGGCTTGACGGGACAGATTCACACTGGGCTCATCCAAACGCAGCGTGCCGAACTCCACATGGCCAGTTAACAAGCGCAGCACGTCGAGGCGCGCGGTGAGGCTGGTGACATAGGCCAAAGGCTCCAGCCCATGGGCGGGGTCTTCATGCACGATCACCTTCTCAACGACGAAACCCGGCCCCTTCAGCAGGCTATAGGCGAGGTCGCCCTGCACTTCCACTCTGCGTCCGAGCGCGCGTCCTAGCGCCGCCCGAATCGGCTCCCTGAATCGATTCGCTTGCCAGAATTCGGCTTCATAAATCTGCCAGGCCACCACCGCCAAAACGAGCCATAGAATCCGCACGCGGCCCACGCGGCTCACCATGCGCCCGGCTTTCCGCACCGAAGCTTGGCTAAGCAATCCATCGCGCAAAGTCCTCAGGCGTATCGATATCGATGACGACCCCCGCATCCGCCACCTCAACGAACACGGCGGCCGGGTAGTGTGAGCGAATCACGTCGCGAGCCTGGCCCGTCGCTGGCAGCATCAACAGCTCCGCCACAATCACGGGGGAAATGCGCACCGGGTGGCCACGCTGGCCGTCGTAACAGGGGATGACGAGTTCGCCCGGCGTCGTGGCCAGCGTCGCAATCGTACTGGCGGCCACGGCCGGATAATCGATCGGCTGAAAAAGGCAATCCACGCCCGGGGGCAACGCCCGCAAACCAGTCTGCAACGAACTGAATTGCCCCCGCTCGGGCTGCGTATTCACTACCCACTGGACCTCGGCCTTTATCCCAGCTCGAATTACGGTAGCCTGATGGCCTAGCACCACAATCACCGGATCGCAACACGCCGCATAGAGGCCAATCAGGCGGCCTAGAAAAGTCTCACCCGCCATCGGCAGCAGCGCCTTTGGCTGGCCCATGCGGGTCGATGCGCCGCCCGCCAGCAGAATTGCCGCCGGTTTCACTTCAATAGCGCCCGCGTATGCTCATGCGCAAACAACGACTTGGAGAGCGCCTTCCAGTCGGCATCCGGCTGCCGGCGGGCGGCAATCATCTCCGCCACCACTGAGACGGCGATCTCTTCGGGCGTGATCGCGCCGATCTCCAAACCCATTGGCGCATGGATCCGCGTGAACTGATCGCGCGAAAAGCCCTCGTTCTCCAGTTCCTTCACAATGGCAATCGTCTTGCGCTTCGAACCGATCATCGCGATGTACTTGGCCACCGTGCCCACCGCCCAGCGCAACACTCGCATGTCGTCGCGATGGCCGCGCGTCACGATGATCACGTAGCTATTCGCATTGACCAGCAGCTGGGGAAAAACGCTTTCGTATTCGCCCGCGTAAACCTCTTCCGCGTCAGGAAAACGTTCACGATTGGCGAACTGCTCCCGGTCGTCAATCACGCTGACGCGAAAGCCGGCTAACTGCGACACTTGCGCCAGGCTCTTCGAAACGTGGCCCGCGCCGAAAATCAGCGCGTGCGGCGGTGGCACAATCGGCTCGACAAAAACGTTCAACTGCCCGCCGCAAATCAGCCCGTTGTCGTGAGCCGCGTCCTGGCCCAGCGAGAACGTCAGGTGCTGGGGCTTCTCCGATTCAATCACTTCCCGCGCCGCGTTCCACACTTCCGCTTCCACGCAGCCGCCCCCCACCGTCCCCAGAATTGAGCCATCCTCGCGCACCAGCAGCTTGGCGCTTTCATAGCTCGGGATGGAGCCATTCACTTGCACAATCGTAGCGAGCGCGCATTTCTGCCCGAGACGCCGAAGGCGGACAATTTCTTGGAAAACATCCATAGTAAGCTAACCGGATTATCGCACAGCGTCACTAAAATCAGCCCTTTGATAGCCCTTTGTTAGAATGAAGGATTGTCACTCCAGCCAACTCAATCCGGGCGCGCCATCGCCCACCCCGCCCTGGCCCTTTTGTTTGACATGGATGGCGTCATCGTCGACTCCATGCCCCTCCACACCAAGGCCTGGGAGGCGCATCTCACCCGCCACGGCCTCGCGCCCGATGCGGCCGCCAAACGCATGCACGGCAAACGGAACGACCAGTTGGTGCGCGACCTGTTCGGCGCCGATCTCGACGACGGCGCCGTGATGGCCCACGGAGCCGAAAAAGAGGAGCTCTGGCGCGAGTTGATGACCGGCCGGCTCGACGAATTCATGATCGAAGGCGTGGTCGATTTCATCCGGCGTCATGCGGACAGCCCCAAAGCAGTGGGCTCCAACGCGGAGCCCGCCAATATCGAATTCGTCCTGCAAGGCACCGGCCTCAAAGACGCTTTCCGCGTCGTCCTCGATGGCCATCAAGTGGAACGGCCCAAGCCGCACCCCGACATGTATCTGAAGGCCGCCCAACTCCTCGGCACCGCCCCGGGCGATTGCATCGTCTTTGAAGATTCCCCCACCGGCCTCGCCGCCGCCCGCGCCGCCGGCACCCGCGTCGTCGCCATTAACAGCGCCGGGCTTGCTGACTTAGGCGGACCCGTTCACCTTGAGATTCCGCACTTCTCCGATCCGAGGCTTGACACATGGCTCCTGACGCAACTGCCTGGTACGCGGTAATTCTAATGGCCGTGGGTGCCGTGTTCTGGATCTGGCGCTCCGGCACCCGCCAAGCGGAGGTGCTCCGCGACTTGGCTCGCAAGCTCGATCGTCTGGGCGCGCGCGTACTGGCCACCGTCTCCCGGCGCGAGATCGTCGAAGTGCTGGAACAGGATCTGGCCGCCGCCTTGGGCCCGCTCTGGTGGCGGCTTTATGTGTACGAACGCGCGCGGCGTACGCTGGAGTGCGGCACCGACGTGGTGGAAGTGCATGCGCCCGACGAAGGTGAACCGGCGGCGATCGCCCTCGCCTTCCGCCATCGCGCACCCTCCCGGCGGCGCGCCCCGGGCTCGTCGGAAACGACGCATTTTCTACCCTGCGGCTTAGGCGAAGAGGCGCACGGCGTATTGGTGCTGCGCGGCGAAGGGTTAGCCGAAGCCGATGGCGGCACCCTCACCTATCTGGCCAACCAGATCGGTGCCGCCCTCGCCCATCTCGAGCATCTGGCGGGGCGTCAGTTGGACGCACGCGCCGAAAAACGCCAAGTCGTCAGTGAAGTGATGACTAAAGTGATCTCGGAGATTGAGCTGCAAGGCGACCTTCCCGCTCTGGTAGAACGCCTGCGGGCGATGATGCGCGAAGAAGATCGTGCCATCGCTGCGGCCGACGCCCCCGCCAACTCCGCCGTCGTCCGCACCACTTTGCTGCTGGAACCCGACGCCGCCCGGCGTCGCAGCATGCTGGCCGCTCTCGGCGAACGCAATATTCGCGCGCTGCCCGTCACCACCATCGACGAAGCGGCTGACCGTCTGGAACGCATTTCATTTGACCTTGTTTTTTGTTCCGCCCGCCTGGCCGAAAGCGGCTGGCTCGAAGTCGCGAACCGCTTAGGCCGCCGTTCCCGTCTGATTTGGCTCGCCGATGGGCAAAGTCTGCGCTGGGTGGACGGCTCGGGCATGACCGTGTTGCTTTCCGCGGAAGACTTAGACACCGTCATCATGAAAATGTAAGCCCTGATTTACCGGCTGCAACGCAAAAGCCAAATCAACCGTCAAAATCAATGAGACGATGAGTTAAATGAAAAAGATTTTACTGGCGATAGTCTTGGTGGGCACCCTTCTCGCGCAGGACCGCTACAAAGGTCCCAAGCCCCCCAAGACCGACATTCCCTACCTAGTGCATGCCGGCAATCTGCTGGAGACCGACGCCAGCGAAGCGCAAGAAGGCAAGAACAAAAACGACACCGTCTACACGGTGCAAGGCGCTGCCGCCAAAGCCCGCACCCCCCTCGCTGAACCCATCTTTCTGATCGCGATCGAAAAGCTTTCCGCCGAAAAGTTCTCTTGCTATCGCATGGAGGCCAAAGGCAGCACCCGGCAGTTGGTATTGCCCTTGAAGCCCGGCAAGAATGCGCCCAAGCCCCTTCGCATGAACGTCACCCGCGTCAACGACAACCTCTATCGCCTGGAGCTGAGTGAGACCCTGATCAACGGCGAATACACTCTGTCGCCGGAAGGCTCAAACCAAGTGTTCTCGTTCGCGGTTTATTGATGCGTGCCGTTGCTACTCTCAAGCCCCGGTGGACGACGAAACCATTCGCCAATCCAACTCCCGTAGAAACTCGGGCTTATCCCGCCACCCCTCCACCACTTTCACAAAGAGCTCCAGAAATACTTTCCGTTCGGTCCATTTCTCGATCTCAATCCGCGCCCGGGACCCAATCTCTTTAATCATCTGACCGCCTTGCCCAATGATGATCTTCTTCTGGCCCGTGCGCTCCACGATGATACTGGCATTGATGCGCACCAGCTTCTCGCTCTCTTCCCACTTCTCCACCACCACCGCCACCGCGTGCGGCACTTCCTGATTCGTCAGCCGTAAGATTTGTTCGCGCACTAACTCCGCCACCAGAAAACGCATCGGCTGATCGGTAAGATAATCTTCCGGATAAAGCGCCGGGCCCAGCGGTAACTGCCTGATAATCGTCTCGAGTAAAGCCTGGATACTGACGCCGCCCTTACGCGCGGAGATCGGCACGATTTCTTTGAAGGTAAAAACCTCGGCATATTTCTGCATGATGGGCAGTAAGTCGCGTTTATCTTTAATCTTATCGATCTTATTCAGCGCGCACACCACCGGTGTGCCGGTTTTGCGCACCGCGTCCATCGCTTTTAGCTCGCGTTCATCGCAAGGCAGCGTCGCGTCTACCACATACAGAATCAAGTCGCGGCCTTCAATCGCCGCGCGCACCGTCTGCATCATGCGGCGGTTGAAGTTACTATCGCTATCGTGAATGCCCGGCGTATCGACAAAGACGATCTGGGCCTCGGGCCTCGTCGTTACGCCTTGAATCACGGTCCGCGTCGTCTGCGGCCGCGGCGCGACAATCGCCAGCTTCGCCCCCACTAACGCATTCAACAACGTTGACTTACCCGCATTCGGACGGCCGGCGATGCCGACGTGCCCAAATCGATGCTCAACCTTTGGCAGCTTCGCCATTCATGGCCCCCTGTTCTTTCTTAGGCCCTTCGGCACTGCCAGCACCGGCACTGCCAGCACCGGCGCTCCCTGCACTGCGCGCCTCACGCAACCGCGCCAGTTTCACCTGCTCCACCCGCAAACCATTCGCCGCCAGCACCTCCACCCGGATGCCCTCGCGCTCGATCACTTCGCCCACGCCCGGTACGCGGCCGATCCATTCCGTCACCAAGCCACCCACTGTGGTGGCTTCAGTATCTTCGTCCGGTTCATACTCCACTAACTCCGCCAGATGACTAATGTCGAAGCTGCCCGCCACGACATATTCGCCATTTCCCAGGCTCTCCACATCCACGTGGGGCTCATGCTCGTCGCGAATCTCGCCGACAATTTCCTCCAGCATGTCCTCCATCGTCACCAAGCCGGCGGTATGGCCGTATTCGTCAATCACCGCCGCCATGTGCTGCCGGTTCTCCCGCATGTCTTCGAGTAACACCTTCACACTCTTGGTCTCCGGCACCAGCCGGATCGGCCGCACCAGATCCTTCACCTTTTTCTTGGGACGCTCCGCTTCGTTCACTTCCAGCACATCGTGGACGTGCACAAACCCGACAATCGAATCGACGTCCTCGCGAAAAACCGGAATGCGCGAGTACTGTTCATGAATCACTAACTGCCGCAGATCCTCCAGCGATGCGTCTTCCTGAATGCCCACGATGCTCGGGCGCGGCGTCATCACATCGCGAATTACTTTTTCGCCAAACGCCACCACCGAATGGATCAGCTTACGGTCGCCCTCTTCAATCAGGCCTTCTTCGGCGCCTGCTTCAATCAGCGCTTCGATTTCCTCGGCCGAAGTCTGCGCTTCTTCTTCCGGGTCCGCCGGGCCGGAAAGGTCAGCCAACGAATGCATAAAGTCGAGTAACGCGGCCAGGGGACGCATCGCCAGCACCATCACACTCAGCAGCGGTAGCAAGGCGTTGAGCCAGCGGCCGGACGTCTTCCGGTAACTTAATTGAGGAAATACATAGCAGACCACCATCATCGACAGCCAGGAAAATAGCGCCGCTTGCAAAAAGTCTTCGCTGAGGAATTTTTCCTGAGTCGCCAGTACCGACATCGCCACGCCCAGCAGCGCCAGCAGCGTATGCTTCCACAAAGAGAAAATCAATGCCCCGCGCTCGGTCTTGAGCCCCACACTATCTTCGACGTGTTCTTTGAAGTAAGTGAGCGATGGTAACTCCCGCGTGCGCAGCCGCATCGCTTCGAGATAGAACATCTGCACCGTCGTGGCCAAGCCCAGCAGCGCCAAGCCCACCGCAATAATCGCCAGCAGCACGATGATCAAGCGCTGGTCCTTTCAATCAATCCGCCGGGCAGCCCATACTTCCGGCGCCATTCCGACTCCACCCGGCACATCAGGCCATCGTCATTTTCATGGTCATGCCCCACCAGGTGAAGCACGCCGTGCAGCAGTAAAATCCGTACTTCCTCTTCGATCCGGTGGCCATGCTCCGCGGCTTGCGCCTTGGCCCGTTCCAGCGAAATCGCGATATCGCCCAACGGACCCATCGGTTCGCCCGCCGGAAAGCTCAGCACATCCGTGGTGTAGCCATGCCCCAGAAACTGCCGGTTCAAACGCCGCAATTCTTTATCGCCCGTCAACAGGCAAGTAAATGCGCGACCCGCGCAAAGGTCATGCCGCAGGGTGTCCGCAAACGCCCGTAAGGCGGTCCGGCCAATTCGCGGTGTCGCTCGTTCGATAAGGAGACTGGTCTCCGGCTCAGACATACATCACTCAGCAGCCGTCACGTTGTTGGGTAAGGATGCCTCGGCGGGGAGGGTGTCCAAGCGCAGCGCGAGTTGGCGGCCTGCTCCGGTCAATTCATTGTAGCGTTCGTAAGCCTGCACAATCTTCTGCACCAGGCTGTGCCGCACCACGTCCACATCGGTGAAAGGGACAAAAGTAATGCCGGGCACGCCCTTCAGCACGTCCGTCACCTCCAGTAACCCGCTGCGCATTTGGCCCGGTAAATCGATCTGCGTCAAGTCGCCCGTGATCACCATCTTCGAATTAAAGCCTAACCGCGTGAGGATCATTTTCATCTGCTCGCGCGTCGCGTTTTGCGCTTCATCGATAATAATGAATGCGTCGTTCAAGGTCCGCCCGCGCATGAAGGCGATCGGCGCGATCTCGATGGTGTTGCGCTCGATCAGTTTTTCTACGCGCTCGCTCTCCAGCATGTCGAAGAGTGCGTCGTAGAGCGGGCGCAAATACGGGTCGATCTTTTCCTGCAAAGTCCCGGGTAGAAATCCGAGCCGCTCCCCCGCTTCTACAGCCGGACGCGTCAGGATGATGCGCGATACCTTCTTACCCAGCAGCGCCGACACCGCCATCGCCACCGCTAAGTACGTCTTACCCGTGCCCGCCGGACCAATGCCGAAAACCATGTCGTTCCGCTCGATGGCTTCCATGTACCGCCGCTGATTCACCGTCTTCGGTGCCAGCATCTTCTTGCCGAAGCTGCGTTGCTTACCACTCTCCACCAAGCTGCGCAACCGCACCTCGACGTCGCCAGCCACCACGCGCAGATAACCGTTCAGCTCGCCGTTGCCGAAAATATGCCCTTGCCGCACTAACTCGGAGTAGTCGTCCACAATCTGTGTTATCCGCAGCACCGGCGCATCTTCGCCCTCCACCTTCAGCCCTTCGGCGCACACGTCAAGGCGGACAGCGAAGCTCTGCTCCAACAAACGCAAGTTTTCGTCACGCGTGCCAAACAATGCTTCGACGCCATGCGAAAGAACAAGGGTCGTCTTCATCGGGTAGAGATAGGGTGGGGAAACAAAGAAAGTAGGATGCCGGTTGGGCGGATCATCTCTTCAAAAGTATACCAAAATGGGCCGAACCCGGCCCGTGACGTAAAAATACTGGAGTGTGCTAACCAACCAACGTGGCCGCGCCCAAGCGGCCTTGATGCTTTTCCAACCGGACTTTCAGCTCCTGCCGCGCCCGCAAGAGCCGGCTTTTCGCAGCGGCCACAGAAATGCCCAAGCTCCCGGCTACCTCTGGCATAGAACGCTCTTCGATGTCACGCATCCAAAAAACCTTCTTGAGCAGCGGCGGCATCCGGTTCACTTCCTGGTGCAGAATCTGGCTCACTTCGCGCCGCCCCAAGTCCACCTCGGGCGTATCGGCCTTATCGCGCAAATCGAGCGTTCCCACTTCGTCGCCAATCTGGACGTCGTCAATATACAGAAATTTCGCGCGTTTGTCTTTTCGCAAGCGCATCAAGCATTGGTTCACCACGATTCGCGTGAGCCAAGTGGAGAATTTTGCCTCAAAATTGAATTGATCCAGGTGAGAATAGGCTTTCCACGTGGCGTTCTGCACTTCGTCCTCCGCATCGGAGCGATCCCGCAAGATCGAGTAGGCGAGTTTAAAACTAATTGAGCGATGGCGTTCGATGAGCTCGGTGAAGCCCGCATCGTTGCCTGATTTGGCGAGAAGAACCAGCTCGTCATCGGTTTGATTGACGTATTCGCTGAGATTCTTTTGCATCATGTCCAGCTTTCTGGAGTCTTAAGATTCAGGGACTTAAGCTCTCATGAAAGACATTACCAGCACTGAAACAGAGAATCTACGTCATACTGAAGCTGAGTTCAGCGAGGATAAAATAGAACCCATCGACGTAACCCCTGGTAAAACAGATTTTCTTGATGGTGAAAGTTCAGAGCGAACGCTCCGCCGGTCTCTGGCTGCCTACGAGATCGGTAAAAAGCTTCGCCAGCTGCGAATGAAGAAGAAAATAGCCCTGGTGGACCTCGGCAAACACACCGGACTCTCGGCTTCGATGCTCTCTCAGCTCGAAAATGGCAAACTCGTACCGACTTTACCCACGCTGGCCCGGATTGCCATGGTGTTCGACGTCAGTCTGGACCATTTTTTCGCCGACAAACGCCGCACCCGCATGTTCTCCGTCGTCCGGTCCGGCGAGCGGATCAAGTTTCCTGACCGTTCCGGCGTGCCCATCCCCAGCTACTATTTCGAGTGCCTCGCCTTTCACGTTCAGGATAAGAGCCTGCAAGCCTATCTGGCCGAGTTCCCCGCCCGGGACGACGGTAAGGACCCTGAGCATGCCCACGAAGGCGCTGAGTTCATCCACGTGCTCTCGGGCACACTGGCGATCCATTATCAGGACGAGGAGCATGTGCTGAGCGCTGGCGATAGCGTTTACTTCGACGCCTCTGAACCCCACACCTATCGCGCCCTCCACGGTGCCAACGCCAAGGGTCTCGTCATCACCACGCCACCCCGGCCTTAACGGTTATAAGGCCAGCGTCGCTCGCGTCGCCGCCGACTCGTAACTCGTCTCCACCATCCGCACGGTAAATAAATAATCGCGCCCGCTGGTCTCAAACGGCGCACCGGATGCGAGGCACTCGACAAAATGCCGCTGCGCCGCCAGCGCCGAATCGCCCTTGTAGCCCGTTACCGGGGGCGTCCAGTCAATCCTGGTCAACTCACCCGAACCGCTCCACAGCGAGCCATCGCCCATCATCGCCAGCGTCCCCTTGGTACCGTCAATCCGCAAGCGCGCCATCGCCACATTATTCTCAAAGACTTCGCCGCAGCGAGTGGCCGTAATCCAACAACGCCGGCCATCCGGCCAGAACAAACGAATCTGGGCAGAGTCCTCACCCGCAATCACCGGATTCACCCGCTTCGTGTAGGCCCGCAGAGACTCCGGCCGGCCGAATAAGTAACCAGCGCTGTCCAGAAAATGCACTAATGTCTCGTAAATCAAGAACCGTGGATACTGCGCAAAATAAGGTTGATTCGGGTAAGGAGGATCGAGTAAGCCGTCGTTGTTCGAATGCATCCACACCGCATTCGTCATGTTACCGATCTCGTCCGCGTCCAGCCGCCGCTTGATCTCGCGATACCACGGCTGCCAACGCCAATTCTCATTCACCATCAACCGGACGCCCGCCGCTTCGGCCCCCTCCACCATCTTCACCGCCTCCGCCCATGTCGGCGCAAACGGTTTCTGGCAAAGGATATGCACTCCGCGCTCAGCGGCCAACTCAGCCAACGCCGAGTGCGTATCGGGCCGCGTGACGATGTCGGCAAAGTCAGGCTTTTCCGTCTCTAACATGTAGGCGGCATCGGAGTAACTTCGAGCAATGCCAAAGTCGCGCGCCAACGCCTCGGCTCGCGCGGAGTCTTCATCGCACACCGCGACGATCTCACATTGCTCGCGCAGCCGGTTCCAGTCTGCCATCTGGATGCGGGCGAAGTACCCACCACCGATCACCACGCCACGCTTCATTGGCGATCAGTCGCCCGTCGCCGTCGCCGGGGTTCCCGTCACGCGGCGGCTGCTCAACATCGCCTTCGTTTCTTCCACCAGCGAGTAACCCACCGGCACCACTAACAAGCTCAGCAGCAAACAAAGCAATTGCCCGCCGATAATCGTAATCGCGATGGCCGAACGCTGCGAGGCACCGGCACCCATGCCGACCGCCGTCGGCACCAGACCCGCGATAATGGAAAACGTCGTCATCAGAATCGGCCGCAACCGCACCCGGTTAGCTTGCATGATCGCCTCGCGGATCGGGAAACCCTCATCGCGCAACCGGTTCATATAGTCGATCTGCAGAATGCCATTCTTCTTCACAATGCCCAGCAAGAGCAAAATGCCGAGCGAGCTGAATAGATTCAAGCTGCGGCCCGTAACAATCAAGCTCAGCAAAGCGCAGGGAATCGAGAGCGGCAACGTCGTGAGGATAATGAAGGGATGCACCAGACTTTCAAACTGCGCCGCCAGCACCATATACATAAACACGCTGGCCAACGCCATCGCGAGTAACATATTGGTCGCCGTCTCTTCCAAAATTTTCACCTGACCGGAAAAAGTCATGGTGTAGCCAGGCGGTAAGCTTACCTTGGACACAATATCGTTTAATGCCGCCGCGCCTTCGTTCAAGCCGTAGCCGGGCGCGACATTGCCGGAAATGCCCACGCCAAACTGCCGGTTGTAACGATCGATGCGCGACGGGCCGAGTCCGCGTTCCAATTTCGCAATCGAATCCAGCCGGATCAGTCCTTGGCGCGCGCTGGGGATCAGCAACCGTCCCAAACTGTTCGGATCGTCCCGCTGCTCCGGTTTCAAACGGACCGTCACCGGATACTGCTCACTCGCTTCTTTGTAAGTCGAGATCTGGTCTTCCCCGGACATCAGCAAACGCACCGCGCCCGCGACATCGGAAACCCTCACCCCTAAATCGGATGCCAGCTGCCGGTCGATATCGATCTGCATCTCGGGGTTATTCAAATTCAAATTCACCTTGACATCGGAAATCACGGAATTCTTCAGAATTTCGCCATTCACTTCCTTAGCGATGTCCACTAACTTACCCAGATCAGGGCCCAGCAGGTTCGCCCGAATCGGCGCGAACGTGTCCCGCCCGCCCAACGCATTGGGGAATGAGACGCGCGGACGGGCAATGGCAAATTCGGGTAGCATCACGGCCCGCACCTTCGCCCCCATCTCCTGAATCGAACCCCGCATCTCCGGCGGATCGATCAGAATCGTCATGTACGACATCGTTACCCGGTTGAGCATCTGCATACTCTGCGGGATCACCGCCTTGACGCCCGGCACCTTTTCAAGCTTCTTCGCCAGCCGCATCGTAAACTGCTCGGTACCCTCGAGCGAAAAACCCTCGGGTAACTCCATAAAGACGGCTAACTCGCTCTGATCTTCCTGCGGCATCCATTCCTGTTTGGTGATTTTGTAAAGCGGAATCGTCGACGCCAGCGTAAGTAAGCAAAGCACGATAATGGCCCAGCGATGATTCAGAGACCAATCCAGGCTCCTCAGATAAAGCCGGTGGACCAAATCGGGGCGCGCTTCTTCATCATGTTTCTTACCGGTCGCCGTCTTTAATAGCCGCGCGCCCAGCGCTGGGGTGAGGGTAAACGCCACCAGCATGGACACCAGAATCGAGATCGCCATCGTCCAGCCAAACTGATTCAGGTAGCGCCGCGCATAGCCGCTCATGAAGGCGATCGGCACAAATACGATCACCAGTGAGATCGTCGTGGCAATGACGGCGAGCGCGATCTCCTTAGTCGCCGCAATCGTCGCCTCCTTCGGCGGCAAATCGCCTTTCTCCAGAAACCGGTATATATTCTCGAGCACAATAATCGCGTCATCGATCACAATTCCCACGGCTAAGGTCAGCCCGAGCAGCGTCATCGAATTGAGCGTAAAGTCCATGATGCGCAAAACGGTAAATGTCGTAATGATCGACGTCGGAATAGCGATCGCGCTAATCACCACCGTGCGCCAATCGCGAATAAATAACCACACAATCAACGACGCCAATAAGCTACCCAGCAGTAAGTGCTCCTCTAGCGCCGACACCGATGCCCGGATATAGCGCGCCTGATCGGTAGTAACTTCCAGACTCACACCTGGCGGCAGATTCGCGCGGATTTCCGCCAGCTTCTTGTTGATCGTGTCCACCACCTTCACGGTATTCACGCCGGTCTGCCGCCGCACATCCAGCAGCACCGCCGGCTTACCCTGGTAGTAAGCAAACGTCCGCCGTTCGCCCATCCCATCCTCGGTGTTGCCCACCTCGCGCACCCGCACCGGCGCGCCATTCACGTTCTTGATGATGATGTCGTTAAATTCGCCGATATTCTTGACGCGGCCCAGCGTGCGCACACCCAATTCCGAGGGTCCCCGCACAATCCGTCCGCCGGGCGCTTCCACGTTCTCGGTGCGAATCGCCCGCTCTACATCCTGCGCGCTCAGGTTATAGGCGTTGAGTTTGTCCAAATCCAGATAGACGTTGATCTGCCGGCTCCGGCCGCCATTGATCTCAATGCTGCCCACCCCGTCTACGGTCTCAATCGCCCGCCGGACCTGCTTGTCCGCAATCTCGGTCAATTCGCGCACCGGACGCGTGCCGCTCATGGCCAGTTTGATGATGGGGTCAGAGTCCGGATCAGCCTTGATAACGCTGGGCGGCAAAACATTCGGCGGCAGGCGACGCATCGCGCCGCTCACTTTTTCGCGTACATCCTCCGCCGCCTCCGAGATGTCGCGGTCCAACACGAACTGCACTGACACGTTGGCATTGCCCTCCGTGACGCGTGCCGTCATTTCGTCGATGCCGGCGATCGCCGCAATCGCCTCTTCCAGCGGCAACACCACCTGCGAAACCATCTCCTCCGGACTCGCGCCCGGCAACTGCACCCGCACATACACCGATGCCGGATCGCTCTTCGGGAACAGGTCAACCCCCAGGTCAACAAAGCTGAAGATGCCCAAAACCACCAGGAACATGATCAGCATCAGAGCGAAAACCGGGCGTTGCACGCAAATTTCAGACAATTTCACCGGACACGATCCTTTCGCGGAGCCCTTGTGCGGGCGGAGTATTGAAAAAAGACACGCGCCGAAGCGACAAGGTTACTGGCGTGAATTCTCCATTCTACGATGCCGCGTGATGCCGCCGCACCCCTCCACCGGGGCTAAACTTAAGGACATCCGCATGAAAATCGCTTTTCTGTTTCCCGGCCAAGGTTCGCAGTTCGCCGGCATGGGCCGCTCGCTCGCCGCCTCCAGCCCTCTCGCCCGCCAAACCTTCGAAGAAGCTGACGACGTCCTCGGTTTTTCGCTCTCTACCCTTTGCTTCGAAGGCCCGGACGAAGCGCTCAAGCTCACGGAAAACACGCAACCGGCCCTCGTCGCCGTCTCCACCGCCGCTTGGCGCATTCTCGCCGGACGCGGCCTGAAGCCGGATTACGTCGCGGGCCACAGCCTCGGCGAATACTCGGCGCTCGTCGCCGCCGGCAGCCTCGCGTTCGCCGATGCCTTGCGGCTCGTGCGCCAACGTGGCCAATACATGCAAGCTGCCGTCCCCGCCGGCACCGGCGCGATGGCGGCACTTCTTTACCTACCCGCCGGCGCGCTCGACGGGATTCTCGCAGCTGCCGCCGAGGGCGAAGTCGTCTCCGCCGCCAACCTCAACTCCCCCGGCCAAATCGTCATCGCGGGCCACGCCGGCGCAGTCGCGCGCGCCATGGAACTCGCCAAAGCCGCCGGAGCCAAACGCGCCATTCCCCTTCCCGTCAGCGCTCCTTTTCACTGCTCGCTGATGGCACCGGCTCAGTTGCAGATGAAGGCGCATCTCGACCGAACTACCTTTAACGGCCTGACGGTCCCCCTCGTCAATAACTGGCAAGCCCGTGAAATCACGTCCGGCACCGACGCCCGCCAGGGCCTCTATCAGCAGATTCCCAACCCCGTCCGTTGGGAAGAAAGCGTTCGCCACCTCGCCGCCCAAGGCGTTACCCGCGCCATGGAAGTAGGCCCCGGTGCCGTCCTGATGGGCCTCGTACGCAACATCGCCCCCGCCATCGCTACCGTCCGCGCCGGTGAGGCTGAAGATATGGCCGCCCTGTGATAGCCTTCCCCCATGATCCGCCGCGATTTTCTCAAGTTGACCGCCCTGCCTCTGGCCGCCCAAGCGCCCTTACCCTTCCCCATTGGCTACAACACCTACTGCCTCCGCGCCCTCCGTTGGACCGACGCCCAGCACCTCGATTTCGCCGCCGCCCAAAAGCTCGATGCCATCTTCCTTCAGGATTCCGTCGATCCTCTTGCCCAAAATCCCGCCCACTGGAAAGACGTCCGCTCCAAAGCCGCCGCCCTCCAACTGCACCTCGAATCAGGTGGCGCAGGATTGCTGCCCAAATCGATTCACCAAATCGATGCCTCCATCGCCACCCTCCGCCACAACATCATCCGCGCCCAAGCCCTCGGCTCGCCCATCGTGCGCGGCGTCATCGCCAGTGACCGTGCCTCGTTGCCGAAGGATGGCCCCCCCGAGAAGCACCTCGAAACCATCTTGAAAATCTTGAAAGCCGTGCGCCAGCAAGTGCTCGACGCCCATGTCAAAATCGCCATCGAAGTCCACAAAGACTTTAGCGCCTGGGAGTTTCGTGAGTTAATCGAAGCCGCCGGCCACGATTCCACCGGCATCTATCTGGATACCGGCAACCCCGTTTTCATGATGGAAGACCCCCTCACGACAGTGGAGGAGCTGGGCCGCTATGCCGTCACGCTTCACCTCCGGGACTCCGTGGTCTACGAAACCAAACGCGGCATCGCCGTACAATGGGTTCCGCTCGGCGAAGGCGTCATCGACTTCCCCCAAATCCTCACCCGCGCCCGCGAGCTTTGCCCCCAAGTCCACGTCTACATCAAGCCCATCACCGGCCGCCCACCCGCCATCCTCCCCATCTACGACGCCGCTTTCTGGAAAGATTACCAACGCACCCGCGCCAGGGATTTGGCCCGCTTCCTGAAACTCGCCCGCGATGGCCGCCCCTACGAAGGCCACGCCGTCATTGAGGACTTACAAAACCGCCCCGTGCCCCCGCACTTCGCCGAAGCCATTCAATACCAGCAGCGTGAACACATGGAACGCTCCATCGCTTACGCCAAAGAAAAACTCAACCTCGGCCGCCGCTGGCGTACCGCATAACCGCCTCGAACGCTCAGTTACACTGTAGACGAGAGGATTTTTGTCCCATGCAAGAAGAAAGAGACAACACATCGGGTGCCCTGTGGTTCATCGCCGGGGTCGCCATTGGCAGTACGATCGCCCTGCTTTACGCCCCCGCTTCGGGCAAGCACACCCGCCGGAAGATCGCCCACCAAGCCCGCTCTGGCCGGGAGCGCATCGAATCGCAAGGGCGGGAGATGATGGACAAGGGCCGCGAGTTATATGACCGGGGACGTGAGATCGCCGACGACGCCGCCGACATGTTCGAGCGGGGCCGCAAGCTGATGGAGAGCTAGTCCAGCAGCATTTCCCGGCGCACGCCGCGTAAATCCATCTCGAATTCGATGGTCTCGATGGGTGGCCGCGAGTAATGCCAAGTGAACCCATGCGCCGCGCCAGCCCCCATCGGGCGTACGATTTCGTTCTCGATCTCCTCGCAGATCGGATGCACCGTATAGACGTTGCTCGTGTTCACTTGCTCCCAACTTACGCCTAACCCCTGTAAGCGGCTGAACATGATGTCCATCACAAAGCGGATCTTCGCGCGGAGGGCATCGGGCGAAGTCTCGCCCTGACGCACCACGTCCTGCGGATCGAGCGAACCTTCAGGCAACTCGCCCGCCCCCGCCACGACAAACGTCTTCGCTTTCACTGCCGAAGGAACAGTGTAGGAGAAGCCATAAATCGAAGGCTCGCGCGGCGGCAACACTTGCGGCGCAATATTCGTGCGGGCCACCGGATTCTGGCCATCCACCAATAAATCCCACTCCACCAGCGTCTTCACATAGGTCGCATTGAATTGGTTGAATCCGGCGAAAGTGAAGGGCACCGGTGAGCGTAACTCCATGCCGCAAAGCGCGTGGATCGGCCGCTTGGCCGCGATCACTTCCGCCCGCACCCGCGCCAGCCCCGCCGCTAACGGCAAAGCCCGCACGAAGCGCACATGCACAATTTCGAAGCCCGCGCCCGCCACCACGCCCGCCGAGTAAGGCGCAATGCCTTTCCAGAAATGGTAATTGCCACGATCATTTTTGAGTAACAAGATAATTCTCCCAGAGGGCCGGCCATTCATCGGCCAAAATACGGAACCACGCGGTATCCCGCCGCCGGTTCTTGATGATCACGTGCGCGTCCTGCACGCCTTCGAACGTGAAGCCCATCCGCCGCGCCACCCGGCGGGAACGTTCATTCAAGGCGTTGCACTTCCACTCCACCCGGCAGTAACCCAGATCGAACGCGTGCCGTAGCATCAGGTAAGTCGCTTCCGTCAGAGCCCCGGTACCTTGGGCGGCGGGCGTGTACCAGATATGGCCAAGCTCAATCTTCAGGTCGCCCGGCGAGTTACTCATAAACGTCTGCACACCAATCAGTTCGCCTGACTCTTTCCGGCGAACGCACAGCGGCAAGAGGTTGGGCGTGTCATTTAAAGCGGTCAGAAACGTCCGCATGGCCCCCAGGTCATCAAACGGCCCGGCACCCATGTAGCGCCAGAGGACGGGCTCGGGGTCATAGGCCGGGGTGCCGAGTTGCGCGCTGCCGTTCGAGATTTCGTAGAGGCGCGCCACGTCTGCCTCGAGGTTCAGCGGGCGCAGTTCGACGATGCGGCCCAGGAGCGTCACCGGCGCTGGTTTGAGCGGCAGAGTTGTCCGCAAAAGCAATTGGCGACCGGAAAGGGGCGGCGGTAGTTCGAGGAAGTCCATAGAGGAAGTAAAGACTATGTTGCCACCCTTCGCAGGCTACCGTTCGCAGCCGAACGGGAGCGCGCCGCGCGCCCCCGCCTTGGCACGATGCGCCCTTTAGGTTAACGGCTCATCGCCCACCCATGGCACGTTGGGGTCCGGGTCCGGCTCCGGCAGTGAATCGTCGTCAACCCACCGCACGTTGAGCGGAGTAATATCCTGCGCCCCGCGCTCCTTTCCCAGTTCCAACCGCAACTGCAACAGCCGTAAATAATCGGCGATCGATGGCTTCGGTGGCTCCATCTCCATCTGGCTCCGAAGGCCGTGGATCAGGCCCTCCAAAGAGCTGATGGTGTCGCGGACATGATTTTCTGAGGTCATAATCTCTTCTTTCTCTCTCGACAAGCGATAAAAAATCTAGGAAGCGTGTAGGCACACCCCTCCGACGATGAGTATCGCCCGCCGTCAAGCGTTTGGCCCCCGCGCGTACGTCTAAATTACAGAAAACAAACAGAATACGATCCCCAAGATTCCTGGGATCGTGTTTTTTGCGTCCGGCGGCATTCGCTTTGCTTTGGCAACCCGTTCTAAACTGGAGATTCATGCGAAAACCGATCATGGCTGGCAATTGGAAGATGTTTAAGACCCCGGCGGAGACCACCGCTTTCTTCGAAAAGTTCCTGCCCTTGGTCGCGGCATCGTCCCACGCCGAGGTAGCCATCTGTGCCCCGTTTATTGACTTGCCTGCCGCCGTCGCCGCCACCCAAGGCTCCCCAGTCGGCATTGGTGGGCAAAACCTCCATTGGGCCAAGGACGGCGCTTTTACCGGCGAAATCTCGGGCCCCATGCTCAAAGCGATCGGCTGCCGCTACGTCATCGTGGGCCACAGCGAACGCCGCCAGTTTTTCGGCGAAACCGATGAGACGGTATTGAAACGCACCCTCGCCGCCCTCGACGCCGGCTTAACCCCCATCGTCTGCGTGGGCGAATTGCTGGCGGAACGCGAATCCGGCCGCACCAATGAGGTCTTGAAGACCCAGTTTGACGGTGGCATCGGCCCGCTGCCGCCCGGCCAATTCGCCCAAATCGTCATTGCCTATGAGCCCGTCTGGGCCATCGGCACCGGCAAGGTCGCCACGCCCGAAATCGCCGCCGACGCCCATCGCACACTGCGCGGCTTTGTCGAGGCACGCTTCGGCCGTGAGGCGGCCCAGGCCGTCCGCATCCTGTACGGCGGTAGTGTGAAGCCGGACAACATCAAGGGCTTGATGGCCCAGCCCGAAATCGATGGCGGCTTGGTGGGCGGCGCGAGCCTGGAAGCCAACTCCTTCGCCGGAGTCGTCAACTTCTAAAGCCATGCCCCCTCGTGTAGGACCGGCCTCCTGGCCAGGCCTGAACCTGCCGGGTGGCTGCGCTTTGTAGTGATCACAGTGGCGCTCGCCTTCTCCCAATGAGGCACGCGCCTCATCGGCTCGATGTGCTGAGCGGCTTGCTGGCGCTTCCCGTGGCCTGGCTCGTTTTCGCGGGCAAGGCACCACGGCTCTTCATCCGGCTGTGGAACTGCTTGGGCCTCGGCTTGCTGATCAACATCGTCACTGTAGCCATGCTCTCGATGCCCACGCCGTTCCGGCAGTTCTCGCCGGCGAATTTGTTCGTAGCGGAGGCACCCTTCATCTGGCTCCCCGCGTTTCTGGTGACCTCGGCCCTCTTCGGCCACTTGCTGGTCTTCCGCAAGCTCCATTCGGAAAAAATCCGCAATAGCCGCTTTCTCTCCGGGACAAACACATTTTTTAAAACGCCGCCACCAGCCGGGAACGCAGTGACCGGGTTGT
>JANLPT010000167.1:0-4143 GCA_031367405.1 Bryobacteraceae bacterium
CTGAAGACGGAGATGCGCCGGGCGTATCGGCGGCGGGCTGCGCGAACGAGGTCGCCGCGCATACCAGAGACGCTACGACGGCCGATAGCAACGGTCGTCGACGACCATTCATGATGTCGCCTTAGGATCTTCACCGGACACTCGGACGATGCGGAACATGCCAACGTCCATATGCAGGAGGAGGTGACAGTGAAACGCCCAGTTACCCCGGGCATCGGCGGTGATGGCGACCGAGACGCGCTCGGCAGGTTTGACGTTCACCGTGTGCTTCCGCGGGAGGTATTCCCCTGCTCCGTTCTCGAGGTGCATCCACATTCCGTGCAGGTGGAGGGGATGCTCCATCATCGTGTCGTTGACGAACGTCCACCGGAGCCGCTCGCCATAACGGAACGGAATCGGCTCCCTGGCGTCGGAGAACTTTTTCCCGTCAAACGACCAGAGAAAACGCTCCATGTGTCCGGTGATGTGAATTTCGAGTTCGCGCTCTGGCTTCCGAGTGTCGTAGAAGGGCTCCAGCGCCTTCAGATCGGTATAGACCAGCACGCGCCACCCGTCATTGCCAAGGCCGGTACCGGGTTCGTGCAAACGGCTGCGGGTGACTTCGGGTGTCGTCTGGTTAGCAGTTCCGTGAGTATCGGGGCCGTGCGGGACGGGAGGGCTGCCGGGGATGCCGGCGCGGCTCTGATCGTCCATGCCGTCCATTTTCTTCATACCCGGCATTTCCTGCGTTCCCTGTTGCTTCTGCTGCGTTGGCGCCTGCATCCCCGGCATGTTTTCATGACCGCCAGGTATTTTTATGTCGCTGCCCTTCGATCCATAGTCCATGCCGCCCATTTTCTTTCCGCCGGACGTGGCTTCCTTCTTCCTCATGCCGGAATTGTCCGTGCCCGGCTTATTCATGCCGCCGATCTCCATACCTTGCATGTTCATTCCCATGTCATCCATCGTGCGGAGCGGACGCGGCCGGCGTGCGGGAACTTCGGCGCTCATACCTGCACGTGGGGCGAAAGTGGCGCGGGTGTATCCGCTGCGATCGTTCGTTTCGGCGAAGATCGTGTACGCCCGGTCATCCGTGGGCTGGACGATGACGTCATAGGTTTCCGCCGCGGCAATGCGAAACTCCTCCACTTCCACCGGCTGCACCGCTTGACCGTCCGCTTGCACCACCGTCATCTTCAATCCAGGAATGTGCACATCGTAGATACTCATGGATGCCGCGTTGATAAAGCGGAGGCGGACGCGCTCCCCCGGACGAAATAATCCGGTCCAATTAGACTTCGGTGACTGGCCGTTCACTAAGTGACTGAAGGCGTAGCTAGTAACATCCGCGAAGTCGGTAGGGTCCATCCGCATCTGTGACCACATCAGGTAGTCGCGCATCGTGGGCTTCAATCCATTTCGCTTGACGTCCGCGAAGAATTCCTTCGCCGTCCGTTGCTGGTAGTTGTAGTAGCCGCCCTTCTTTTTAAGATTTGCGATCATGGCTTGGCCGGAGCCGAAGGACCAGTTCGATAACACGACGGCGTATTCGCGGTCGTATTTGACGGGATCGGCTACCGCAGGCTCGATGATCATCGGAGCGTACATGCCCTCCTGCTCTTGGTGCCCGGAATGGCTGTGGTACCAGTAAGTTCCACTTTGCTTGACTGGAAAACGATAGGTAAACGTGGCACCAGGGGGAATTCCCGCGAAGCTCACACCCGGGACACCGTCCATTTCAGGAGGCAAGAGAATACCGTGCCAATGAATCGAACTTGGCTCTTTCAAACGGTTCGTCACACGCAGAGTAACATCCTGGCCTTCCCGAAGCCGAATCAACGGTCCCGGTACCGTGCCGTTCACCGTCACGGCTTTCCCCATTTTTCCGTCCACGCTAAAAGGCGATTCGGAGATCGTCAAATCGATCGTATTTCCGCTTAATTCCCCGGGGGCGGCGTTCGTCTGGGCGTAGGCCGGATTTTGCGTACTTCTTAACCCCGTGACTAAGGCTCCCACCTTGCCAATCAGCGTCCGCCGGGAAGTTAAGGTCATTCTAAATTCGGATTGGGTCATGTCTATATTTGTCCTTTCAATAACGGGAACCGGCGGTGCCGTAGTTTGAGTTACTCAACCGATTGAGAATCTTTCTTCGCTGTGGGGTAGCACCCAGACTGGGCTGTGGCAACCACAGATACCCGCTGTGAGCTTCCCGGCCTCGGGAGGGCCCCAGGTGCCTGGCTCGTACTCATGCACGGGCGTCCTCAGCCCCAAGACGGGTTCAACGACCTTCCACGCGGCCTCCACGCCTTCCTGGCCCGCGAAGAGGGTGCCGTCGCCGACCATGGCATCGCTCAAGAGACGCTCGTAGGCATCCATCTCATCGCCTCGGGGCTGGTTGACCACTTTGAGTTCCGTGGCATCGCCAATCAACTGCTCACCGGGCCGTTTCACACGGGCACCGATGGCAATAGTGACGTCGGGGCTCAAGCGGAAACGCACATAGTTCGCTTGGCCCGCACACAGGCTGCTGAGCGCTGGCGGCTTCAGCATCACTAACACTTCGGTCATCGTCGACGGGAGGCACTTGCCCGCCCGGATGAAGAAGGGCACGCCATCCCAGCGCGGACTGTCGATGTGGAGCCGGGCGGCCGCAAAGGTTTCGACCATCGAGTCGCGAGCGACGCCGTCCTCGTGGCGGTAGCCCCGGAACTGCCCGCGCACCACATCTTCGGGCCTAAGCGGGCGAACCATCTTCAGCACTTTCACCTGCTGTTCGCGGATCGACTCATGATTCGTCTCCGCAGGAGACTCCATCGCGAGAAACCCCATTACCTGGAGCAGGTGGTTTTGGATTACGTCACGAATCGCCCCGGATTCCTCGTAAAAGCCGCCACGTCTCTCCACGCCGAAACTCTCGGCCATCGTGATCTGCACGCTCTCGACGTAATCCCGGTTCCAAAGCGGTTCGAGAAACGTATTCGCGAAGCGGAACACCAGAAGGTTTTGCACGGCTTCCTTGCCGAGGTAATGATCGATGCGGAAGATATCCGGCTCATCGAATACCCCATGCAGCGTCGCGCTCAGGGCCTGCGCGGACGCAAGGTCGCGACCGAACGGCTTCTCGATGATCACGCGCGCGCCGCGAGCGCAGCCCGACTGGCTAAGTTGCTCGATCACGCTCCCGAAAACGCTGGGGGGAATTGCCAGATAGTGGAGCGGGTGCGCAGCATTACCCAGTTCTGTGCGCACGGCGGCGTGGGTCGCCGCAGCGCCGTAGTCGCCGCTGATGTAGCGGAGCCGCTCCTCGAGTCTGGCGAAGATGGCCTCATCAAGGGCACCGTGGTTCCCGATGCTCTCGAGGGCACGGGCGCGGAATCGTTCGGTGGTCCAGTCCGACCTCGCGACGCCGATAACGGGAATCCGAAGGTGTCCGCGCCGTTCCATGGCATAGAGAGCAGGGAAGACCTTCTTGTAGATGAGGTCGCCAGTGGCGCCGAAGACAACTAAGGCGTCTGAGTGAGTAACGTTCATGCCGTTTTCCCTAGAATCCACCATTATTTCTGCGACACTTTCATAATCAAAACGACCAGCAGCACTACCACGAGTACGCCAATCATCGGCCAAATCCAAGTCTCACCTGACCATCCAGATGTACCGCCCATCCATCCGTTGTTATGGTTCATAAATAAAGCTCCTATTCTTACGTCTCGACCAGTGAGTTAACCGCCAACTATTCACCGCTCGCTTAGGCATTTCACGTTAGCCATCCGTTTACGAATCCAGCCCGTTTCAAGCCTTTAATAATGTATGGGCACTGTCGCATCAGCCGCCACAATAATTCCGTGCGATAGTTTTCGATCATCAATACGATAGGCCCTTGGTTGATTCCGAAGTGCCACGGCGAGACCCACCAACCATAAGGGTTACCGGGAAGGCCTGGATGGGAAGGATTGAAGGATGCTTTGAACCCGTAAGAGTTGAACTGAGTCATCTTGGCCTGATGAATGCAATGGTGGACTGAGGGTAGAACGATTTCTGGTGCGAACGGCAGTGACGCCACCACCGCCCACGGTGCCAGTGTGCCGTCGTCGGGTCCGTACGGGACGCCGCGCCCCACGTAGTCGAAAAACTGCCGTTCGATACCGTCAATTTTGATGACGCCGG
>JANLPT010000180.1:0-3360 GCA_031367405.1 Bryobacteraceae bacterium
CCAGCGTTTCCGCCCCTGCTCCCTCGATCAAACCTATCTACTGCCGCCGTCCGTCCACGACTGGCTACCCGAGGGCCACTTGGCTCGCCTGCTCGCCGATGTGGTCAGCGAACTGGACCTCAGCGCGATTCTGGGCGACTACGGCCGCAAGGATAACCGCGGGCTCACCGCCTATCATCCCGAAATGATGACCCGCCTTTTGCTCTGTGAGGCCGGATGGGCCGGACCAAGTGTGGGTGTCCGATATTACTTACATCCGCTTGCGGCACGAGTTTGTCTATCTGGCCGTGGTACTCGATGTCTACTCGCGACGGGTCGTGGGCTGGGCGCTGGACCGCCACCTTCAGGCGACCTTGCCGCTGCGCGCTTTGCCGCAAGCAATTGCCAAACGCCAACCGCCTGCCGGGTTGGTGCATCACTCCGATCGTGGGGTGCAATATGCGAGCGAAGCCTATGTGGCCGTGCTGTTCAAACATCTCATCATTGGCAGCATGAGTCGAAAAGGATATCCCTATGACAACGCCTTCTGCGAAAGCTTTATGCGTACTTTGAAAGAAGAGGAGATTTACTGTTCTACTTATTCGGATATCGAAGACTTACGTAAGAACCTGACTTACTTTCTCGAGGTCTACTACCCGTTAAAACGGTTGCCCTCAGCCCGGGGATATCGAACCCCAGCTGAGTTCGAAGCCGGGTTCCTCCATCCGAACTGGGGGTCGGATCTGGTGGTGCAGATCCCGCAACTGCAGAATGTCACCCGCGTCCATCCGGTCGCCATCCGGTCGCCATCCGGTCGGCGGTGCCCCCGATTTCCTGCGTGGCATGGGGGCCTCCAATGAATAGAGGGTTTTGGAGACGAAAAATCTCAGATATTTTTCGAGAAAAATGCGGCGAGGTCGGGGCTCGCCCGGAAAAAGCGGTGATAAGTGATTTGATATGAGGGAATTAGGAAGAAGTCAGGGAATGTCGGGGGTGCCCCCGATTTCCCGATTTCCCCGATTTCTGAGCGCGGCCGGACTGGTTGTGCCCTTGGCACCATTCGGCCGCGCCCTGCATCAGCGCTGATTTTCTGACGGGAAGCCACGGCCTCGACTGATTCGCACGCGCTTGTTTGGTAACTTGTAGCCATGCGAATCTCCTCACCACGTTCCTCCGCTATCGCCCGGATTGTTTCCACCCTGGCGATGGCGCAATTTCTCAGTGCACAACCTTCAGAGCCCGCGAAGGCGCAACCGGGTTTGCCGGCCCGGGCCACCCCAACCGACTATCAGATTCAAGCCAAGGTGGGCCATACCACCATCGGCGCTGAGTTTACGGGCCATGGCATTCCCAACGCGCAGCAACCACTGAACTCGGAGGACTACGTGGCTGTGGAGGTGGGACTGTTCGGTCCGGCGGACGCGCGTTTGACGATCGGACCCACCGACTTTTCCCTGAGAATCAACGGCAAGAAGGATCTTTTGGCCAGTCAGCCCTGGGGATTGGTCGCCAAGGGCGTGAAGGATCTCGAATGGGTCTCGCCCGATGCCGTTCCCGGTGAAGCGAAGTCGAAAGGCTCCGTCAACGGTGGCGGTGGTCAAGGCGGCAGCACCCTGCCTCCACCTCCGCCCAAGGTGCCGATCGACGTGCTTCGCGGCTGGCAGTTGGCCGTGAAGAACGCCGCGCTGGCCCAGGGAGACCGGGCCTTACCTCAGGCCGGGCTCATCTACTTCCCCTACCGCGGGAAGGTCGCGAGCATTCGGTCCCTGGAGCTAGTCTACGAGGGCCCCGCCGGAACCGCCTCGTTCACCTTGCAGTAAACGCCTTTTCCCGCCGGGGGAGTGCCAGGCAAGCCTAGATTCCAGGCAAGCCTAGATTGCAACAAAACTCCGCCGCTTCGGCCTGTTTCTCCGTCGCGTTGTTCGTCTGCTTCATCGGTACTACTGCTGTGCCGGTGCCGGGCAGGATCGGGAGGTTGAGAATCCGAGCCATTTGGGCGGAGCGAATCTGGGTTTGCGAAGGCATTCACTAAATAAGGGGATTTCGCCGCCCATTCCTTCAGCAGGAATTTGAGAAATGGCGCAGACAGGGTATGATCATACTGAGAGTATGAAATGGCAAACATCGAACGCGTCACCGTAACGCTCGCTCCCGACCTCATCAAAGACATCGACCGCCGCGAAAAGAATCGCAGCAAGTTCGTCGCCGAAGCAGTCCGGAATGAGCTGGATCGCCGACGCCGCGAGGACCTCCGCCGTTCGCTGGACCATCCGCACCCCGAGAGCGCCGAACTCGCGGAGCAGGGACTTGATGAGTGGACTCAGGGTTTGCCTGACGAGGATACCGGCTTGTTGATCGACCAGAATGCGGGACACGCCGTGCGCTGGGTCGCCGGCCTGGGCTGGGTGGAGGGGCGGAATTGATCGTCGGCCGGGGTGCCCTGATCGTCGTCGAGTTGGACCCCACCGTGGGTCGTGAGCAACAAGGGATCCGGCCCTGCATCGTCGTCAGCAATCCGGACGTCATTCAAGACCAGCGCTTTCCGCTGGTTTGTGTGGTACCCATCACGGGAACCCCCGGGGAAGGTTTGCTGTATCCCTCGCTGGCACCTGGAGCCAGCGGCCTCGCCAAGAAATCGTACGCCTTGATCGACCATCTGCGCTCCATCGACAAGCGGCGAGTCCGGCGAGTCGTTGGCGAACTGGCCCGCGAGGAGATGGCCGCCATCGATGAGGGATTGGCCATTTTTCTTGGCTTGAGCCACCGCCCCCACTTGCCCGGGGTGCCGCCGGTCCAGTAAGGCCCGCGCTCACGGCCGCCTCCTGCCGATCAGTCCTGGATCATGAAGCAAGCCAGCGTCGCTTCGCTCCGATGGTGATCGGTTTCCCCGGAATCGTGATCGCCATCAGCCCGGAATCCTGATCGCCTTCGCCGGAATACGCATCCGAAACCGCACTTTTCTACAGTTCGACCGTGACCTCCTCTCCGTCTATGCGGACATCGTATGGTCCTGGCGACCAATCGTTTATCGCTGACACTTCCACCGTGAGTGGTGGTGGTACGTTCGGGACCTGCAACTCCCCTGACCAGGCTTCGAGGCCGCCGGCCATGTTGCGCACGTTGGTGAAGCCGTATGCCATGAAGTAGGAGGCGACTTCTAAACTGCGGTGTCCCGCATTGGAGTAGAAAACGATCCGGGTGTCCTTCGGCCAAGTGTCCAAAGCCTCAAACTTCAGCTCCAGTGTGAGGAATTGAGCCTCTGGAATATGGCCATTCATCCATTCTTCGGGAGAGCGCACATCGATCAGCGGCCAGCTTTCTCCGCGTTCGAGCGCTGCCTCCACCTCCGGCGAAGACACGTCGACAAGCCCTGTTTCCCGC
>JANLPT010000183.1:0-9521 GCA_031367405.1 Bryobacteraceae bacterium
ATGCCAGACCCTTTGAATTTTTGCCGCGCTACGCCGCAACGATGGCGTATTTCGCCGCCGGCGATGAAATTTCGCAAGAAGTTTGCCGGGCCGCTCAAGACCTGAACCGCCCGGCGCTTTCACTGCTTATAGTTTGATGCCGAGAGCGTCGGCGACACGTTGCCCATATTCCGGGTCAGCCTTCGAGAAATGGCTGATCTGGAGACGGACGATCCGCTCTTCCGTCACTCCTTTGAGTGACGCCGCGAGGTTGTGAATCAGCATGCTCTTTTCGTCTGCAGAAAGCAAACGGTAAAGGTCGCCAGCTTGCGTGTAATCGTCATTGCCGTCGCGGTGATTATAGCGGGCGGCATCGCCGGAAAGCTTCAGGGGCAGTTCGGTGTACTGGGGATCTTCCACGGGTCCGCCGAAGCTGTTGGGTTCGTAGTTCGGGCTGGCACCGCCGTTGTCGTCGAAGCGCATGGCACCGTCGCGATGGTAGGTATTGACGGGGCACTTCGGCGCATTCACCGGCAGCAGATCGTAGTTCACGCCCATGCGGTGACGATGCGCATCCGGGTAAGAGAGCAGACGCGCCTGCAGCATCTTGTCGGGCGAGTAGCCCATACCGGGAACAATATTGACCGGTGACATGGCCGATTGTTCCACTTCCGCGAAGTAGTTTTTCGGCATGCGGTTGAGTTCCATCACGCCCACTTCCCTGAGCGGATAGTCCCCGTGCGGCCAGACCTTGGTGAGGTCGAACGGGTTCACTTTGTAAGTGGCGGCCTCGGCTTCCGGCATAATCTGGACGCTGACTTTCCATTTCGGAAAATCGCCCGCGGCGATCGCATTGGTGAGATCGCGCTGGGAGAAGTCGGGGTCTTCACCCACCATTTTGATGGCGTCTTCGCGAGTAAAGTTCTTGATACCCTGCATGGTCTTGAAGTGCCATTTGCAATAGACCCGTTCCTTCCCGGCACTGATCAGGCTGAAGGTGTGGCTGGAGAAACCATCCATGTGGCGGTGGCCATAGGGTGTGCCGCGTGAACTGAACAGAATGGTCACCTGATGCAGCGATTCCGGGGACAGCGACCAGAAATCCCACATCATGGTGGCGGATTTCAGGTTGGTATCCGGGCAGCGTTTCTGGGTGTGGATGAAGTCGCCGAACTTCAGGGCATCGCGAATAAAGAAGACCGGCGTGTTGTTACCCACCATGTCCCAGTTGCCTTCTTCGGTGTAAAATTTCACGGCAAAACCGCGCGGATCGCGTTCGGTATCGCCTGAACCCTTCTCGCCGCCGACCGTGGAGAACCGGATGAACATGTCTGTTTTCTTGCCGATTTCGCTGAAGAGTTTCGCCGACGTGTACTTCGTGATGTCTTGCGTCACCGTGAAAACGCCGTAGGCACCGGTACCCTTGGCGTGAACCACCCGCTCCGGGATGCGCTCGCGGTTGAAATGCGCCATCTTTTCCAGCAGCTGAAAATCCTGCAGCAGCACCGGGCCGCGGGGACCGGCGGTCATGGAATTCTGATTGTCGCCGACGGGGCATCCGGCAGTGGTCGTGATCGTTTTCTTTTCGCTCATAGCTCTTCCATATTAGGACGAACTGACCGATAGGGGAAGCCAATTGTGTTTCTCGCTCCCATAGGCCATGACTATGGGAGATATTGAGCCAGACGACCAAAAACGTTTTCACTTTGATGGACGTCACGGCTTGGGCCGCCATGTGAGACCATAGGGGCGATGCTCCCTTCCCGTCCGCACGCCCACGGGGTCTCCAACGCGTGATCGATAGTTTCCGCTTTCGCATTGCCGGCTGTGGCACTGCACTCCCCCGCACTCCTTTATCGAACGTCGAACTGGCCAAACAGCTGGGCGTCGAAACCTCCTGGATTGAAAGCCGCTGCGGCGTGGAGACGCGCTACAAGTCGGAGGGCGATGAGACCACGCTCTCGCTCGCCGTCGAGGCGTCGCAGATGGTGTTGAAGCAAGTGCCCGGTTTCGTGCCGGACCTGCTGATTTGCTCGACATTTACCCCTGAATTTCTGCTGTGCCCCACCGCTCCGGCGATCGCCCACAAGTTGGCTTTGGGCCCCATCGGCGCGTTCGACTTGAATGCCGCTTGCTCCGGCGCGGCGATTGGCTTTTTGACGGCCATCAATTTTCTGGCGACCGGTTTTGCCAAACGCGTTCTGCTGGTATGCAGTGACACTCCCACGAAGTTCCTTGCCGAGGGCGATCGCAACACCCGCATTCTGATGGGCGATGGCGCAGCCGCCATGGCGCTCGAAACTACTGACTCCTGCCAGAGCCGCTTGCTTTCCTGGTCAATCGGTAGCGACGGCGAAGGTGCCGCCTATTATTCCGTGCCTGTCGGTGGCTCGGCTTGCCCGCAACCGCCCGCCGCCGCACCGCTGGAGGGTGAACTCGCCTTGGCCGTCAAGATGGAAGGCCGCCAGCTTTTCAAGTTCGCCGTCGCTCGCGGTGCGGAGTTAATTGAGCAGATTTGCGAAAAAGCCTCGGTGGCGATGGAAAACGTCAACTGGGTTTTAATTCATCAAGCCAATCTCCGCATCATCAATGCCCTGCGCGAGAAGGTGGCTATCCCCGCCGACCGCTGGGTGGTGAACGTCAATGCGGTGGGAAACACCGTCGCCGCTTCGATACCGCTCGCTCTCGCCGATTGTCTGGATCGTCAAGCCTTCAAAGAAGGCGACATTATCCTGGTGGTGGGCTTTGGTGCCGGCCTCACATGGGCCGGTTTTCTGATGCAGTGGTAACCAAACAATGAGCTATCTCGACAGTCTCGAAAACAATCTGAAGGCCCTCGAGAATCAAGCTGAGCGCGACCCCACTGAGGTCCGCCGCCGCCAGGAAGCCCGCGCCGCCGATCGGGCGGCCGCCGTCGCCGCTGAACCCTACGTCAAGGAGCTCCGCGAAGGCCAGTTCACCCGCACCCTGCTCGGCCATTGCGCGGTGATCGGCTACAGTTTGCGGACCAAGATTCGTCCTCTCTGGCTGGGCAATGTCCTGCGTCTGGAAGCGCGCGACAAGCAGATCGACTTTGAGTCTTCCGCCGACGGCGTACAAGCCGTATTTCGCGAAGGCGGCCAAGTGATGAGCCGCGAGGCGGTGGATTTAACTCAACCCTCCGAGCCTTTGGCCAAGCGCTGGCTCGGCGTCTAGCCATCGTCTAGCCACCGGGACTAGCGCTCTTCTTCCATCGAAATCCGGAGCGCCTTCAAGAACTTCGCGTCCTGCGAAGTCCACTTGACGGTGCCCGCCGACTCAAAGGTGCTGCGGTCCGCTTCAGGCGAGTCGTCGTCATCGGCATCGCCGTCGCGCTTGTTAAAGCCAATGGTGGCTTCCAAAACCAAAAATACATCGTAACCCGAGCGTTTAATGTCGCCGATAGCGCTGGCGATCCGGTCCGATTCGGACAACGATTCGTTGATCGCATTGCCCAACTCCTGCATTAACTCTTTCAGGCGATCGTCCACGTTCGTTTCCTTTCAACTTTACCGGCCAGGCCGTGCCTTCAAACGACGTGCCTTCAAACGGTCTCATTTCAGGCTAACATTTCAAGCCTCTACTACGCTGGATGCGTGGGCCTTCCTACAAGCTTCATCCAAGTTATCGGCGGAGACTCTGATAGCATGAGAGCGACCCCCTATGTGGAACCTGGTAAAGCAATTCGCGGCCACCGTGATCCCCGGTGTCATCAAGCCGCTCCGGGTGATGTGGAATGAGATGATCGGCTTTGTTTTCATCGTCTTTGCCATCATGATCGCCGGCTCCACCATGCGCAAATGGAAGGATTTTGACGATAGTGCCGGTTCCATCGGCCTCATCGCCGCGTCCATTTTCTTCTTTGTGGTCATGATGGGCTACGGCCTCTACTCATTTTTTCGCGCCCGTAAAATTAACCGCGCCCGATGAGCCCCTGGCCTATGAAAGCCGGACAATTCCCTTATACCCGAGGCATCCACGCGGACATGTACCGCCGCCGCCTTTGGACCATGCGCCAATACGCCGGCTTCGGGACCGCTGAGGAAGCCAATCAGCGTTACCACTACCTGCTCGCGCAAGGCACCACAGGGCTCTCGGTAGCCTTCGACCTTCCCACGCAAATGGGTTACGACCCCGACCATCCCATGGCCTCCGGCGAAGTGGGCCGCGTCGGTGTTGCCATCAGCTCGCTTGCCGACATGGAGGTGCTGTTCCAGGGCATTGAGCTTGAAAAAGTGTCCACGTCGATGACCATCAACTCGACGGCCGCCATCCTTCTCGCGCTTTACGCCGGGGTCGCCCGCCGCCAAGGGGCTAATCCGCTCCGGTTAAATGGCACCATCCAAAACGACATCTTGAAGGAGTACATCGCCCGTGGCACTTACATCTATCCGCCGCGCCAGGCGATGCGCCTCATCACCGACACCTTCGCCTGGGCCGGTCGCGAAGTGCCTGAGTGGAACACCATTTCCATCTCTGGCTATCACATTCGCGAAGCCGGCTCGACGGCTATTCAAGAGGTGGCCTTCACCTTGGCGAACGCCATCGCCTACATCCAAGCTGCGATCGACGCCGGCCTGCCAGTGGATACTTTTGCCCCGCGTCTCTCATTCTTCTTCAATGCTCACAATGACTTTTTCGAGGAGATCGCCAAGTTCCGCGCCGCGCGCCGCATTTACGCTTTATTGATGAGGGATCGCTTTGGCGCGTTGAACCCGAAGAGCCACCAGTTACGCTTTCACACGCAGACTTCGGGCGCGACACTGACGGCCCAACAGCCCGATAACAACGTCGTCCGGGTGGCCTTACAAGCCATGGCCGCCGTGCTGGGCGGCACGCAGTCCTTACATACGAACTCGCGCGACGAGGCTCTCTCCTTGCCCACCGCCGACAGTGCCTTACTTGCGCTGCGCACGCAGCAGGTGATCGCTTACGAAAGCGGAGTTACTGCCGAGCCCGACCCTTTAGGCGGCAGTATCTACATCGAGCGGCTGACCGGCGAAATCGAAGCCGGTGTGCGCATTTACCTGGACTGCATCGACTTACTCGGCGGTGCCATTGCCGCGATCGAGCAGGGGTATATTCAGCGTGAAATTCAGAATGCCGCTTACGACTACCAGCGCGGCATCGAGAGCGGCGCGAACGTGATTGTGGGGGTGAATAAGTTCGCCCAGGAACCGACGGGGTCGATCCCCATCTTCAAGATCGATCCTTTACTGGAAAGCCAACAAGTCGAACGTTTGCGAGCAGTCCGGGCGGGCCGCAGCGCCAGCGAGGTTACTGCTCGTTTGGACGCCTTGGAACAAGCCGCCCGCAGCACGGACAACTTACTCCCCCCCATCCTCGCTTCGACCGAAGCCTACGCCACGGTAGGGGAAATCTCGGATCGCCTGCGGCGGGTGTTTGGCGAGTATCGCGAGTCGCTGGCCTGAAAGCAATATTGAGAGTTAGGCTAGCTCAGGTCGTCCAAAAGTGGCAGCAATACCTCAAGCCGGACCCCACTGGGGCTTTCCTCCGGCGCAAGCGATGCGGCGCAGCGACACCGAAGCGGCCCACCTCATGCCAAAGGCCAAGCTCGATCTTCTTCGCCGCGTTCGCCTTCGGTTCTGACCCCTCGCCGTCGTCTCCCAGCGCCGGTCCCGGCAAACGGGACTTTGATATTTTCCAGATCAACTCTCCGTCAATGAGTTCTAAGCGCTCCCCATCCAGGAGACGCGCGACGGGATTCGGGTACGGCAGGCCTCGGATTGTACCGCTATGATGAGAGCATGCCTAAATCTTGGGGCAGCAGTTGAGACGATGCGGCAATGCCAGACGCTGCGGTTGACATTCTACTTCCCCCCAGGCCCATGCTATTCTGACCAAACTAATGAGGCTTACTGGACTGTTAATCGGCCTCCTGTGTCTGGCGTCTGCGGCAGACCTCAAGACCGTCTTATTGAATGAGTGCTGCCGCGTCTCGTCAGAGAACATCCAGCGGCTCGACAAAGGCGAAGCGCTGGGGAAATTGGTCGAGACCGGCGACGACCGTGACCTCGCCCTGATGGGTGCCGTCCGGCTTTCCGTCCCCAAACAGGTCTTTCTCAATTGGTACCGCAAGGTAGAAAACTACAAAGCCAGCCGGATGGTGACCCAAGCCGCCGAAATCCACATTCCTCCGCGCCCCGCCGACTTCGCCAGCTTCGCCATCGATCCCCATGAGCTCAAAGATCTGAAGTCTTGCGCGCCCGGCACGTGCGGCGTGAAACTGAGCGCTGCGGAGATCGCCCGCAGCCAGAAGCAACTGAATTGGCCGGCCCCCAACATTGCCGCTCAAGCCGAAGCCATGCTACACACCATTCTGCTCGAGCACGCCACGGCCTACATGAAGCACGGCGACGAAGGCTTGCCCCACTACGCTGACCGTCCGGAAACTCTCGACATGCGCAAAGTATTTCTGGAGTTACTCGCCGGCTCCCCCTACATCCGGAATGTCTCCCCCGAACTGGCCGCCCGCCTGAAACTCTACCCCGGCACCGGCCCCAAACCTTCCGGCGAAGAAATGTTTTACTGCGCGCGCGAACGCTACGGCTTCGGTCTTAAGCCGCTTCTCAACATGACCCACGTCATCATTCATCAGCCCTCGCCGGACGCCGCCGTCATCGTGGCCAAGCAGATCTGGGCCAGCCACTATTACGATGGGTCACTCGCCATCACGGTCTTGATCGATGCCCATCCTGGCACTTACCTCATTTACATTAATCGATCCCGCATCGACTTACTGAAAAGCTCCGGCTTCAAACGGGCCCTGGTCAATCGTTTCGCCCCCGGCACCACGCGCAAAGAAGTGCTGGCCCTGAAGCGAACGGTCGAGCAAAGCGCCGAAGCCAAGGCCTATGGCAAGTAAGGCGAGGCTTGGTCCTTCTGTTTCCAGCCGGCGCAACCGCGTTATCCTAAGAGTTGACCCCCCGCCAATTCACGTTTCTGGCCATTTTCCTCACCTCTCACGCCCACGCCGCCGACTTACGCGGCCGCGTCACTGACGAGAGCCAAGCCCTGGTACCCGGTGCCAAAATCGCCATTACCGGACCAGCCAAGCGCGCCGCAGTCGCCAACGGCCAGGGCGAATACCGCTTCCCTGACCTGCCCGCTGGCCGCTATCGCCTCGTCGCCACCGCGCCGCAACTGGGTCTCACGCAACCCGTCACTTTCACGCTCACCAACGCGCCTCTGGTGCTCGACCTGGAACTGAAAATCAACCTCGGTACCCAGACCCTCACCGTCGACGAAACCGCCAATGCCGTCGCCGCCGACACCCGCAACAATCCCGCCGCACTCGTCCTGCGTGGCGAGGATCTTGAAGCGCTTAGCGACAAGCCCGAGGACCTTGCCGCCGACCTCATGGCTCTCGCCGGACCCTCTGCCGGACCCAGCGGCGGCGCCATCTTCGTTGATGGTTTCAGCGGTGGTAACCTGCCCTCCAAAGACTCCATCCGCGAGATCCGCATCAACCAGAATCCCTTCGCCCCAGAGAATGACCGCGTCGGCTTCGGCACCATCGAAATCTTCACCAAGCCCGGCTCTGAGAAGTACAAAGGCACGCTTTATTACAATTTCGCCGACGCTGCCCTCAACACCCGCAATCCTTATGCGGCCAGCAAAGCGCCCTTCCGTCTGCACGAATTTGGCGGTAACTTTGGCGGGCCGCTGAGCCAGAAATCGTCGTTTTTCCTGGACATCCGCCGCGACGATGTCGCCAACGGTGCCATCATCAGCGGCACCACGTTGGCACCTCGCACCCTGGTGATCGTGAACCCCTACACCGACGTCTTGCGCATTCCGCAACAACGTTTATCCATCTCGCCGCGCGCCGATTGGCAGATCGGCCAGAGCCACACCCTTACGGCGCGCTATACCTATTTGGAGGCGAGCGTCGATAACTCGGGCGTTGGCAGTTTCAACCTTCCCGAACGTGGGCTGCAAGCGCGCAGCACGGCGAACACGGCGCAATTTACCGACACCTGGATTCTAGGGGCCAAGGCCATTAACGAAACCCGCGTACAGTTCTTTCGCCTCGCCAGTTCCAACCAACCCAACACCGCTGGCCCGGCCATTCAGGTGTTGGGTGCCTTCAATGGTGGGGGCGCGCCACTTGGCAACTCGTCCGATTTGCGCCAGAGCTTCGAGTTACAGAACTACACGTCCCTCAACCGCGGCTTACATACCGTACGCTTCGGCGTGCGTCTGCGCGGCGAATTCGCCGATACGAACACGGTCAATAACTTCAACGGCACATTTACCTTTGGCGGCACGCCCACCGGAGTAAGTTCCATCGAGCAGTACCGCCGCACGTTACTCGGGCTCGCTGCGGCCACGCAATTCACCTTAACTGCCGGTCGCCCCGGCCTCACCGCGCAGCAAATCGATGCCGGCCTTTTTGTGGGCGACGATTGGCGTGCCCGTCCGAATCTCACCCTCTCCTACGGCCTCCGTTACGAGGGGCAAACGAACCTGAGCGACGGCACCAATCTGGCCCCGCGTTTCGCCATCGCCTGGGCACCCGGTCGCGGCATCACCAAGGCCAAGGGCGTTCTGCGCGGTGCCACCGGCATCTTCTACGACCGCTTCGGTTTGGCCAATACCATCAACGCCGCGCGCTATGACGGCCTCATCCAGCAGCAGTACGTCATCGCCAACCCGGACTTTTTCCCGCGACTGCCCTCGCCCGACCAACTCGCCGCTGCCCGCACCGCGCAGATCATTCAACGCCTCAGCTCCAGCCTTCGCGCCCTACGCTTGTGGCAATCCGCCGCCGGTTACGACCGCGAGCTGCGCCCCGGCACCACCCTGTCGCTCACCTACGCTTTCGCCCGTGGCGAGCACCTGCTGCGCTCGCGAGCCCTGAACGGGCCGGTCTTTGAAGCCCAATCCACCGGCATTTACCGTCAGCATCAGTGGATCACCAGCGTCAATTCGCGCCTGAATAGCCGGGTCTCGGTCTTCGGCTCCTTCGTGCTCAATCGCGCCCGCAGCAACACTGACGGCGTGGGCACCTTTCCCGCCAACCCATCCAGCGACGCTGGAGAATACGGCCCCGCGGCCACCGATATTCGCCAGCGCGTCAACGCCGGTGGCACGCTCGCCGCCTGGAAAGGATTGCGTTTGAACCCGCTCTTCACCGCGGAAACCGGGCTGCCCTTCGACATCACCGTGGGTCGCGACCTCTATGGCAATACGCTCTTCAATGGACGCCCCGCCATCGCCACCGATGCCGGGAAGCCCGGCACAATTGCCACTACCCGTTACGGCTTGCTCGACCCCAACCCCGGCCCCGGAGTGCCGGCGATCGGGCGTAACTATGGTCGCGGCCCTAATAATATCCTGCTCAATCTGCGCCTCTCCCGCACCTTCGCCTTCGGCAACGGCGAAGGCCGCGAAGCCCCCACCAATATTCCCGGCGGCGGCGAGCGCCGGGGTGACGCCACCGGAGTTTTCGCCACCGGCACCGGAGCCGCAGTAGGAGGGGCGAAGACCTCGCGTAAGTA
>JANLPT010000187.1:0-4287 GCA_031367405.1 Bryobacteraceae bacterium
TCAACCGCTTCACTTGATTGGGATGAACTTGATTGAGCCGCTCCCTGACGGTCGGGGTTCGTTACTAGCGATTGGCTGCTTCGAGATGCAGGCCTTTGTGAATCGCGTAGAGGGCGAGTTCGAGACGGTCGGAGACGCCGAGCTTGTCGAAGATATTGTGGAGATGATTCTTCACCGTTTGTTCGCTGATGAACATCTTTTCGGACATCTCCTTGTTCTTGTAGCCTTGGGCGACTAAGGCGACGATTTCGCGTTCGCGCGTCGAGAGCGGCGAGCGTTCACGGCTCTTGCCACCGGAGGCGGCGGCCATCGCTTCGCCCGGTGTCGCGAACTGGCGCATGACGGCGGCGGTGGTGTGGGAATCGAGCCAGATTTCGCCGGAATGCACCTTGCGAATCGACTTGGCGATCAGGTCAGGCGCGGTTTGCTTCAGCACAATGCCGCTGCAACCGAGCTTCATGGCTTGCACAAATTCGTTCTTGTCTTCGGAAGCCGTCAGCACGATCACGCGCGTCTTGCGATTGGTGTGTTGCAGCGTCTGGAGAGCGGTGAGGCCGTCCATGTTGGGCATGCGCAGGTCAAGCAGCAGCACATCGGGTTCGAGCGCCTGGACGCGTTCGAGCACCTCCCGGCCGTCACCGGCTTCGCCCACCACCTCAATGTCCTCGTCGAGCGACAGCAGGCGGCGCAAGCCATCCCGGACAATCGGATGATCATCGGCGATCAGGACGCGAATCGTCCTTTTCGCCGTGGGTGTATTGCCTTCGTCATCGTCCGATCGGCCGAGCGCGGCAGGCGTCGATGGCTCGCCCAACTCGCCAGTTTCAGCTTGTTGGGGTTCCAGCTGTTTCGTGTCGAGCGCCAGGGCACCGTGGGTCGAACTGGGCATTGCATTGGGCTTCATCATCTCGTCTCCTCAGGCTGGCCAATGCTCATCCCGAACCCAGAGACCGTTTTTGCGGATCTGGAGAAGGCGGCTTTGGCTCGTTGTATTTTGCTTTGATCCAAGTTTGTCCGAGTTCCAGTACGTTGCCTACTCGGAGTAACCCTCAGATGAACTATCGATTTACCTGAGTGGGTTCTAAGTATCGGCGTACGAAAACGTACTAAAGTCCACCGGAATGACGGGCCAAAATGCCGGATCGTACTACTTCGGTGGTATTCAGATTGCCGCTGCTCAGCTTGAGAAAATCGATGACCCGGCCGGCGAAGTTTACCCGTGCTGCTTGAAAACCCAGGCTCCCATCGGTTTTTGCTTGAGGGCGTCTGCGCGGCAACCCCATTTACGCGGCGATCCACGAGAATCTCTGCATCGCCTGCGACCGTTTGCACTACGCCAAATTCACTTCCCTGGTGCAACTTGTTGCATCCGTATAGCCCACTGCGATAGAACTGTGAGCATGCTTCGTACCATTCTGCTTACCTTTTTCGCCGGATCCGCCCTCCTGCTGGCCCAGCCCACCAGCCCCCAAGTCAAGTGGACGCCCATCTTTGACGGCAAAACGCTCAACGGCTGGGTGAATGTCGGCAAAGAAGAATGGCGCGTGGAAGACGGCATTCTGCACGGCAAGGCCGTCACCAAAGCCTACGGCTACCTGCAAACCGAGAAGAACTACCAGGATTTCGAAATGGCCCTGCGCTTCAAATGCGAAGGCACGGGCAATAGCGGCGTCTTCTTCCACGTGGGCTTCAAGCCCGGCACGCCCGACGTTAGCCAGGGCTTGCAGTTCGAAGTGGATTGTACGCTCAACGAGCACACTGGCGGCATCTATGGCGACGGCCGCGGGGGGGTGGTTTGGCCGACCGCCGAGAACGAACCTGTCGTGCGGCGCGGCGACTGGAACGAGATGGTGGTGAAGGTGAACGGCAATCGCTACACTTCGCGCTTGAACGGCGTGATGATGGTGGATTACACCGATCCGAATCCGAAGTCTTTCGACGGGCCGATCGCGCTGCAGTTGCACGCCGGGGGCGCGGGCAACATGATGTTCAAGGACATTCTGCTGCGCGATTTGACGAAGCGTTAAGCGAGTAGGGGCGTCTGGTTTAGGGTCCAACGCTACCCGCGTGGCGCGCGCAGAAACTTGTTGAAGAAGCCCATCGTCTTGGCCCACGCGTCGCAAGCGGCTTCGGCGTTGTAGGCCGCGCCGGTGTCGTTGTGGAAGGCATGCCCTACCCCTTCATAGACATTCAAGCCAAAGACCTTTTGTTGGGTCAGCAGCGAAGTCATCACAGGCGCGATGCGGGCCGTCAGTGCCCGGTCACGCTCGGCGTACATGCCGATTACCGGCGTCTTCAAATTGAGAAGCTCAGCATCCGTGGGGGGCGCGCCGTAGAAAGGTGCAGCGGCGGCGATTTCCTGGACGTTGACGATTAGATCCCAGACGTTGCCTCCGCCGGCGCAGAAGCCCACTACGGCGATGCGGTCGAAGACCACCCGGCCTTCGAGCCCCTTTAGGTAAGATAGTGCCGCGATGAGGTCGGAACGGCGTTCATAGGGCGTCGTGCGATTGTAGGCGGCGGTCTGCTGAGTGGGATCGCTGAATTGCGCGGTGCCGCCTTGCCTGGAAAGCAGATCGACGCCCAGCGCGACAAAGCCAGCGCGGGCGGCGCGCCGGGTGACGTCGCGAATGTGCTCCACGAGCCCACGATTCTCGTGAATGACAATGACGGCGGGTTGGGCTTCGGTCATGTTTCTGGGCTGGACGAGGTAGCCGAGCATCCGTCCGCCGGGCCCGGCGAACTCGACGTCGCGCCCTTCCAGATCCGGGGCGTCGGCGGGAATGCTCACTCCGGCGGGGCAAACGCTAGGCGCTTGTGCCCGTAGCTCTTCAAAGCCGGCCAGTGCGGCGAGCGCGGCGGTTAAGCTGCCCGTGACGCGGACGACGCGCTGGATCAGCTCGCGACGGTCAAAGGCACCGTCGACATATAGGTGAACGAGTTCATCAATCGGATGCTTACTTTCGTATAGAAAACTCCTGAAGAAACTAAAGGCTGCCCAATATGATGCTTGACTGGTAAACCAAATTCAAGGGGGTGCCGCCGATTACCGCAGAACCTTTCGCGCCGTAAGGGTTTAAAGTGAATTGTGCGTCTCCCAAGTGTTGTTTTGCTCACCAACCTGATTTGGGCGCAATCGCTGCCGCCCGTCGTTACCCCGCGCGGAGTAGTCAACGCCTACTCTCAGCAACCCGCGCCTTCAGTAGCCTCACCCGGCGGCGTCATCTGGATTCAAGGCCTGAATTTAGGACCTTCGCCAGAACTGAAGGCCAGTGGCTTGCCAATGCCCAAACAACTGGGCGACCTTGAGGTGCTGGTAAACGACCGGCCGGCGGCGCTCTATTCGGCGAGTCTCGAACGCATTGTGGCCCAGGTGCCCTATGACACGCCACCAGGGTTGGCGGCCATCGTCGTGCGGCGCGGTGACCAGCGCAGCCGTCCCGCGCGCATCAACATCGTCGCCACGCTGCCCAGTGTGCGGACGGCGGGCGACAAGGGTTTTGGGCCGGTATCGGGGAGCGCCGCTGCGGGCGTAGTCACCTTAACCGTTACCGGGTTGGGGCCCGCCGATCCCGGTTTGTTAGATGGCGAAGCCTCCGCCGACGCCGGGCCCAAAGCGGCGGTCCGCGCCTACATTGGCGGATGGCCGGCCAATGCCGTCACCACGCATTCGGCGGATCAGCCGGGTGTCTTCGATGTCAAGATCGACGTTCCCGACGGCGCTTTGCCTTCCGACTCCCTCGTGTTGCTCCAGAACGGCCGGCGATCCAATCCGGCTGTTTTTTCGGCGATCCGCCAGAGCGAGACGCAGTTCATGCGTTTGCCCGACGGCACACCCGATTTGCGCACGATTCTGAGCGCCGATTTGCGGGCCAGCTTTGTGGTGGCGACGGGCGCGCGAGCGGCCAATGGTTGTTTCACGGGAATGGTTCTCGATTTAGCCAAGCAGACCAGCAGCAAGCTTCCCGAGTGTCTGGCTTCCGATGCGGCCAACCCCGCAACGCCTTTTCAGCAGGCCAACGATGGGACGGCGCTGGGGGCATTCCTGGGGCCGGCCAAGAATCAGAACGAAGTGAGCGATCAGGTGTTCGTACTGAATGCGACTAAGCCGGAGCCGATGACCGTGAAGCTGCCGGCGACGAGCCAGTTGTTGGTGTCGGGTCCGGAAGGCAATTTGGCGGCGCTGCTCACCGGCAATCAAGCCGTGGTGATCGATGCGAATTCGGGCGAAGTCCGTCCGCTCGAAGGCGGCTTGGGTCAGTTAGCCGGCGCTGGTGGGGGCGCGGG
>JANLPT010000192.1:0-1920 GCA_031367405.1 Bryobacteraceae bacterium
GGCGGTGAGGCTCACGGCTGGGTCGCCTCCGGGATAAGTTCTTCTCCTTGCGCTTGTTGCCCGTCGCCCGCTAGAATCTGCCCCGTAGCGCTCTGTAACCCTGTAGCTCAGTCCTGCGCCCGTTTCGACGGCCTTCCGGCCACCTCGCCCCTGCTGGCCCCTGCTGATTTCGACTGATGCGTCCTCCTAGGCATGCCTGGCACCAACTGCCCCGCCCTTCCCTCTCCCAACGCCAATTCACGATTCCCCATTTGACCCTTCCCTTTCAAGTGCCAGGCACTATTTTTTCTATTTTATGCCCTATTTTATGCCGTCCCCATCAGCCCCCAGGGTTCCAACTGGGCTCTTCCTGAGGGCTCCTTAGTTCACGTCTAAGTCCTCAACTACGAGTTGAACCGGGAAGGCGTTGCCATGGCCGAACCCCACCAGTTGACTCTCTCCTGAGGGATAAACGAAGATCCTCCATTCAGTTCGCGCTTCAACGACACCGGTATAAGTGACCGTCAAGGTAGCGTCCGGACTGGTGCCTCGAAGCTTACGCCGTATTTGGCTTTCAACCAATCGAATATGGCTATTCTTCCTTCTGACAATGGTTCCAAACTCTGAGCGAGCCGAAAGGAACAAGGCGTTTATCAAATACTTCTCTCCAATGCGAAATTGCTTCGGACAATCTTCACTCCTCAACCACGCGCCCTCCGACCCGCCGTAGATATTTCCGCGGACTCTCAAAGACTTTCCGTGAAATTTTTCGGGGGTGGCAAGGATCTCGCACACCGAATAGGCCGGTCTTCCGGCCTGAGCAACGATTAATAGAGACATTATGGTGAACATCATTTGAATCTTCCTGCCATCATTATCCCCGCCCTCTAGAAACACATCTTCTTGATCAACGCTTGATTCGCCATACTTTGTTGAAGATTACCACCATCCGATGTAATTAAGGACCCGCCTAGTGAAGGGAGAAGATTGAACGCGTGACCGAGTTCGTGCAGAACTGTAGCCGCCGCCTCATCCACATCGCCGTTCACAAAGTCACCCGCGAAGCTATTAAAGATGATAAGCACAGAGCTGGCCACCAACTGCGTCGCCCCATTGCCAATGTTGATCGGGATGAACCCCTTCACCGTTGTGGTAGCCGATGTCGTGTTGCCAGGCCTACTAATAATGTCATCAAGGGCGATAACACCAAACGATGAGCCACCATTGAACAGGCTTTCCAACACTCGCGTTGGGTCGGGCGATCCTCCAGCCGGATTGCCAAAGAGACTCTTACACTTCGCCGATTTCAACTTAAGTAAAGCCAGATCGAGCGCCTTGAACAAGGTCCTCGCAGCACGCATAGCACTCTCGCTTGAAGCGACACCACCACTCTCTCCGATACCAACTTGCTCCTGGGTTCCCGGGAGTCCCGCGCTACCGCCGCCGCCTAAGCCGCCTCCGCCCCAAGACACACGACCATAGCCGGTAACGCAAAACGTTGCAGGGCAATCCTGTAGCCCCAACGGATCCAAGTAGCTGACGGGGTCAGCCCGTGTGTAGCTGTACCGATTCCAACTCGAGGGATCGACAGGACCCGCGCTAGCTTGATAAGGATCCGCTACCGAGAATCTGCCGGAGCCGCTCGCGTAATACCGCTGCTGCGCGTAGTCGAGACCTGTCGAATCGCGGTAGTAACTAGCGAAGGAATCGGCGTTGGACACCGTGCCTGACTTCGCCTCGCCATAGGGATAATACGAGCCGACTGACCCCAGCCGGTCCTGACTAGTCAAGCGCCGCTCGCCGAAGTACTCATCGACCTGGACCTTCTGGAAGACAAAGACGTGGGTGCCGCCATCATTTACTAACTTGACGGCCGAGTAGCGGCCGATGCGTTCGCCGGCGGTGCCCCAAAAGGTGTATTCGTCGTTCTTCCAGATGCGC
>JANLPT010000220.1:0-3100 GCA_031367405.1 Bryobacteraceae bacterium
CCGGGCAAACAGCCGCGCCTTCATCGCCTCCACCTTCGCCTTTTCGATCGTGAAGCCCGCTTCCAGTTCCGCCAGCCGCGCCCGCGCCGCGTCCACCAGCGCCCGCAGCCGCTGCAACTCCGGGTTCACGTAAAGCACCAGATCCCGGCCCGCGACGGCCACGGCAGCCGGGTCACGCGCGCACTCCCAGGCAACGAACCGCGAGGGTTCCGCCGCTTCCTCCAGGCTCCGCAAATACCAGCGCCCCATCCTCGCGTTGCGCGCGTTGGCAGATTGCGCCAGGCCGTCCAGCCAGCGGCGCAACCCGGCGTCGGTGCGCGCCTCCGCGATGGACCGGCCCTTGGGCTGCCCGAAGGCGATGCCCGACGGAAACCATTCCTCGGCGGCATAGGCCGCAAGCTCCTCCCACGCCTCCAGCCCGCGCTGCTCCGCGATCGGACGCAGCACCGTCGCGAAAAGATCGGCCACGGTGCAGACATCGCCCAGCGCCGTGTGCACGCCGCGTTCCGGCAAGCGGTAATACTGCCGCAGGGTTTGCAGCTTGCAGTTCCCGGGGGGGCACCGGATCGAGGAGCCGCTGCGCCAGCCGCAACGCGCAAAACCCGGCGCGGCCGATCGGTGCGATCCCCAGCCGCGTCCATCTCGATAAAACGCCGAGCGCCAATGCCACCGATCCCTGCCAGAGCGAAGTTCTAGCACTGCCCCCGGCGCCCTTTAGACCCCGTTCGCATGCCATCCGTGGCTGCGATGGTTATCGCAAAACGATCAGCCTCGTCGCTTCCCCGTGCTTTTGCAGACTGAGGCAGTTTGAAAGTCGAAATTTCTGCAGCTTCCTTCCTGTCACTCAGCCTTTGCAACAAGTGATGGACGATCTCCTAGGCGAATGAGCCCGAATCAACCTATTGGGTCTTCACTCTTGCCTGAACGAATGCTCTGAGTGCTTGAGCAAATGCGACGTATTCCTCTTTGGGATCGATTGCCGAATCGACGATATCGCGCGCGGCATCATCTTCATGGTAACGGACTGCAATCACCCAAAGCTTTTTAACGAAATTAGACCGGCGTTTCACTAGCTCCGGTCGGTTGAGGCCCAAAATTTTTCGAGTAGTCTCGCCACGCCTGGACATGCCAAGGACGTTTGCCAATTTTAACACCGGATCGAAATCGAAGCTAAGATGCTGGGATGGTTCCTCCTCAACGGGACTCACGAGCGGCCCGTCCTCGTCCTCAAGTGGAAACTTAGCCCCTTTGTTTTCCGTTCCGTTGCAACGACCACACGCTAGTAGCAAATTATTCCATTCAATAGCCAGCTCATAATAGTCTGGTGTAGCTTTTGGTTTGAAATGCTCAATGTGACCATAATCGATGTGGGTTATGGCGCTTTCGCAATACGCACATTTTTCGTGAAACATATCCACCAGTGCCTTCTTAACTTCTACATGCTGGTATTTCCCTTGCGCCGCTTTCCGTGCGGCATCGGTGGACGCTTCACGGATCTTCTTTTTCCAGCTCATCTCTTTCGCCGTCAAGACATCGGGCTTTTTGGTTCGAGTGACTCGAATCATTTCATCATCTTACGTAGATACTGATCCATCTTGTTTTCCAACTCGGTCTTTGGCACCTCAAGGCCAATTGCTTGCTGCACAATCGGCATATCCATTTCCAATTGATTCTCCTCGGCGGGTGTCCGCTTGGTCTTTTTTCTTAGCGCATAGTAACGATCTATCGTTTCTTGGGTTTGCTTCGAGAAGAGACAAACGACTGCAAAAGCCGCGCTCTGCAAGACCCTATCCACACTCATAAAAGAGAGATTTGGCGTTTTCGTGAGTTCCACTTGTTTGTTCGCATTCCAACCTAACCTATAGGTTACGGCATCTTCGCCAGAACCAGCCGCGACAAATGGACTATGAGTCGATACAATAAACTGCAAGTTGGGAAAGAGGCTTCTAAGCATTGCCGGAATCTGGCGTTGCCAGACAGGGTGAAGATGAATATCTAGTTCATCAATAAGCACAGTGCCTTGCTCTTTCATTGGATCATCGCTTGCTGGAAAGGCCATGAAAAGCCTCCAAATCAAATCTCCAGAAAGGGCTAGCACACTCCGGTAACCATCGCTGAGGTTGAGCGTCGCTACCTTTTGTCCATTCACATTGAAGAGAATTCTCCCGTCCTGACGGACCGAATCAAACTCGGCACCTTCAAGAAGGACTTTATTGATTGCGGCAATTCCAAGCGTTTGTTGCTTTCGTGCTAACTCCTCTTGGGTCTTAGCTATCCGATAATCGAGGTGAACAAACCATTGCTCGAAAGCCGCCAGAGGTTGGTCTTCGTCGAACTGTGCCAAAAACCCAGTATAACGTTCAGGAGTTTGTAGCGAAGGCACAACAACTTGATTGCGCTTCGTCAGGCGCCGAAATGCGCCGTAACCGGATGCAAACCATCCTTCGCCTTTGGATGGAAAGGCATTTTGTCGGAGCCACGAGAGGGTACGGTCCGAGTTCGGAACAATCGCAGGCTCGGTAAACAACTTACTCCTAATCTGAAGCTTCTCTGTTCCTGTGATGAAGTAGGTGAAATTGAAAACATTCCTTATCTTCGTCGTGCCGTATTTTCCGGGATCGTTCTTGGTTTGGTGGATTTTGGCTGAAAGCTTGCCTTGGCGACTTTCGTTGCGCAGCCAGCCGAGAGGCTTTGTAAGCAATTGGTTCGCGCCCTCGGGGCCCGCGAGCAACAATCCCAATGCCTGAAGCATCGTGCTTTTTCCGACGCCATTCTCGCCCAGAAGCGTGATCCATTTGAACGCGCCATTCTTGTCTCCACAACGGAGGCTCAGTTTTTCAAAGCATTTGATGTTTTCGAGATGTAATTCTTCAACCCACATACGCTTTGGATATAGTGGAACGCCGGTCGATGAACAGATTTTTCACTTGTCCTGTGGTGGTGCATTCAAACCCGGACGAATGGCGATCAAAGGCCGGTCCGTGAATCGTGAATTTCTGCATTTGCAGGGCGGTTCCGCTTGCTCGCCATCACGCCGCCGATCAACTCGCCGAGAATCGGAGTGCCGAGGCCGATGCGCTGCCCGGCCCGTGCCGCGTCC
>JANLPT010000368.1:0-5572 GCA_031367405.1 Bryobacteraceae bacterium
AATCGCTTACTCTCCATGAGGCATATTCGCCGGCAGAAAATCAGCCGGGAACGAAGTGACCGGGTCCGATCAGCCGTCGACAACCTGGTCACTTCGTTCCCGGCTGGTGGGCGGCCGGCGAATATGCCTCATGGAGAGTAAGTGGCTCTTGGCGGAGGGAGCGAGCCAAACAGAACCCCGACCGTCAGGGCGAGGATCCTGCGACAAGCCTCGAAAATTACAAGGCATCGTGACGTTTTCACGCGGTCGCGATACTAATTCAACACAAACGCCCAAAGGGTATCGCCAGTGGCTACCGTTAGATACTGATGGCCGTCGAGCCGGAAGGTCTGAGGGGCGTTGGTCACGTTGCCGATGCGGGTGTTCCATAGGGGCTTGCCCGTCTTCGCGTCGTGCGCGACCAGACTACCCATGCCGTCCGCTGCGAACAGCAAGCCGCCGGCGGTGGCTAAGAGTCCACCACCGCCGCCGCCGCCGTTGCCGTAATAACGATGCCGCCACACCACCTTGCCGGTGCGGTAATCAATGGCGCTGAGATAGTTGCCGCCGGTGCCGACGCTGACTTCCTCTTTACCGCCGAGCCCCATGGAGCCACGCGGGTCAGTATCGGTTAAATAGAAGAGCGAAAAGCCGTTGCCTTCCGGAACATAGAACAAACCGGTTTGGGGCGAGTAAGCGGGTGGCTGCCAATTGACGGTGCCATCGGAAGTGGGCGAGACGATCGCGCCGCCGATGGTGGGGTCCTTGAACGGATCACGCTCAGGGCCGCCGAATTGATTGAGGCCCTTGGCCCAGTTAGTAAACTGCCCATATTTAGAAGTCACCAGACGTTCGCCGGTGACCCGGTCAACGGTAAAGAAATAGCCGTTGCGGGCTGCGGTGAGCACTAACTTCCGCATTTTTCCGTTGAAGGGAGCGTCGACCAGAATGGGCGTTTGCGCCGAGTCATAGTCGTGCATATCGTGCGGGGAAGTTTGGAAGTGCCAGGCCATCTTACCGGTATCGACGTTAATGGCAACCAGCGAGCAGGTATAGAGGTTATCGCCCTCGCCGCGCTGGCCCGTGGTGTAAGCAGGAGTGGGATTTCCTGTACCGATAATGTACAGCTTGGTTTCCGGATCATAAGCGCCGGGAATCCAGGTCTGGGCACCGCCGTGGCGGGCCGCATCGAGGCTGGCCCAGGTATCCAAACCCGGGTCGCCCTTCTTCATCGGCACGGTGTAGAACTTCCACTCGAGATCGCCGGTTTCGGCGTCGAAGGAGAGCAGGAAACCGGGCGAATCAATGTCGTTGCCGGTGCCGACGAGCACGTGGTTGCCGACGACGACGGGCGCGGGCGTAGAGAAGTAGCCTTGGTCAAGATCGGCGATGGTCTTGTGCCAGCGCTCTTTACCGGTCTTCGCGTCAAGCGAGACGAGGTAGTTGTCGGGCGTCTCCATGTAGAGGTAGCCGTTCCACATGGCGAGGCCGCGATTGGCGATATGCGTGCCGCCGCGCGTCTTCCAAACGTAGTGCCAGAGTTCGCGACCGTCGAGCGCGTCCACGGCCCAGGCATTATCGGGCATCGTGAAATACAAGGTGCCATCGACTTCGAGAACCGAGGCCTTGATGGTGCCAGTGGAGGCGTTGAGGTCGCCGGTACCTTCGCCGCCAACGGTGAGCCTGGCCGGAGTTACTGCACCGCGGCCGCGCCCGCCCCCCGGTGAATTGGCACCAGCCGTCAGCCGGATGCTCCACGCGAGGGAAAGATGTTTGACGGTAGCGGTATTGATCGCGTCGAGCGCGCTGTAGCGGCGGCCGGAGTAGTCGCCGTTATAAGTGGGCCACGAATCCTTCAACGGTTTCAATAGTTCGGTGGGCGAGACGCCGCCGCCTTGGGCGAATAAGGTCGCGGCGCTGGCCCCGGCGAGGACAAAGGGGAGGAAATTCATTTGAGGGTCACCAGATAGGCGGTCACGTTGTGGACGTCTTGGTCGGAGTAAATCGAAAGCAATTCGCGGTGGGCGGTGAGGGGATCGTGAACCTCCACTTTCGGAACATCGCCATCGCGCCGAAAGCTACGGGAGGTGCCGTCAGGCAACTCGAGCGCTACGGCAAAATCGTCGATGCGGAGGAGACGCCCTTCGACGATGCCGCCGTTGGGCGGGGTAACGGATACGGTGACTGTGCGTTTGGCGGAGGGCGGTCCGGCTGCGGCACGGCCCATCCGCGATCCACCGGCGACCCAGGCGTTTTGCAACATTTTCGGATCCGCGATGCGGGTGGCGATGCCTCGCAGGTCACTGCCGGTTAGATTGCCTTCGGAGTGGCAACTCGCGCATTTCTGAGCAAAATAGACTTGCCCGTCCGCCGCGTTGCCCACGACAATCGTGGGCGGCTCTTGTGAGCTGGGCGGCATGCCCTGACCGCCGATGGTGGCCATAATGCTGCGGACATAAGCGGCAACCGCCTTGGCGTCATTAGGGCTCATCGGAATGGCCGGCATGCCGCCAGCCTGCAAACTTCCTTGAACGACAGGGATTATTTTTTCGCCGTCGCGGTCGCTTAAGGCGAGTTGAGAGCGCAAAAGGTTGGGGCCACCCATGTCACCGCCGCGGAGGTCGGCTCCATGGCACGCGCGGCAGGAGATGCCGTAGATGCCCTTGCCGCGCGCGGTCTGCGCGGGGTCGCCGGCAGGCCTCTGTTGCCCGGGGACGAATCCCCCAGGCCGGCGCGGCGGTTGGGCGCCGAGAGTTGACGCAGCGATGATCAGCGCTAGGGTTCGATACCCCTTCAGAAACGGCATGTGGACCTCATGTGAATGCTCCCTTTATTGTACGCAGGAGCCGCTTACTTCGTGCGCGTCTGGTAGGCACAGTGACGTTTTCACGCGGTCAGACTACCAGGCGGCCACGCTGCCATCTTGGTGAAAGACGCGGGCCATGGGTTTAGTGCCCGCAAATGGATACTTCGCAAAGGCGCGCTCGTCTAAGTCGAACCCTAAGCCGGGCTTTACCGGCAGCGGGAACTTACCGTTCACCATGCGCATGGCGGGGAAGCCCAGCCACTCTTCCCACATCTTTTCGATTTTGCTGGCCACCACACCGCTGCAGATCTCTTGCACCAGGAAATTGGGCGCGGCCGCGTCGACGTGTACCGTGGCCAGCGCGCCGATGGGCCCTTCGCACGCGTGCGGCGCGATTTTGACGCCCGATGGCTCGGCCAGACACGCCACTTTCCACAAGGCCGTGATGCCGCCGACGTGGTTGATGTCGGTTTGCAGAATGTCCACCACACCCATTTCGACTAACTCGCGGCAGGAGTAAGCTGCAATCAGGCGTTCGCCCGTGGCGATGGGTGTCGTACAACGCTCGGCGATCTTTCTCATCGCGGCGACGTTCTCCGGTGGGCAGGGTTCTTCGATGAAGAGTAACTTCAAAGGCTCTACCTCTTTGCACAAGATAGAAGCCACGGCGGGGGAGGTCTTGGCGTGGAAGTCGATGCCGATGTCGATATCCGGGCCCAAGCCGGCGCGCATATTTTCGAGATGCTTCACCGCCGCTTTGATTTTGGCGTGGGTCTCGATCCATTCGTAATAACCAGGAATGCCGCCCTTGACGCAAGTAACTCCTAACTCGGCCGCTTTCTCACGGACGGCGCGCATTTCCTCGAGCGTATTGGCGCGGACATGATAGTAACCACGGACGCCCGCCGGATCGAACGGCCCGCCGAGTAACTTGTATACCGGCTGGCCGAGTAACTTACCGCGAATGTCCCACAAAGCCTGATCGATGCCCGAAATGGCGGAGCCCATCACCGGGCCGGCACGGTAGAAGCTATGCACATACATCGATTGCCAGTGGTGCTCCACCAGCATCGGGTCGGCACCGATGAGGAACTCCTTAAAGTCCGCCACGCAGGCCATGACGGCGTTGGCTTTGCCTTCCAGCGTTCCTTCGCCCCAACCCACCACGCCGTCGTTGGTTTCGATTTTGACGAAGACATAGGGCCGGTCAGAGTTGTTTTCGTAAGTGACGCCAAACGTCTTCACGTTGGTGATGCGGGTCTTCGAGCCCACCGCGTCGAGGGCCTCGGCTCCGATGGGGCGGGTGGATTGAGCTTGGAGCGCCATGCTGCCGAGCCCGATACCGCCGACAAAGTTACGGCGTTTCATGCGGCCTCCGGTAAGCGCTCAAGTGCGCTGTCATTCACGACGATGCCTAAGCCGGGCGCGGTGGGCAAAGGGATGAAACCGTCACGCGGCGCGGGCAATCCGCTGACGATGGAACTGGAGAGAGCCCCTACTTGTTGGATGACGAAGTTGGGCATGCTGGCGGCCAATTGGATCGCGGCGGCGGAGGCGATGGGTCCGCCATCGTTGAAGGGGGCGACCGCCGTGTAGTAAGTTTCGGCTAACACGGCCAAACGGCGAATCTGGGAGATGCCATGGCGGCGGATGTCGAGCCGCAGGACGTCGATGGCCTGTTCGCGAAATAGATCGGGCACGCCGCTGGGGGCCGTGATCGTGCGGCCAAAGCCCAAGGGGGTGACGTTCTCGCGCGCCAGCTTGCGCACGGCGGCTAAGTTCGCGATGGCGCATGGTTCGTCAAACCACAGAAGATGAAATTTTTCGAGCGCGGCGGACAAGTAACCCGCCTCGGCGGGGGGCAACTTACCTTGCGCGTCGAGGACAAAGTCAATATTTTCCCCGCCTTCTTCCCGCAGCTTAGTTAGCTGGGCTACCGTGCGTTCGACAAAGTTGAGGCGCGAGCCTTTGCCGGAAACGACGGGCACGACGAAAGCGCGCTCGCCGGCTTTGATTTGAGCGGCCAGGTTAGCGAGCGGGGTCAGCAGGCGGACCTTGTTGCGTGTCGCGCCGCCCAGCAGGGTATAAATGGGCGCTTTCGCTTGCTTGCCCAATACGTCGAGCATGGCCATGTTTAGGGCGGCGTGGGCATTTGGCGAATCGGCTAATCGCGACCGCAGCACTTCATAAGTTGATGGGTCGGCCCCGATGGCCACTTGGCGCAGGGTGGCCAACTCGCGCGCCGCCAGACTGCGGCACTCGCCATAGCCGCGCAAACCCGAGTCAGTTTCGATGCGCAGCAGCGTTGCCTCTGGCGTCGCGAAGGCATTTATTTTCGTAATCTTCATTCGGTATGAAGATATATCACAACAGGAGGTGGGGCAGAATTAGCGCTGATTTGCCTTCAGGATTTTCTTCCGCAGACGGATGGACTTGGGGGTTACTTCCACCAACTCATCGTCCTGAATATATTCGATGGCTTGCTCCAGGTTCATCAGCTTTGGCGGCACCAGGCGAATGGCGTCGTCCGAACCGGAGGCGCGCATGTTCGAGAGCTTTTTCTCTTTCACGATGTTGATGGTGAGATCGCTATCGCGCGAATGCTCGCCCACGATCATGCCTTCGTAGACTTCCGTGGTGGGCTCAACAAATAGTTCGCCGCGCTCCTGCAGGTTGAACATGGCGTAGCCGGTCACCTTGCCGGCGCGATCGGAGATCAAGGAGCCAGTCGGGCGCATCGGAATGTCGCCTTGCCATTCGATGTAGCCGTGGAACAGCGCATTCATA